>JBDSEG010000092.1:0-38101 GCA_039920165.1 Burkholderiaceae bacterium
GCAGAGGCCTGGATGCGCTCGATCGCCGGGCCCGAAAAGACGGAGTGCGTGCAGTACGCGTAGACCTTCTTCGCGCCGCGCTCCTTCAGCACGTCGGCCGCCTTCACCAGGGTGCCGGCGGTGTCGATCATGTCGTCCATGATCACGCAGTTGCGGCCGTCGACCTCGCCGATGACGTTCATCACCTCGGACACATTGGCCTTGGGGCGGCGCTTGTCGATGATCGCGAGGTCACAGCCGAGTTGCTTGGCCAGCGCACGCGCACGCACCACGCCGCCGACGTCGGGCGAGACGACCACCAGGTCGTCGTAGCGCTTGCTCTGCAGGTCCGACAGCAGCACCGGCGAGGCGTAGATGTTGTCGACCGGGATATTGAAGAAGCCCTGAATCTGGTCGGCGTGCAGGTCCATCGTGAGCAACCGCTCGACGCCGACCGCTTCGAGCATGTTGGCCACCACCTTGGCACTGATCGGCACGCGGGTCGAACGCGGCCGGCGGTCCTGGCGGGCATAGCCGTAATACGGAATCACCGCGGTGACGCGGCGTGCAGAGGCACGCTTGAGTGCATCGACCATGATGCAAAGTTCCATCAGGTTCTCGTTGGTCGGCGCGCAGGTCGGCTGGACCACGAAGATGTCGCGCGCACGGACGTTCTGCTGGATCTCGACCGCGACTTCGCCGTCGGAGAAGCGGCCGACCGAGGCCTTGCCGAGTTCGATGCCCAGGTGCGAGGCGATTTCACCCGCGAGCGCTGGGTTCGCGTTCCCGGTGAACAGCACGGTGTTGAATAGCACGCATCGCTCCGTCGAGGTGACCAGGGCGTCGCCCGCGCACCGTGATCAGGTCAGTGGCAGGGGAGGAAGGACTCGAACCCTCGCATGTCGGAATCAAAATCCGATGCCTTGACCAACTTGGCGACTCCCCTACACAGGTCGCGCGCTTGCGGCGCCCGACCCCAAACTATTTCAATCGGCCCAGCCGCGCAGCGGATGCTGCGTGAGGCTGCGGCAAATTCTGCCAATCCAGCCGGCTTCGAGCGCCGGCAGCGTCTGGATGGCATCGTCCACGTTCGCAAAGACCGCACTCCCGGAACCGGTCATGCGGCTGTTGCCGAAATGCCCTTGGAGCCACTGCCCGACGTTCGCCACCGCCGGGCACAGGCCTTGCGCGGCCGGCTGCAAATCATTGCGTCCGAAGCCTGCCTCAATAAAGCCCGCGACTATAACAGCCCGGCCGTGCGGGATCGGTCCGACGCGCTCGAAAACCGCCCGCGTGGCGAGGCATGCGGCGGGCTTGACGACGGCGAACGAACGCGCTTCATGCCCCAGCGGCGTGATGCGCTCGCCGATGCCCTCGACCCAGGCGTTCTGACCGGCGAGAAAGAAGGGCAGGTCGGCGCCGAGTCGCAGTCCCAGCGGCAGCAGGCGTTCGAGCGGCCAGTCGAGGCCCCAGAGCCGATTCAGCGCGAGCAGGGTCGAGGCCGCGTCCGAGCTGCCGCCACCCAGGCCCGCGCCCCAGGGCACGCGCTTGTCGATCGAGATGTCGGCGCCGAAATGGCTTCCGGCTTCACGCTGCAACAGGCGCGCGGCGCGCAGGCACAGGTCGTCCGCGGGCAAGGTGGCGCCGAGGTCGTGGCGCGCCAGAACGGCGTCGTCGCGGCGCTCGAAGTGCAGCGTATCGTGCCAGTCGATCAGCACCATCGCCGACTGCAGCAGGTGGTAGCCGTCCGGGCGACGCCCAGTCACATGCAGAAAAAGGTTGAGCTTGGCCGGCGCGGTCACGTCGAAGAGCGTGTGCAGGGCCATCGTCGGCGTCAGGGACGGTCGAGTCGGGCGCGCACCTGCACGGCGGGCTTGGCGGCGCGCTGCGCGGCGATCCACGCTTCATCGAAGCGCGCCAGGTCAACGCTCCAGCCCAGCTGAGAAAACCCCGGCGCGGACGGGTTTGCGACGCTCGGTGCGCCTGGCCAGGGACGGCCGCGCAGCCAGTCGAAAAGGGCCTCGATCGGCACCGTTTCGCCGAGCGCCTCGCGCGTCAGTGCGCCCAGGTCGGCAAAAGTGCGCTCGCTGCCCGGCGTCGCGAGGACCACGCTGCCTGGTGCCCAGCGCGCCTGCGCCAGCACGCTGCCGAGCGGCGTGCTGAGGTCGAGTTGCCCCTGTCTGCCATCGCCGCGCAGCTCGAAGGCGGCGCTGAGGTTGCGCGCCGCGCTCTCGGGCGTGGCGTCGACGCGGACCGACAGGCGCCCGGACAAGGCCTCGCCACCCGGTTCGGCCTTGGGTACGACGGCGCAGCCGGCCGCCAGCGCGCCGGCGCACAGCGCGGTCGCGGCCAGACGTGCTCGAAGCGACCGCCCCGAACGAATCACAGATCGACCCGAAGCCGCGCCAGCGTCTCGCGCAGGACGTCGTTCTCGGCATCGCGCGTGCGCGCGTCGCGCAGGATGCGGCGCGCCTCGTCGCGCTGGCCGCTGACCCACAGCACCTCGCCCAGATGCGCGGCGATCTCGGCGTCGGGCCGCGCGCCGTAGGCCTGGCGCAGCAGGCGCAACGCCTCTTCGCGGTTGCCCAGACGGTATTCGACCCAGGCCGCGCTGTCGGTGATGAAGGGGTCGCCCGGACTCAGCTCGAGCGCCTTCGCGACCAGCGTCTTCGCCTCGGGTAGCCGCAAATTGCGTTCGGCCAGCGAAAAGCCGAGCGCGTTGTAGGCGTGCTGGTAGTCGGGCTTGAGCGCGATCACGCGCCGCAACAGCCGCTCCATCTCGTCCATTCGATCGAGTTTTTCGGCCATCATTGACTGCTCGTACAGCAGATCGGCGTCGTCGGCGGTTTTCTGGTTCGCCTGCGCGAGCAGTTCGTGCGCGTCGGCCCAGCGCTTGGCATCGCGCAGAAGCTGAACTTCGGCCAGCAGCTTGGCGCGCGCATCGGCGGCGGTCTGTTCGGGCGCGCGGCGGATGAGCGCCCGCGCCTCGGCGAGCTTGCCCTGGCGCGCCAGGATGGAAGCGCGCCGGGTCTGCACCTCGAGCGCGCGCTGCGGACTTTCGACGCGGGCGAGCCAGGCTTCGGCGGCCTTGAAATCGCCCTGTTGCTCGGCCGCCTGGGACAGCAGGAGCCAGGCCTGCGTCAGCGCTTGGTCGAGGCTCGCCGGTGCGTCGGCGGGCTGGTCTTCGGAATCGTCGCCAGCGCGAGGGGTGGCGGCCGGCGGTGCACCTGCCTCGACCAGTTGCACATAGCGCTGCAAGGCCGTGGTGGCCCGCTCGGGATGCTTGAGTTCGAGTTGCAGTGCGCCGAGCGTGAGCCACGGCTGCGCGAGATTCGGCTCGGTGCGAACGACGCTTTCGAGCTCGACCACGGCGTCGGCGTAGCGCTGCGAGGCGCCGAGTGCGCGCACGTACAGCAAGCGCACCGCAACGGCGCCGGGGTTTCTTTCGAGATAGGGCGTTACCAGCGCCTGCGCGGACGGCCGGACCGGCACCAGTTCGATCGCCAGCAGCACCGCACTCTCGTAGGCCGGGTCCAGCGTCAATGCGCGCTGCGCGAATTCGAGCGCCTTCGCCGGCTCCTGCGCGAAAAGCCATGCGCGCCCCAGCGCGACCTGTACCGCGGCCCGCGTGGCCGGTGCATCGGCGTACGGCTGCAGCGCGCTCTCGAGCAGGGCCGGCGCCTGCGCGCGATCGGCCGCGCGACCGAACATGCGAGGCAGGCCGACGATGCGTGCCGGCCGTTCGGCCGCCGGCGTGATCTCGAGCAGGGAGCGCAGCGGTTCGACCATCTCCGGCGCGCGGTTCATCGCCAGCAGCAGTTGCAGGACGAAGCGGTGTGCCTCGATCGACTCGGGCAGCGCCTCGCGCCAGGCGCGCGCCGCGGCCAGCCCCTGTTCACCGGCGCGCGATTGCAAGGCGATCTCGACCGCGCGTCGATAAAGCTGCTCGCTGTGGCTGCGCCGTGCGGCGTCTAGCATCACCTGATAGGCCGTTCCGGCCTGCCCGGCACGCAACTCGAGCTCGCCGATCACCAGTTGGTAGAAAAGGCGCGCATCGAGGCCGGAGTTGGTCGGTTCGGCAGCTGCCGCCGGCACGGCCTGCGTCAGCGCGACCAGTGCTGCGGTGGCGCCGAGCAGTCGGCGCGCGAATCGACCGAGCAGGGTGGGGACGAGCATCAGCAACTCCTAAGGAACAACAATTCTAGGGTCGCGATAATTCCCCGATGCCCGAACTTCCCGAGGTCGAAGTCACGCGCCAGGGCTTCGCCGACCGCATCGAAGGGGCCGAGATCAGCGCCGTGCGCGTCGGCAAACCGTTGCGCTGGCCGCTCGGGGTCGAGGCCGACCAACTCGTCGGGCGGCGCGTCGGCAAGGTCAGCCGGCGCGGCAAATATCTCTGGCTCGCGCTCGCATACGGCGGGTTCGACGACGGGGGCTTGCTGATGCACCTCGGCATGTCGGGCTCGCTCGCCTTCGCGCACGAGCCGCCGGCCCCCGGCGCGCACGATCATTTCGACCTCGTCACCACCCACGGCACCCTGCGCCTGACCGATCCGCGGCGCTTCGGCGCGGTCGTCTGGTCAGACGGCACGGGTTCAGGGCGGGCCGGCCAGCTGCTCGCCGGCCTCGGCATCGAACCCTTCGATCCGCGCTTCGACGGCACCTATCTGCACGCCGCCCTGCAGGGCCGGCGGGTGGCGGTGAAGACCGCGCTGCTGGCGGGCGATATCGTCGTTGGTGCCGGCAACATCTACGCCTGCGAAGCGCTGTTCGAAGCCGCCATCGATCCGCGCGTGCGCGCCGACCGCCTGAGCCGGCCGCGCAGCAGGCGCCTGGCCGATGCGCTGCGCGAGACGCTGGCCCGCGCGGTCGAGGCGGGCGGCTCGACCTTGCGCAATTTTCGCGATTCGCACGGCCGTTCCGGCGCCTTCCAGCTCGAGGCGCGTGTCTACGGGCGCGCCGGCATGGTCTGCGTTCGCTGCGGCGGGACGGTGCGCCGCATCGTCCAGGGCCAGCGCGCGACGTTTTTCTGCCCCGGCTGCCAAAGTCGCTGAACGACATCCGCAGGGAGGCTGCGCACTATGTCGCACCCGCCTGGTGACCAGATGTTTTCGCCGCGTTTGCGGCCGGGACCATCCGCTAGCATGGTTCGATGATTGCCACTTTTGCCGCCGGCCTCGACGCATTGAGCGGATGGCGCCATGCCGTGCAACAGCACGTCGACGCGCTTTCGCACGGCCTTGCCGAGCACGACTTGGGCGACGCGACCGGCGCCGCGCGGATCGCATCGCTGCGCGAGCGGCTGACACAGGAAAAGCTCGTCGTCGCCTTCGTGGCCGAGTTCTCACGCGGCAAGTCGGAGCTGATCAACGCCATCTTCTTCGGCGATACCGGACGTCGCATGCTGCCCGCCACGCCGGGGCGGACCACGATGTGCCCGGTCGAACTCGGCTGGCAACCCGGCAGGCCGCCGAGCCTGCGCCTGCTGCCGATCGCGAGCCGTGCAGACGGCCGATCGCTTGCCGAACTGCGCAGCCAGGACGCTGCCTGGCGCAGCCTGCCGCTCGATGTCGACCGACCCGCCGCCCTGGCGCAAACGCTGCAGGAGGTGACGCGCACCGAGTGGGTCGAACGTGAGCAGGCGCGCGCGCTGGGCTTCTGGCATGACGACGATGCGCAGCGCAATCCGCCGGTCGACGATGCCGGCCGCATCGAGATTCCGGCCTGGCGCCATGCGCTCATCAACTTCCCGCATCCGCTGCTGCGCCAGGGCCTGGTCGTGCTCGATACGCCGGGGCTCAATGCGATCGGTGCCGAACCCGAGCTGACCGTCAGCCTGCTTCCCAGTGCGCATGCGACGGTCTTCGTGCTCGGTGCCGACACCGGCGTCACGCACTCCGACCGCACCGTGTGGAACGAACATCTGAGCGCGCCGGCGGTCTCGCGTTTCGTGGTGCTGAACAAGATCGATTCGCTCGCCGATCCGCTGCTCGACGCGCGCCAGGTGCAGGCGCAGATCGATGCCCAGCAGCGCGCCACTGCGCGCACCCTCGAAGTCTCTGTCGATCGCGTCTTCCCGGTGTCGGCCCGACAAGCCCTGGCCGCGCGAGTCCATGCCGATCCGCACGGTCTGGCGCGCAGCCGGCTGCCGGCCCTCGAAGCCGCACTCGCCGCCGAACTGCTGCCGCAGCGCAAGGAGCTGCTCGAGGCCCAGGTGCTCGAGGCCGCGCGTGAGATCGAGGCAAGGCTCACGCGCCGCTTCGGCGAGGCGCGCCGCGCATTGGCCGAGCAGACGCTCGAGCTGCGCGGCTTGCGCGGCCAGAGCGGCCCCAAGGTGCGGATGATGCTCGGACGGGTCGAGGCCGAGACGGCCGAATTCGAAGCCTGCACCAAGCAGCTCGGCGCGCTCGCCGCGGTTCATCGGCGGCTGCTGACCGAAGCCCTCGCGCCGATCGTCAACACCAAGCTGCGCGACGAGGTGGCGCAGATGCAGACCGAGATCGGCGCCATGCTGCTCAACCTCGGGGCGCGCAAATCGTTCGTCGCCCTGTGCGCGCGGCTGCGTCGGCGCGTTCGCACGGCGCAGGAGCGCACCGCCGAAATCCACACCATGCTCACCGCGTCGTACGCGCGGCTGAACGCGCAGTACGGCTTCGCGCTGTCGGTGAATATCGCTCCGGTGCTCGACCGCTTCGATGTCGAACTGCGTCTGATCGAAACCAGCTACGTCCAGTATCTCGGCCTCGGGCATGCGCTGCGACTGGCGCAGCCGCGGGCGATGGAACAGCTGCGCCGCATGCTGCTCGGCAAGCTGCGGCTGGTATTCGAGAGCGCGAGCAGCGAGATCGACTTGTGGAGCCGCTCGGCCTCGGCGCAGGTCGAGTCGCAACTGCGCGACCGACGCGTCGGCTATGCACGGCGTCGCGAATCGCTCGAGCGCATCCAGGGCGCGGCGGGCGAACTCGAGTTGCGCCTGACGCAGCTGCAGGCGCAGGAAGCGCGCACCGCCCAGGTCCAGGTACAGCTCGCGAACCTGTGTGAAGCGCTGTGCCGGCAGGCGCGCGCGCCCGCCGGCGTCGTCCTCGCCGACACGCAGCCGCTGCCGCGCCACGCCGCACGCGCCTGATCCGTCTTGAAGGGCACCGCGCCGGCGGCGATCGCGCCGCTCGTCATCGAATGGCAGCGTCAGCACGGGCGCAAGCACCTGCCGTGGCAGGGCCAGCGCGACCCGTACCGCGTGTGGCTGTCCGAGGTCATGCTGCAGCAGACCCAGGTTGCGACCGTGCTCGGCTATTTCGCGCGCTTCGTCGAACGCTTTCCCGATGTGGATTCGCTCGCCGCTGCGAGCGCCGACGAGGTGCTCGCGCTGTGGAGCGGCCTGGGCTATTACAGCCGCGCGCGCAACCTGCACGCGTGCGCGCAGGCGGTCGTTCGCGAGCACGGCGGGCGCTTTCCGTCGAGCAGCGCCGAACTAGCGCGCCTGCCGGGCATCGGCCGCTCGACGGCCGCGGCGATCGCGGCCTTCTGCTTCGGCGAACCCGCCGCCATCCTCGACGGCAATGTCAAGCGGGTGCTGACGCGCGTCCTCGGCTTCGACGCCGACTTGGCAAGGGCGGCCAGCGAGCGCGCGTTGTGGGCGCAGGCCCAAGCGCTGTTGCCAGAGCGCGGCATCGAAGCCTATACGCAGGGCCTGATGGACCTCGGCGCTTCGGTGTGTTCGGCGCGCGCGCCGCAATGCCCGGCCTGCCCGCTGCGGTCGGTCTGCGTCGCGGCGCGGGAAGGGACGCCTGAACGCTATCCGGTCAAGACCCGCACGCTCGTTCGCGGGCGGCGCGAGAACGTCTGGTTGTGGATGCAGTGGCGCGGCAGCACGTGGCTGCTGCGGCGCCCGAACAGCGGCATCTGGGCCGGTCTGTGGAGCCTGCCCGAGTTCGCATCGCGCGAAGCGCTCGAGGCTGCGAGCACCGACTGGCCGGGCCACGCCAGCGAGTTGCCGAGCTTCACCCACACCCTCACGCACCTCGACTGGACGCTGCATCCCCTGCACTGGACCGTGCCGGCGCGCATCGCGGCGAGCCGGGTCGCCGCGATGGTCGATCGCTGGCCGCAGGGACGCTGGATGTCGCAGCCCGAGGCGCTCGCGGCCGGTCTGCCTGCACCGCTGCGCCGCCTGCTCACTGCGCCAGTGTGACGCTCTACTCGGCCCCGACCTGGCCGCGCAGGATCTCGTCGACCAGGCGCAGGCGCAGGCGCGCGTCGGGCAGGGTCATCAGCCGGTGCCTCACGTTCAATGGCAGCGGCAGGATCTCGCACCAGCGGTTCGCGACCCAGCCGGCATCGTCGAAGCGCAGGGGCTCGGCGACCGCAGCGCCGTCCTGCGCGCGGATCGATTCGATCGCACCCACCAGTGCCCGCACCGTGGCTTCGAACTCGGCACCGAGCGCGCAGGCTTCATCGTCCGGCAGCGCCGCCGTGTGCGCGAGCCACAGGCCGTCGGCCTGCTGGCGGGAGCTCTGGACCTCGAAGCGTCCCAATCCATGGCAGCGAACGAGCAGGATGCCCGACTCGACGCCATCGGCCTCGATGAGTTCGGCCTCGACGCCGATCGGTGCGAAATCGACCGGCTTGTCGGCCTGTTGCACTTCGCCGCCGCGCAGCAGGCTGACGACGCCGAAGCGGCCGCCTTCGCGCAAGCAGGCCGTCATCAGGTCGAGATAGCGCGCCTCGAAAACCCTGAGCGCGATCACGCCACCCGGAAAGAGCACCGTGCGCAGCGGAAACAGCGGCAGCTCGGTGGCCGGCGTCGTTGCCGACGCAGTCGCCAAATCAGTCACGCGCGTCCAATTCGCGGTGGCGCACCAGCGTGCCGGCACGTATCTTGAAGCGCTGCGCCAGCGTCTGCGCGAAAAAGACCGAGCGGTGCTGGCCGCCGGTGCAGCCGATCGCCACCGTCAAGTAGCTGCGCTGGTCGAGTTCGAAGGCCGGCAGCCAGCGCGCGAGAAACGATTCGATCTGGTCGAGCATCTCGTTTACTTCGGGCTGCGCGTTCAGGTAGTCGGCCACCGGCGCGTCGCGGCCGTCGAGCGGGCGCAGCTCGCGCACGTAGTGCGGATTGGGCAGCACGCGAACGTCGAAGACATAGTCGGCATCGAGCGGCACACCGTGCTTGAAGGCGAAGCTTTCGAAGACGAGGGTGAGCCGGTTGCCTTCGTCGCGGACGAGCTCGCGCACCCACGCGCGCAGCTGTGCAGGGCGCAACTGGCTGGTATCGATCACGGTCGAGACTTCGCGCAGATCGGCGAGCAGCTCGCGTTCGAGCTCGATCGATTCGACGAGGGCGCGCCGACCGTCGAGGCCCACGTCCTCGCGGCGCCGGCCCGGCGCGCCGGCCGGCAGGTTCGAGTCCTCGGCCAGCGGGTGCGGCCGCCGCGTCTCGGAAAAGCGCCGCACCAGCGCGTGCGTATTGGCGTCGAGAAAGACCGTCTTGATCAGTACGCCCTCGTCGCGCAGGCGATTGAGCAGGGGCAACAGGTGCGGCAGCGAACCGGCGCTGCGTACGTCGACCGCGATCGCAATGCGGCGCTCGGAGCGCTCGCTTTCCAGGCGCAGAAATTCGCGCAGCAGCTCGGGCGGCAGGTTGTCGACGCAGAAGAAGCCCGAGTCTTCCAGTGCGTGCAACGCAACCGATTTGCCCGACCCCGAGATGCCGGTGACGATCACGACCTCGCGCAGCGCGCCGACGTGCAAGGCGGCGGCGACGCTGTCGGCGCCGGCGGGAGAGGACGGATCGTCGGGGTTCATCGGATCTTGCGGCCGCGCGAGCGCGGGCCGGTTGGCGCAGCCGGGTGGCCGTCAGGTTCGATGGCGGGGCGCCGGGCCGCATCGGACGCGGCGGGCTCCGGACCGGTCGCCAGGGCGAGCAGCGCCTGCGCATGCGCGAGGCTGGTGCCGGCCAGGCGTTCGCCGGCCAGCATGCGGGCGAGCTCGGCGACCCGCGCCTCGCCCGCGACAGCGCGCACGCTGCTCTGCGCGCCGCCCGCGCCGGCCGTCTTCGCGACCACAAAGTGATGGGCCGCGCAGGCCGCGACCTGCGGCAGGTGCGTGACGGCCAGCACCTGTCGCTCGCGCCCGAGCCGCTGCATCAGCCGGCCGACGGTTTCGGCAACGGCGCCGCCGACGCCGGCGTCGATCTCGTCGAAGATCAGCGTGCCTGCGGCATCGATGCCCGACGTATCGCCGGCCGAGGCCGTGGTCACCGCGACCGCCAGCGCGATGCGCGACAGCTCGCCGCCCGATGCGACCTTGGCGAGCGGCCGCGGCGTGCTGCCGGCGTGGCCCGCGACCAGGAATTCGGTCGATTCCAGGCCGAACGATTGCGGCGCGTCCTGCGACGTGAAGGCGATCTCGAACACGCCACCGGCCATGCCGAGCTGCTGCAGCGCCTGCGTGACCGCGCCGGCCAGCCGCGGTGCCGCCGCACGTCGCAGGGCGGAGACTTGCCGCGCCTCCAGGTCGTACGCGCGCTCGGCGTCCGCGAGCGCGTGTTCGAGCGCCTCCAGATCGCTCGCCGCCTCGAGCGCCCGCGCCTCGTCGCGCCACTGCACGAGCAGGCTCACCAGTTCGCCGGGCGGACGCCGGAAGCGCCGCGCCAGGCCCATCCACGCCGTGATGCGATCGTCGAGCGCGCGCAGCCTGTCGGGGTCGGGATCGGCGTGGTTCAGATAGGTCGCCAACGTGTGCGACGCGTCGGCGAGTTGCGCCTGCGCGCTGTCGATCACCGCGGCGACCTCGGCCAGCGCCGGGTCGAAATCGGCGACTGTTTGCAACGCATCGAGCGCGCGGCCGGTCAGCGACTGCGCATTCAGCTCGGCCTCGCTGATCCGGTCGAGCGCGGTGCGCGCGGCGTCGATCAGCGACTGCAGATTGGCATGCCTGCGGTGCTCGGTCTCGAGTTCGATCCATTCGCCTTCGACCGGCGCGAGCTTGTCGACCTCGGCGATCTGCCAGGCCATGCGCTCGCGCTCGCGCTCCAGATCGGCACTTTGGTGGCGCGCCGCGTGCAGCGCCGCTTCGGCCGCCTTCCAGCGCTGGTGCAGCGACGCGAGCGGCGCCGCATCGACGCCCGCGCTCGCGTCGAGCAAAGCGCGCACCGCCGGGGGCCGGGTCAGGCTTTGCCAGGCATGTTGACCGTGGATATCGACCAGATGATCGGCCGCCTCGCGCAATTGGCCGATGGTTGCGACACTCGCATTGATCCAAGCCCGGCTCTTGCCCTGGGCATCGATCACGCGGCGCAGCAAAAGGCTTTCGCCACCGTCGAAGCCGGCCGCGTCGAGCCAGGGGACGAGCCCGGCCGGCGTATCGAATTCGGCCGTGATCTCGGCCCGTGCCGCGCCTTCGCGCAGCACGCAGGCATCGCCGCGGCTGCCCAGCGCGAGCTGCAGCGCATCAATGAGGATCGACTTGCCGGCGCCGGTCTCGCCGGTCAGCACCGTGAGGCCGCTCTCGAAGTCGACCTCGAGCGCGGACACGATGACGAAATCGCGCAGGGACAGGCGGCGCAGCATCAGGTGGTTCCCGAGTGCCAGTGCAGCTTGCGCCGCAGCGTGGCGTAGTAGCTCCAGCCGAGCGGGTGCAGGAATCGCACCTGATGTTGCGAGCGGCGCACGCTCACGACATCGCCGTGCGCAAGGCTCGCGAGCGACTGCATGTCGAAGCTCACGCTCGCATCGCGCCCGGCGACCACGCCGACCCGCACGTCGCCGGTATCGGGCAGCACGATGGGGCGGTTGGACAGGTCGTGCGGCGCGATCGGCACCAGCACCCAGCCCTTGATCTTCGGGTGCAGGATGGGCCCGCCGGCCGACAGCGCATAGGCCGTCGATCCGGTAGGCGAGCTGATGATCAGGCCGTCGGCACGCAGGTTGGCGACGAACTCGTCGCCGATATCGATCTTCAGCTCGACCATGCTGGCCGTGACGCCGCGGCTCACCACCACGTCGTTCATCGCGAAGCCTTCGAAAATGCTCTCGCCCTCTCGCTTCACCGTGCCTTCGAGCATGCTGCGGTGTTCTTGCTCGTACGCGCCGTCCAGCATCGGCGCGAGCACGTCCTCGAAGCCGTCGAGTGCCAGATCGGTCATGAACCCCAGGCGGCCCTGGTTGATGCCGACCATCGGTATTCCGTAGCGGGCCAGGCGGCGCGCGATGCCGAGCATGGTGCCATCACCGCCGGCCACCACCGCCAGATCGCACTCGCGCCCGAGTTCGTCGGGGCTGAGGGCGGGATGCGCGGTGATGCCGGTGCTCAGCGCGGTCTGCGCTTCGAGCGAAACCGCGAGGCCCTGGCGGGCCAGAAAGCTGGCGATGGCTTCGATCACCCCGCGGATGCCGTGGGCCTCTAGCTTGCCGACCAGCGCGGCGTGTCGAAAGCGGCTGACCATGGGCGTGGATTACACCACGCGCCGCCCGCCCTTCGACCGCATTGAGGGGTGTGCGCACAGGCCCGCCTACAATGAAAATCATGCTCGATCAGCGTGCCAAAACCCTGCTCAAGACGCTGGTCGAGCGCTATATCGCCGATGGCCAGCCGGTCGGCTCGCGCACCTTGTCGAAGGCGAGCGGCCTCGAGCTCTCGCCGGCCACCATCCGCAATGTGATGGCCGACCTCGAAGAGCTCGGCCTGATCGCAAGCCCGCACACCAGCGCCGGGCGCATCCCCACGGCGCGCGGCTACCGGCTGTTCGTCGACACCATGCTCACTGCGCGGCCGCGCGATTTCACCGGCGGGATGGACGCGAAGCTCGCGCACGAGCAGCCGCAGCGCGTCATTGCCAATGCGGCGCAACTGCTGTCGAGCCTGTCGAATTTCGTCGGCGTGATCACGGCACCGCGCAAGGCGAGCGTGTTTCACCACATCGAATTTATGCGCCTCTCGGAGCGGCGCATTCTCGTGATCCTGGTCGCGCCCGATGGCGATGTGCAAAACCGAGTCATCTTCACCGCGCAGGACTACACGCAGGCGCAGCTCGTCGAGGCAAGCAACTATCTGAGCCAGCACTATGGTGGGCGCACGCTCGAAGAGGTGCGCGAGCGGCTGAAGACCGAGGTTGACGCGCTGCGCAGCGAGATCGCGCAGCTGATGAGCGCTGCGGTGCAAGCCGGCAGCGAAGCGGTGGCCGACAGCCAGGACCAGGTCGTCATCTCGGGTGAGCGCAACCTGCTCACGGTGCAGGATTTTTCGAGTGACATGGGCAGCCTGCGCAAGCTCTTCGATATCTTCGAACAGAAGACCCAGCTCATGCGCCTGCTCGACGTGAGCAGCCGCGCTGAAGGCGTTCGAATCTATATCGGCGGCGAGAGTCTCGTCGTTCCCTTCGAAGAGTTGTCCATTGTCTCGGCGCCGTACGAAGTCGACGGCAAGGTCGTCGGCACGCTGGGTGTGATCGGCCCGACCCGGATGGCCTACGACCGCATGATCCAGATCGTCGATATCACCTCGCGCCTCGTCAGCAACGCGCTCAGCAGCCGATAGCACGCGAGATGTCAATGCCGACCACCGATACCCACCAAGATATCCGCGATGCCGTTCGCGCGCTGTGCGCCGGCTTCACCGACGAATACCACCGCGCGATCGATCGGGACCGCGGCTACCCCGAGGCCTTCGTCGATGCGCTGACGAAGGCCGGCTGGCTGGCCGCGATGATCCCGGCCGAATACGGCGGCTCGGGGCTCGGCCTGGCCGAAGCGAGCGTCGTGATGGAGGAGATCAACCGCAGCGGCGGCAATGCCGGCGCGTGCCATGGCCAGATGTACAACATGGGCACGCTGCTGCGCCACGGCAGCGCTGCGCAGAAGCAGCTCTACCTGCCCAAGATCGCCAGCGGCGAATGGCGCCTGCAGTCGATGGGCGTGACCGAACCGAGCACCGGCTCCGACACGACCCGGATCAAGACCACTGCTGTCAGAAAAGGTGACCGCTATATCGTCGACGGCCAGAAAGTGTGGATCTCGCGAATTCAGCATTCCGACTGGATGATCCTGCTGGCGCGCACCACGCCGTTGGCCGAGGTGACGAAGAAGAGCGAAGGCATGTCGATCTTCATGGTCGACCTGCGTGCGGCCGAGAAGTCCGGCATGACGGTGCGGCCGATCGCCAACATGGTCAACCACGAGACCAACGAACTCTTCTTCGAGAACCTCGAGATCCCGGCCGAGAACCTGATCGGCACCGAAGGCCAGGGCTTCCGGTACATCCTCGACGGCCTGAACGCCGAGCGCACGCTGATTGCCGCCGAATGCATCGGCGACGGCCGCTGGTTCATCAACCGGGTGACTAAATACGTTGGCGAGCGCGTCGTCTTCGGCCGTCCGATCGGGCAGAACCAGGGCGTGCAGTTTCCGATTGCCGAGAGCCACATCGAGGTTGAGGCCGCCGACCTGATGCGCTGGCAGGCGTGCCGCCTGTTCGACGCACGCGAGCCCTGCGGCGCGCAGGCCAACATGGCGAAATACCTCGCCGCCAAGGCGAGCTGGGAAGCGGCCAATGCGTGCATCCAGTTCCACGGCGGCTTCGGCTTCGCGAACGAATACGACGTCGAGCGCAAGTTTCGCGAGACGCGCCTGTACCAGGTCGCGCCGATCTCGACCAACCTGATCCTTTCATACGTGGCCGAGCATGTCCTCGGCTTGCCGCGGAGCTTCTGACAGCCGTGGCAAGACGGCCCGCTGCCTACAATCGCACCGCGGGCCGTTAGCTCAGTTGGTCAGAGCAGAGGACTCATAATCCTTTGGTCGTTGGTTCAAGTCCAACACGGCCTACCACCGTCACACACTATTGCTTGCCGCCGTTTTCGGCGCGTTGATCCAGCATCATGAAGCGCAAGATCGGCATGGTGGGCATCGGCCTGATGGGCCACGGCATCGCCGGCAACCTGCTCGCCCATGGCCACGAACTCGCGGTATTCGAGCATCCGGGCAACCAGCCGCTGGACGACCTCGTCGCGAAGGGAGCGCAGCGCTTCGGAAACCTGAAGGCGCTGGCTGCGCGGTCCGATGTGGTGATCCTGGTGTTGAACAGTTCGCCGCAGGTCGAGGCGGTGCTGACGGGCGCGGGCGGCGTTCTCGAGGGCCTTCGTGCCGACAGCGTGGTGATCGACTGTTCGACCGCCCTGCCGTCGTCGAGCGTTCGCATGGCACTGGCCGTACAGGCAGCGGGTGGCCGCTTTCTCGACAGCCCAATGACGCGCACGCCGAAGGAAGCGGCCGAGGGTCGGCTGAACCTGCTGGTGGGTGGCGACCGTGCGCTGTTCGAGGCATGTCTGCCCGTGCTGCAGTGCTTCGCCGAGAACATCACGCACGTCGGTCCGGTCGGCAGCGGCCATAGCATGAAGCTACTACACAACTATGTTTCGCTCGGCATGGTGAGCTTGCTGTGCGAGGCGGCGGCGTGCGCGCAGCGCAGTGGCGTCGCGCCGCAGAGTTTCGTGGAGGTGCTCGCAAAGGGCGGCGGCGGCGGGATCGCCCTCGAACGCATGAAGCCTTACCTGCTGGCGAACGATGCGTCGGGACTGCGCTTTTCGCTGGCCAATGCACGCAAGGATCTCGACTACTACAACGCAATGGCTCGCGAGGCTGCAATGCCCGACCGGATCGCGGCGGCCGTGCTGGCCACGCTGGAAGATGCGCTTTCACGCAGTGGGCCCGAGACGCTGCTGCCCGAGCTCGCCTCGATACTCGGCCGAGCGTCGCACTGATGGCGACGGACGCTGAACAACATGCCACGCCCGATCAACAGGAGGCCGCAGTGGGTCCATCTTTCGCGACCGCCGACGATGCGCGTCAGGCGCTCACCTCCCAGCCGCTGACCGATACCCCGGTCGTCACCGGCTACCGCGTGATTCCGGTCGCCGGCCGCGACGGCATGCTGCTCAACCTGAGCGGTGCGCACGGGCCGTTCTTCACGCGCAATCTGCTGGTGCTGACCGACAGCGCAGGGCGCACCGGCGTCGGCGAGGTGCCGGGCGGTGAGAAGATTCGCCAGACGCTCGTCGATGCGCAAACCCTGGTCGTCGGCCAGCCGCTCGGTGCACAACAACGCTTGCTGCAGGAAGTGCACCAGCGCTTCGCCGACCGCGATGCCGGCGGGCGCGGCCAGCAGACCTTCGACCTGCGCACCACGGTGCACGCGGCGACCGCGATCGAGTCGGCGCTGCTCGACCTGCTCGGCCAGCATCTGGGCGTGCCGGTCGCGGCGCTGCTCGGCGAAGGGCAGCAGCGCGAATCGGTCGAGATGCTCGGCTATCTCTTCTACGTGGGCGATGCGCGCCGCACCGACCTGCCGTATGCGCGCGAGCCCGACGCGAAGGACGACTGGTTCCGGCTGCGCCACGAGCCGGCGCTGGACGCGGCGGCGATCGTTCGCCTCGCCGAGGCGGTGCGCGAGCGCTACGGCTTCGACGATTTCAAGCTCAAGGGTGGCGTTCTTCGAGGCGCCGAGGAAGTGGAGGCGATGACCGCCCTGCACGAGCGCTTTCCGCAGGCCCGCGTCACGCTCGATCCCAACGGCGGCTGGTTGCTGAAGGATGCAATCCGCCTGATGCGCGACATGCGCGGCGTGGTCGCATATGCCGAGGACCCGTGCGGCGCCGAAGACGGCTATTCAGGCCGCGAGGTGATGGCCGAATTCCGCCGCGCGACCGGACTGCCGACCGCGACCAACATGGTCGCGACCGACTGGCGCCAACTCGCCCATGCCCTCGCGCTGCAAAGCGTCGACATCCCGCTCGCCGACCCGCATTTCTGGACCATGGCCGGCTCGGTGCGCGTGGCGCAGACCTGCCGTGACTGGGGCCTGACCTGGGGCTCGCATTCGAACAATCATTTCGATATCTCGCTCGCCATGTTCACCCACGTCGGCGCCTCCGCGCCGGGCCGCGTGACGGCGATCGATACGCACTGGATCTGGCAGGACGGCCAGCGCCTGACGAAGCAGCCGCTGCAGATCGTCGGCGGCCGGGTCGAGGTGCCAAAGTCGCCGGGGCTGGGCGTGGAGCTCGACTGGATCGAGGTCGAAAACGCGCACCGCCTGTACCTGGACCACGGCCTCGGCGCGCGCGACGATGCGGTCGCGATGCAGTACCTCGTGCCGGGCTGGAAATTCGATCCGAAGCGGCCGGCGCTCGATCGTTAGCTTTCAGCGCGGCGTAGGCGCGCGCATCAGCGTGCTCTTGCCGAACAGGCTTTCGATCAGGTCGACCGCGACCTCGGCGGTGCTGTTGCGCACATCGAGCGCCGGGTTGAGCTCCATCACGTCGAGCGAGGCGAGGCGGTCGGTATCGGCGATCATTTCCATGCACAACTGGGCCTCGCGGTAGGTCGGCCCGCCCTTGACGGTGGTGCCGACGCCGGGTGCCGTCGCGGGGTCGAGAAAATCGACGTCGAAGCTGACGTGCAGGTGGGTGTTGGCGTCGAGTGTGGCCAAGGCGAGTTCCATCGTGTGGCGCATGCCCATCTCGTCGATATAGCGCATGTCGAACACCTCGATGCCGGTCTCGTGCACGAACCGCTTTTCGCCCGCGTCGACGCTGCGGATGCCGATCTGGCGCAGCACCTTCGGGTTGATCGCGGGCACCTGGCCGCCGATCTCGATCAGCTCCTTCGGCCCGTGGCCGCACAGGCACGCGACCGGCATGCCGTGGATATTGCCGCTCGGCGTGAGCGCGTCGGTATTGAAATCGGCATGCGCGTCGAGCCACAACACGCGCAGCTTCTTCCGCGATTCGCGGCAGTGGCGAGCGACCGCGCTGATCGAACCGATCCCGAGGCAATGGTCGCCGCCGAGCAGGATCGGCAGCCGGCCGAGTCCGAGCTCGGTGTGGATGGCGTCGTGAACGGTGCGGTTCCACGCCACCACCTCGGCCAGATGCCGGTAGCCGTTTTCCGCCGGGCGCCACGGGTTGGGCGGGCCGACTAGGTTGCCGCGGTCGATAACGTCGAGCCCGAGGCCTTCGAGCATCGGCCCGATATCGGCGACTCGCAACGCCTCGGGTCCCATGCTCGCGCCCCGGCTGCCGGCGCCGATATCGGTCGGCGCGCCGACGATGCTGATGTGCGGATTCATGGGGTCGCGGTGGTCGTCACAGGTCGGCGTCGCCGCCGGACTTGTCATGCTCGGCGAGTTCGAAACCGTATTCGGCGTCGAGCACGGCCCAGGCTTCCTCGGCCGATTCGACGAAGCGGAAAAGCTGCAGGTCGACCTCGCTGATCATCCCGGTCTCGACCAGCAGGTCGAAGTCGATCAGGCGGCTCCAGAAGTCGCGGCCGAACAGCAGGATCGGCCGGCGCCGGCACTTGCCGGTCTGCATCAGCGTCAAGGTCTCGAACATCTCGTCGAGCGTTCCGAAGCCGCCTGGAAAGCACACCAGCGCAATCGAGCGCATCAGGAAGTGCATCTTGCGCAGGCCGAAATAGTGAAACTGGAAGCACAGCTCTGGCGTGATGTACGCGTTGGGCGCCTGCTCGTGCGGCAGCACGATGTTCAGGCCGATGCTCTTGCCGCCGATTTCGAACGCGCCGCGGTTGCCGGCTTCCATGATCCCCGGTCCGCCGCCAGTGACGACATACACCGGCGTCGCGAGCTGGCGCGACTTGAGCGTCACCATTTCGCTGAAGCGCCGGGCTTCCTCGTAATAGGGCGACATGCGCACGTGGTTGCGCGCAATCGCGAGGGCCATGGGATCGTTCGCCGCGGCCGCATCGTCGAGCAGGCGCTGGGCGACTTCTGGGGCGACGATGCGCGCGCTGCCGAAGATGACGATGGTCGATTCGATGCCCTGCTCGGTCTGCATCATTTCGGGCTTGAGCAGTTCGAGCTGCATGCGCACCGGGCGCATTTCCTCGCGCAACAGAAATTCGGTATCGGTGAACGCGAGCCGGTAGGCGCTCTCGGGTCCGTCGTAGCGCGAGTGCGGCTGCGGCAGCTCGGCTTCGGTCTGCGCACTCGGAAAATTGCGCGCCGTCAGGTTGGTCTTCTTGTCCATGCGGGAGCTTAGCCGAGCGCCCTCGTCGATTCGCGAGCGTGGCCGCTTGCGGCAAGGGCGCTGCGCGCGGGTGCGGCAACTGCGGGCGCGTCGAGCAAGGCTGCCAGGCGCGGTGCGAACTCGGGTCGAGATGCGAAGATCGAACGGCTTTCGAGCAGCGGCAGGGCGTCGCGCGCTTGGAGGCAGGCGCCGCTTTCGCGCAAAAGCGCGATGCCGGCGGCGGCGCTGTGCGAATCGGGATCGTGTGCCCACAGGCCGTCGATCCGGCCTGCCGCAAGGTGCGCCATGTCGAGCGCGCCGCAGACCGATCGATGCACGCTGCCGAGTCCGATTGCGACCCGGCCGATCTCGGCGATGCAGCGCGCCATGGCCGGGCTGTTGGAGCGCGGCAGCGCCGCCGCGAGGCGCGCCGGGCGCGCGGCGGGCTGGTCATCGCAGCGGATGGGGGCGGCATTGCATACGGCGCCGCGCCCGCTCAGCGCACCGAAGAACTCGTTGCGCTGCGGGTCGTAGACGACGCCCAGCAGCGGCTCGCCGTCGAACACCAGGGCGAGCGTGACCGCATAGCGATAGCTGCCGCGCAGATAATCGGCCGCGCCATCGAGCGCAGCGACGAGCCAGCACGGCCGCCCCGGGCGCCAGGGCGACGCCTCGGTGCCGCCGCAAAAATCGTGCTGTGCGAAGCCGCGCTGAATGACACCGCGGATCAGCGCCGTCGCCTCGACCGCGATCGTCGCCGCGACCTGCGCCGGATCGTGCCGCGTCACCAGCGTCTCTGCCAGGCGCGCGCGCGAGGCGAGCAGGTGAGTGCCGGCGGCATAGGCAGCCTGCTCGGCCAGGCGCGCGGCGCGTTCGAGGTCGAGTTCGCAATCGATCATGTCGGCGCTCCGCTGGGCAACGCGCTCACAAGGTCGTGGCGCTGGGTGTCGAAGTGGGATGTCCGGTGCTCGACCTGTCGGTCGCGGAGGCCAAAGGCGATCCGCCGAACGCGCAGGACGGCCGCGCCGATGGGCAGGCCGAGCGCGTCGCGCACGCGTCGATCCGCGTTCACCGCGCAGGCGCGCTCGGCCGCGCGCACCACCGTGACGCCGAATTCGGACTGGTACCACGCATACAGGGCGCCGGCGTTTGCGAGCAGCGCCTTTTCGCTCATGCCTTTGAAGAGCGCCGCCGGCAGAACGAGCAGTTCGTGGCCGACGGTTGCGCCCTGCAACGCGAGGCGCTGCTCGATCTGCAGCGCGGGCGCGCCTTTGGCGATGCCGAGCGCGCTGGCCGACTCGGCGTCGGCGGCGATTCGCACCAGGCCGATGACGTCGACCGAAGGCGCCTCGCGCAGGCCGTCGTGGCGCTCGAGCCTGAAATATTGCAGCAGCGCGCGATCGGCCGTGTGCGTCGCGACGAAGGTGCCGCGTCCCTGCCGGCGCACGAGCAGCCCGCGAGCTACCAGATCGTCGACCGCCTTGCGCAGCGTGCCCATCGAGACGCCGAACGACGCGGCCAGGGCGGACTCGCTCGGCAACATGCTCGCCGGCGGGTGGATGCCGGCCTCGATCGATTCGAGCAGCGAGCGGCCGACCGCGCGGTAGAGCGCCATGCCGGCGCCGTCCGGGGCGATCGGATCGAACAGCGCAACATCGGCGGGCGCAGCCATGGCGCCCAATTGTGCATCAAGTCATTCGACTGATGCCGTTCATCTAAATCACCTGGTTGATATAGGATGAGTGGATGCCGGTCCGTTCAAGCTGTTTGGCTGCGACGACCGGAACAAACCGGGCAGGCCGTGTCGCGCGCGACCCTGACTTCGGTCCACTCCATGGCGCGCGCGTCGAGCATCTGCAGCCGGCCCGCCAGCGTCGTGCCGATACCGGCCAGCAGCTTCAGCGCCTCGGCGGCCTGCATGCTGCCGACGATGCCGACGAGCGGCGCGAAGACGCCCATCGTGGCGCAGGTGCGTTCCTCGTGGCCGGCGTCGACCGGGAAGACGCAGGCATAGCAGGGCAGGTCGGCGCTGCGGCTGTCGTAGACGCCGATCTGCGCGTCGAAGCCGATCGCCGCACCCGACACCAGCGGGCGCGCATGCGCGACGCAGGCGGCATTGACGGCGTGTCGGGTCGCGAAGTTGTCGCTGCATTCGATCACAACGTCGGCGCGCTCGACGAGGGTGTCGAGGCGGGCCGCGTCGGCGCGCTCGCACAGCGCGATCACGTGAACATCGGGATTGATGGCGGCGATCGAGCGTCGCGCCGAATCGGCCTTGGGCTGGCCGACGCGCGACAGGTCGTGCGCGATCTGGCGCTGCAGGTTGGTGAGGTCGACCGTATCGTGGTCGACGATGGTGATCGTCCCCACCCCGGCCGACCCGAGGTACAGCGCCACCGGCGAGCCGAGCCCGCCGGCGCCGATCACGAGGGCGTGTGCGGCGAGCAGTTTGCGCTGGCCTTCGATCCCGATCTCGTCGAGCAGGATATGGCGCGAGTAGCGCAGCAACTGGTCGTCGTTCATCGGTACTGCCGGAAATGAAAACGCCCGTGCGGACGACGGGCGTTGAAGGGGAATGCGCAGGGCGCGAACGGCTGCGCCGTCAGTTGTGCGTATCGGCTTCGGCCTTGCGCTCGACCAGGGTCTTGCTCACCAGTACCTGCTTGCCTTTGAGCCGGTTCAGCGCCTGCGTCAGCTGGAAATCCTCGGCGCTGCCGAACTCGGGCATCGGCTTGGGCGCAGCGGCACGCGCGGCGGCCTCGTCCTCGAGTCTCTTGCGCGCTTCGTCGCGTGCCTTTTCGCGCGCCGCATCCTTCTGCTCGGCGCCTTGGCCGCTTTGCAGATGCTTTTCGAGGTCGGCCTCGCGGGTGCGCAGCGCAGCGAAGACGTTACCTTCGGCGGTTTCGTCGAGCATGATGTCGGGCACCACGCCCTTGGCCTGGATCGACGTTCCGCTCGGCGTGTAGTAGCGCGCGGTCGTGATCTTCAGCGCCGTATCGGGCGAGAGCTGGCGCAGCGTCTGGACCGAACCCTTGCCAAAGGTCTGTGCGCCCATGATGGTCGCGCGCTTGTGGTCCTGCAGCGCTCCAGCGACGATCTCGCTAGCCGAGGCCGAGCCTTCGTTGACAAGCACGACCAGCGGAACTTTCTTGACGCCCTCGGGCAAGCGGCGCAGCGGATCGGAGCCGCCGCGGCGCGAATAGAACTCGGGCGCCGCCTTGAAAACGGCCTTCGAATCCGGGATCTGACCGTTGGTGGATACGACGACGGCGTCGGCAGGCAGGAAGGCGGCCGAGATCGCGACCGACGATTCGAGCAGCCCGCCCGGATCGTTGCGCAGGTCGAGGACCATGCCCTTCAGGTTCGGCTCCTGCTTATAGATTTCGTCGAGCTTGCGGACGAAATCGTCGACCGTTCGGTCCTGGAACTGGCTCACGCGCAGCCACGCGTAGCCGGGCTCGAGCACCTTCGCCTTCACGCTTTGAGTGCGGATCTCTTCGCGCGTGATGGTCACCGGAAAGCTGCGGCTTTCCGATTTGCGAAACAACATGAGCGTGACCTTTGTGTTCGGCTCACCGCGCATGCGCTTGACCGCATCGTTCATCGACAGGCCCTTCACGGCCGTATCGTCGATCTTGGTGATCAGGTCGCCGCTCTTGATGCCGGCGCGAAACGCCGGCGAACCCTCGATCGGCGAGACGACCTTGACCAGACCGTCTTCCATTCCGATCTCGATGCCCACGCCGACAAAGCGCCCGGTCGTGCCTTCACGGAATTCGCGAAAGGTCTTCTTGTCGAAATACTGGGAATGGGGATCCAGGCCGGCGACCATGCCGCCGATGGCGTCGGTGATCAGCTTCTTCTCGTCCACCGGTTCGACATAGTCGCTCTTGACCATGCCGAAGACCGCTGCGAGTTGCTGCAGCTCTTCGAGCGGGAGCTGCGCAACCGAATTGCGCGCCGTGGCCTGCAGCTGCATCGTGGCGAGCGCGCCCGCTACCGCGCCGACCGCGATCCATCCACCGACTTTGAGTTTGGCGCCCATCATCCGCCCCTTCCGACGCACGTTTTGATTGAAATCGTCTTGCAATTCGTCACCTCAGTATATGGCCGGCTCCTGGCTTGGAGCGCTGCGGAGGTGTTTGGTTGCAGGGGTCGGCAAGCATTCTTTGGACCCCTCGAACGAGGGTGGTCCCGCGGCGAGTTCTGTCGACTCGAACGCCGGGACACTTAGCTCCCACAATCGCCCGATGAAAAGCTCCGTGCTCAATCTGGCCAATATCGCCACGCTCATGGTCGGCCTGTGGCTCGCGCCATCGGCTCAGGCTGGCCTGGTCGAGGTCGTCGCAGCGGCCAAACCGTCGGTCGTCGCGGTGGGCACTTTCAGCGCGCTCGCCAATCCGCGCTTCGGTTTCAGGGGAAGCGGTTTTGCCGTGCGTGGCGGCAATCTCGTCGTCACCAATGCCCATGTGCTTCCGCCGACCGAATCGGGCGGCCCCGAGGCGCGGCTCGTGATCCAGACTCCGCGCGGCAAAGCGGCGGCGGGTGAGATCCGCGCGGCCACGGTCGTCGCGGTTGACCGTGAGCACGATCTCGTGTTGCTGCGCTTCGAGGGGGCCGGGCTTCCCGCGCTGGACCTCGCCCAGGCCGAGATCGAGGCGGACGGCCTCTCGATCGCGGTGATCGGCTTTCCGATCGGCGGCTTGCTCGGCTTCACGCCTGTCACCCACCACGGAATCATTTCGGCAGTGACGCCGATCGTGCTCCCGGCGCCGAATTCGCGGCAGCTTGATCAGAATGCGATCGCCCGGCTGCGCCGCGGCAGCTTCGATATCTACCAGCTCGATGCGAATGCGTACCCCGGCAACAGCGGCGGCCCGGTTCTCAACGATCAAACCGGCGAGGTGGTGGGCGTGATCAACATGGTCTTGATCCGCGGATTGAAGGAATCGGCGCTGAGCCAGCCGACCGGTATCAGCTATGCGATTCCGGTGCGCTACGTGCGCCAACTGCTCAACCAGCAGTAGGCGGCCGCACCCCGAATCAGCGCTTGAAGAATTCGTCCCAGAGGTCGGCAGGGACGGTATCGTGGTCCTCGCGCACCTCCAGGCCGTCCGACAGCTCGAACGACGACTGGCGCCAGCCGAATTCGCGCTCCGCCGGGGCATTCGCGGCCTCCCCGCGTTTTGTGTCCGGCTCGGCGGGCCGGGTTTGCGTGGCCCCGTCAATGTCGACCACTTCACCGAGCGGAGCATGCGCGCTCACCCGCCAGACGCGTCGATGAAGCTGCTGCGCAGGTGTTTTGTTCCTCATCACTGCTCCCTTCCTGGCCTCGGCCAACTGCGCGTAAATCGACTGCAATCGATTCGCGGTCGTGCCGAAGCGTTCATTTTGCTATTGGATACCCCCACGCAACCCCCGTCCCCTCGTTTGTAGGGGCAAACCTTCGCGCATGGCGGCCCAAAACGTATCGATGCGTATCGATCGACGCGCCCGATGCCGCGGCTCAGGTGCGTAAGGTGCGGTTGAACAAGGCGAGGGTGCGGGCCCAAGCCTGATTTGCCGCCGCGTCGTCGAAGCGCGGAGTCGTGTTGTTGTTGAATCCGTGTTCTGTTCCGGGATATGTCGCGGCCTCGTACCGCACCCCGGCCGCCTCGAGTGCCGCCGCGTAGGGAGGCCACGCCGCGTTGATCCGATCGTCGTTCCCGGCAAACACGAGCAACAACTGCGCCTTGATCTGCGCCACCTTGTCCAGCGGCGGTGCATTCCCGTAGAAGGGTACGCCGGCGGCGAGAGTGGGCACCCGGGTCGCGAGCATGTTGACGATGCCGCCGCCGTAGCAAAAGCCCACCGCGCCGAGCTTACCGTTGGCACCTTCCAGGCCAGACGAGAACGTCGCCGCGGCGACAAAATCTTCCTGCGCCTTGCGCTGGTGGAGCCCCGCGAACAGCGCGCGCGCCTTGTCTTCGTCGCCCGGATAGCCTCCCGTGGTGAACAAGGCGTCGGGTGCGAAGGCGATGAAATTGTCGACTGCCAATCGGCGCGCGATATCCTCGATGTGCGGGTTCAGGCCCCGGTTCTCGTGGATCACCAGCACCACCGGCAGCGGCCCGGCAGCAAGCGCCGGCCGGGCCAGGTAGCCGCGGCCCTTTCCATTGCCCTTTGGTGACGGAAATTCGAGGCTTGAGGTCGCGATGCGCGGATCGCCGCCGCTGACTTGCTGGGCCTGCGCGAAACGCGGGCTCAGGGCTTCGAGCAGGGCGGCCGCGGTGACCCCGCCGACCGCGTAGCGGGACGCCGCCTGCACGAAGCCGCGGCGGTCGAGCGCACCGTGCACGTACTGGTCGAACAGGCGCAGGACTTCGGGGTGGAAATCGCTCACGCGGCTCAGCGAAGGCGAAGATTCGGTCATGGTGGCGGTTGCGGACGGGGTTCGAAAACGCCGTTGTACCGCAGCCGACCTACCAGCTGTTTCTGAGCTCGCGCAGGCGCAGGAAAACGGTCTGCGGATCGGGCGCTTCGGGCAAGTCGGGAAAGCGCTCGCGCAGCCTGGCGATCAGGCTTGCGCTGGTGAGGCGCATGAAGCCGTTGACCTGCCGTTCGGTCTCGAGCGTGCTCACCATCGAGGTCGCCGGATCGTGTCCGGCCACCTGGTCGAGCAGTGCGGCGGCCGGCGCGTTGTCGGGCTCGCGGTCGAGCGTAAAGCGCAGGTTGTTCTCGGCGTAGTCGTGCCCGGGATAGACCTGGGTATTCGCGGGCAGGCGGTCGATCTGGTTCGCGAAGGTCGCGTACAGCGCCTTCGGGTCGCCGCCGTTGTGGCAGTTGCCGGCGCCGGCATTGAAGAGCGTATCGCCCGAAAACAGCGCCGGCCGGTCGGTGTGCGAGCGCAGGCAGATGTGGCAGAACGTGTGGCCCGGCGTATCGAGGCACTCGAGTTCGACCCGCTTGCCGACCTTGATGATGTCGCCGGCCGCCACGCCGCGGTCGACCCCGGGAATGCTCGAGCCGCTGCGCTGGTGGGCGATCACTTTCGCACCGGTGGCGGCGACGACGGCGGCATTCCCGCCGGTGTGGTCGTGGTGCTCGTGGGTATTCAGGATCTGCATGATCTGCCAGCCGCGCGCTTTGGCGGCCGCCAGGCATTTGACATGGTCCAGCGGGTCGATCGCGAGCGCTTCGCCGGTGTCGGGGCAGGCGATCAGGTAATTGAAATTCCGGTACGCGTTGCCGGTCCAGATGCGCTCGACGATCATGCGGAACTCTCCGTGCTGGAGCGGTCGAGCGCGCATTGTAAGAAGCCGCGGGCGCCGGGCCGCGGCGCCGGGCCGCGGTGTCTACTTGTCCTCGAATGGCATCGTGTCGGCAAAGCCGTGTGCCGGCGATTGCGAGGCCTCGAAGACCGTGCCGGTCGGAATCTCCACCTGCGCCTTGAGGCGGGCCTTCACCTCGGCCGCCGCGTCGGCCTTGGCCTTGTGCTCGGCGGCGGTCACGCTGCGCTGGCGCAGCGCATTCGATTCGGCCTTCACGCGCGCGGCCAGGTCCTGTTGGAGTTGCCCCAGCTGCAGTCGCGCCTGCTTGACCTGCTCCTGTAGCGTCTCGCGGTCGGCGTGCAGCTTTTGCACCCGTGCGGCCGAGACCTTGAGCTTGCGGCCATACCAGAGGCGGCAACCGCCAAATGCGATGAGCGCGCCCAGTGCGACGTGCGCCACGGTGAGGAAGTCGAAGGTTTCCATGCAGGCCTTATCGGATGTCGGCGCGCCGACTTGAGGCCACCGATTGGACGGCGGGGTGTGGCCTCAACCCGCTGAGCGCCGGTGGAGGAACAGGCCCAGCAGCAAGCCGGCCGCGGCGGCCGCGGCGATCGCGCGCCACGGATTGTCGTGCACATACTGATCGGTCATGCGGCCGGCGCGCCGGCTCGTCTCGAGCGCGACATCCTGCGCGAGCGTCAGCCGCTCGTGCAGCGATTCGAGCTGCGCCAGCGCACGCCGGCGCAGCGCCGCGGCTGCTTCGAGACTCGTCGACGCGTCCGCGTCCAACGCTTGTTCGGCGCTGGTGATGACGCGGTGCAGCTCGAATTCGGCGGCAGATTCCGCGGCGACACCGGTGGCGGGGTCGGTCATGGGCGAGGTTCTCCGATCACATTCGGGCGGACCGGATTGTGCCGCGGACGGGTCGAGTGGTCGGTATCAAAAAACGTCAATATCCGACGCAGCCGCGGGTCGCACGCGGGCGCCGGTCCGGGACCGTGCCGGCTGGTGCACGATCGGGTCCATGCCGTCCGCTCCCGCCCCGATCGAACCCCCCCGCGCCGAAATAGATTCGAGCGTCGGCCCGCTGCTGCTCGAGTTCGGCAGCGCGTGGTGCAGCCACTGCCGCGCCGCGCAACCGCTGATCGCGGCGGCGCTCGCCGCCCAGCCCGGGCTGCGCCACCTGAAGATCGAGGACGGCCCCGGGCGCCCGCTCGGTCGATCGTTTCGGGTCAAGCTTTGGCCGACACTCGTCTTCCTGCACGACGGCGGCGAGCAGGCCCGCCTCGTCCGTCCGGGTTCCCTGCAGCCCATCGTCGATGCAGTGGCCGATCTCGGATCGCGGTGACTCGCTTGGCGCCCTGCGCTCGCTATGCTCCATGCGTATCGACCCGTCAGCCGCAACCCACATCGAGCTTTCCGACATGGCCATCCTGCCTTATGCCGATCTGACCCGCAGCGAGGTGGCGCCGCTGGTGCAGCGCATCGTCGCCGAGCGCGGTCACGTCCTGCACCTGTACCAGATGCTGCTGCACAGCCCGCCCCTCGCCGAGGGCTGGCTCGGCTTTCTCACCGCCGTTCGGCAGCGCCTCGCCCTGGGCGCCGATCTGCGCGAACTCGTCATCATGCGGGTCGCCGTTCTGAACGGCGCGCCGTACGAGGCCGACCAGCATGCGCCGATCGCGCTGAAGGAAGGTGTCACGCAGCGGCAGCTCGACGCGCTCGCGCACTGGACCGAGGCCGACTGTTTCGATGCCAGGCAGCGCGCGGTGCTCGCGCTGACCGATACGATGACCCGGCAGGTGCAGGTGCCGGCACCGGTGCTCGATGCGGTGCGCAGCCACCTTGGCGAGCGCGAGGTGGTCGAATTGGTCGGCACAATCGCGGCCTACAACATGGTGTCGCGCTTCCTGGAGGCGCTGCATATTCATTCCGACGACGCGCGCACCGCCGCCGCGTCCGCCTGAGCCCCTCATCCCACTTCGAAGGAAGCGCCATGGCCCAGACTGCCCGCATCATCGGCGAGGTCGAATACCGTGAAGGTGACGGCGCGATGCTGACGATTCCGCCCGGTCCGTGCGAGGTCGACCTCGCGGCCGACAGCGCGACGATCAGCTGGACCGAAGGCGAGACGCGCGGACTCGCCGCGATTCCGCTCACCGATTTCAACCGCTATCTGGCGAACCGGGCGATCGAGCTCGACGCGTGAGCCCACTCGCTGCGGTGGCGATCAGCCCGGCGGCGAGCGCGGTGCCGACCGCGATCCCCACCGCATCGGCGAGCAGGTCGGCCCATTCGCCGTTGCGGCCGGGAACGAAGGTCTGCGCGATCTCGATCAGCCCACCATAGGCCAGCAGCGCGAGCATCGCGACCGGCCGCCCGCGCGCCGACCGTTGTCCGAAGCAGGCCGAAGCGGCCATCGCCGCGAACGCGCAGGCGTGGTTGAGCTTGTCCCAGCCGAGGTCGATGCCGGGAGGCGGCTTCGGCGTCAGCGCGAGGTAGCCGACCACCAGCACCAGCACGAGCAGCGTGATGCGCCATGAGCGAAGCGCGCGCGGCGAACGCGTGAGCGCGAGAACGATGGGCTGCCAGTCCGTCATGAGCAGAGTCTAGCCACCGTCGTTTGGTAACCTGCGCCGCAGCGCGCGTGCGCGCGATGGAAGGAGCTTGCATGCTGCTGGGCTGCATCGCCGACGATTTCACCGGTGCCACCGACCTCGCCAACAACCTGGTGCGAACCGGGCTGCGCGTGGTCCAGACGATCGGCGTGCCCGACGTGTCGGCGTCCATCGATGCCGATGCGGTCGTCATCGCGTTGAAGTCGCGCACCGTCCCCGCGGCACAGGCGGTCGCGCAGTCGCTGGCAGCGCTGCGCTGGCTACGAGCGCAGGGCGCGGCGCAGATCTATTTCAAGGTCTGCTCGACCTTCGATTCGACCGAGCGCGGCAATATCGGGCCGGTCGCCGAAGCGCTGATGGGCGCCCTGGGCTGCGACTTCGTGCCGGTCTGCCCGGCCTTTCCACAGGCTGGCCGCACGGTCTACAAAGGCCATCTCTTCGTCGGCGACGTGCTGCTCAGCGACAGCGGCATGCGCCAGCATCCACTCACGCCGATGACCGATGCGAACCTGGTGCGCGTACTGCAGCGCCAATGCCACGTTCCGGTCGGTGCTATCGAGCATGCGGTCCTCGCGCAAGGGCCGGCGGCGGTCGAGGCGCGCATCGCCGACTTGAGTGCGCAAGGCGTGCGGCTCGCGATCGTCGATGCCATCGCCGATGCCGATCTGATGACGATGGGGCGCGCCTTCGCCACGCTGCCGCTGCTGGTCGCCGGCTCGGGCGTGGCGATCGGCCTGGCGCAGAACCATGGCATCCAGCCGGCCGCGGCGGCCGGCGGTCTGCCCGCGGCGAGCGGCGCGCGCGCCATCGTTTGCGGCAGCTGCTCGACAGCCTCGAATGCGCAGGTCGATCGCTTCATCGCCGATGGGGGCGCCGCGTTCGCAGTCGATCCGCTGCGACTCGCCGCGGGTGACGACGTGGTCGGTGCTGCGCTGGCGTTCGCCGCCGCGCACCTGGACGGTGAGTCGGTTCTCGTCTATGCCAGCGCCGCGCCCAACCAGGTCGCCGTGGTGCAGCGCGAACTCGGTGTCGAGCGCTCGGGCTCGCTGGTCGAGTCGGCGCTCGCGACGATCGCGGTCGGATTGGTTCGCGCCGGCGTGCGCCGGCTCGTCGTCGCCGGCGGCGAGACCTCCGGGGCCTGCGTGCAGGCGCTCGGCATCACCCAATTGCGCATCGGCGCGCAGATCGACCCCGGCGTGCCGTGGTGCCACGCTGCCTGCGAAATCGCCGGGCCGGCCGGCCTGCATCTCGCGCTCAAGTCCGGCAATTTCGGCGCGCCCGATTTCTTTCGCAAGGCTTTCGAGGTGCTCGCTTGAACCCCGCGTTGGCCGAGTCGGATGCGCGCGCCGAGATCTGCCGCGTTGGCCGCAGCCTGTTCGAGCGCGGCCATGTGCATGCGACCGCGGGCAATATCAGCGTGCGCCTGGCCGACGGCTTTCTGATCACGCCGACCGATGCTTGCCTCGGCTTTCTCGAACCCGAGCGCTTGGCGCGGGTCGGCCCGCAAGGTGAGCCGCGCGACGGGCAGGCGGCGAGCAAGACGCTCGCGCTGCACCGGCGCATCTATGCCGCCGACCCGTTGGCGCGTTGCGTGCTCCACACCCACTCGACCCACCTGGTCGGGTTGACGCTGGCCGGAGTCTGGAGCGAGGCCGATATCGTTCCGCCGATCACACCGTACTACGTGATGAAGGTCGGCCACGTGCCCTTGATCGCCTACCACCGGCCCGGCGATCCGCGTGTCGGCGACCTCGTCGCGTCGGCGATCGAGGCGCAGCGCAGCTGCGGTGGCCGGCTGCGCGCGGTGATGCTCGACCGGCTCGGCCCGACGGTGTGGCACGAGACGCCCGCGTCGGCGATGGCGGTGCTCGAGGAACTCGAGGAAACCGCCCGCCTGTGGCTCACGACACAGCCGCGCCCGGCGCCGTTGAGCGGCCTGCAGATCGAGGAATTGCGGCAGGCATTCGGCGCGATCTGGTAGGGCTCCGGGCTTTCAGGCGAGGCGGCGCAATTCGGCCAGCAGCGGCTCGCCATCGCCCGCCTCGAGCGGCTGCACGAGCTGCTGGAAAGGCCTCGCGACCGCTCGTTAGCGCCTTTGCGACGCGCGACCGCCGTCAGTCCGTGACGGGTGTCGCGACGCCGAGCCGGCGCTGCAGCGTCGTGCTGGTTGTCGTGTATTGCAGCTGGACCGGTTGGTCTGGAGAGACGATCTCCGCCGCAGCATAGGCCGCCAGCGTCGCCTCGTGGAATCCGCAGACGATGAGCTTGCGCTTGCCGGGGTAGGTGTTCACATCGCCGACCGCGAAGATGCCCGGCACGCTCGACTCGAAGCGCGCGGTATCCACCCTGATCTGCTTGCGCTCCAGCGCCAGCCCCCAATGCGCGACGTGGCCGAGCTTGGGCGCGAGTCCCAGGCGCACCAGCAGGCGGTCGAGGGCGAGCGCTCGCAACGTGCCGTCGGGTCCGGTGAGTTCCAGCCCGGCGAGTCGGCCGTCTTCGACGACCACGCCGGTCGGCTGGCCGACCACGAAGTCGAGCGCGCCGGCGGCTATCAGCGCGTGCAGGCGCGCCAGCGTCTCGGCCGGGGCGTCGAGTACGTCGCGCCGGTGCAGCAGCGTGACGTGCAGCGGTCTGTCGCTCGCTGCCGCGGGTTCGGCATGCACCAGTTCGATCGCGCTGTCGATTGCCGCCGCGTCGCCACCGACCACGACGACCCGCTGGCCGGCCCACGCCGCGCGCTCGTCGAGGCGGAACCGGACCTGCGATCCCTCGAAGGCTTCGAGCGCGGCCAGCTTGACGCGGCGCGCCTGAAATGCGCCCACGCCGGCCGCGACCACCACCACGCGGGCTCGAAACGAGATTCCGCGCGTGGTCGTCAGTTCGAAGCGGCCGTCGTCGAGTGTGCTCAGGCCATTCACTTCCTGGTCGAGGTGGATAACGGTGGAAAAGGGCTTGATCTGCTGCAGCAGCCGCTCAGTCAACTCGGCGCCGGTGCAGACTGGCACCGCAGGGATGTCGTAGATCGGCTTGCCCGCATACAGCTCGGCGCATTGGCCGCCGGGCGCGGGCAGCGAATCGACAATCTCGCAGCGCAGTCCGAGCAGGCCGAGCTGGAAGGCCTGGAACAGCCCGACCGGGCCGGCGCCGACCACGACGGCGTCGGTTTCGATCGCTTCGGCCATGGGTGCGTTCAGCCAGGCAGCAGGATCAGCGGATCAGCTCGGGCAGCTTGCCGGTCTTGTCTTTCCACTCGTCGGCATCGGGCGGGGGCGTCTTGCGCTTGGTGATGCTCGGCCAGCCCTTGGCGAGGTCGGCGTTGAGCACGATCATGTGCTGCTGGTCGCCCGGAACATCCTCTTCGGGGACGATCGCATTGACCGGGCACTCGGGAATGCAGACGGCGCAGTCGATGCACTCGTCGGGATCGATCGTGAGGAAATTCGGGCCTTCACGGAAGCAGTCGACCGGGCACACATCGACGCAGTCGGTGTATTTGCAGCGGATGCACGATTCGAGGACGACGTGGGTCATGACGGAGACTCGGTGGGATGAAGGCGGCGCCGCGGCGTGCGGGCTGCGTCGGCCAAAGCAGGGACCGGCGCCAGTGGCGATTTTAGGGCGTGCGCCCCGGCGCCTACGACCACCACCGTCGGCCGCCCCGCGTGCAGCAAGGCTGCCTGGCCAAGATCGGCGGTCGCGTGCTCGCTGTGCAGCGCGTCGGGCCAGCCGGCGCGCGAAACCACGCTGCACTTTGCCTCGGCCGGCCAGCCGTCGCGCAGCAGTCGGCGCGCCAGCGCGGCGAGCTGCTTGCCGGCCATGTAGAAGACTTCGGTATCGGCGCGGCGCGACGTTGCAGCTTGCGCGTCGGGCAACGCGCCCTCGCGCGTCATCGCCGTCGCGAGCGTCACGCTGCGCCCGCTGCCGCGCCGCGTGAGCGGGCGCTGGCTGTTCGCGGCGGCGGCGAGGGCGGCGGTCACGCCCGGAACCACCTCGCAGTCGATGCCGGCCGCGGCCAGTGCATCGAGCTCTTCCTCGAGCCGGCCGAAGACGCTCGGGTCGCCGCCCTTGAGGCGCACCACGCGTTCGACCCGGCGCGCATTCGCGACCAGCAGCGCATTGATCGTGGCCTGGCCGGTGCTGTCGGCATAGCCGCGCTTGCCCACATGGATCCAGCGCGCATTCGGCGCGAGATCCTTCAGCGCCGGGTCGGTGAGGGCGTCAAACAGCACCACGTCGGCCTGCCCGAGCAGCCGCGCGCCGCGCAGGGTGATGAGGTCGGCAGCGCCGGGACCGGCGCCGATGAACGCGACGGTTCCCATCGCCAGCTCAGGCGGCCTGCCGGATGGCAGATTCCTTGCGCGAATCGGCGCGCACCAGCAGCGCCCCGCTCGTGCGGTGGCTCGCCGGGTCGACCACGATCAGCGAGCCGCCGACCCGGCTCCTCTCGAAGACCTCGATCGGCAGCGGCTGCTGGGTCTCGATGACGACGTGGCCGATCTCGTTGACCGCGAGTTCGTGCGCATCGATCTCGTCGAGGGTATGGATATCGAGCCGGCTCTCGATCGCCACGATGCGCGCCTGGACCCAACGGTTGCCGTGGCGGACCCAGTATTTGCGCCCGACGATCGCCGGCTCGGTATCGAGCCAGGCGAGCGCGGCCTCGAAGCGCGAGCGCGCCTGCACCGCATCGCGAGTCGCGATCCAGTCGCCGCGCGAGATATCGAGCTGGCGGTCGAGCACCAGCCCGGCCGATTGCCCGGCGTGCGCCCGCGCGACCACCGCGCCGGCACGCCGCACCTCGGTGACCGTGGCGTGCTCGCCGCTCGGAAAGATCTGCACAGCATCGCCGGCCGCGACGCTGCCATGCGCGATCCGGCCCCACAGCGTGCGCGGCGTGTAGCCGGCGCCGGCGTCGTCGCGTGCGACATATTGAACGGGGATCAGCAGATCGCCCGCCATGCGCTCCTGAGCGGCCGGCAGTTGCTCGAGCAGCGCGAGCAGGGTCGGCCCGCGATACCACGCGGCGGTCAGCGGCCGGGTCACGTTGTCGCCGCGGAGAGCCGAGACCGGCACGATGCCGGCGACTTCGATCTGTGCCCGCGCCGCGAATTCGCGCAGCGCTTCGCGCACCGCCGCGTAGGCCGGGCCGGGGTCGGCAAGGGCGTCGATCTTATTGACCGCGAAGACGATGCTCGGAACGCGCAGCAGCTTTGCGAGCAGCGCGTGGCGGCGGGTCTGCGGCAACAGCACGACTGGGCGGCCGGTATCGAGCTTGGTGATATCGACCAGCACCACCGCGGCGTCGCTGCCGGCGGCGGCGGTGACCATGTTTCGCGTGTACTGCTCGTGGCCAGGGGCATCAGCGATGATGAACTTGCGTGTCGGGGTCGCGAAGTAGCGGTAGGCGACGTCGATGGTGATGCCCTGTTCGCGCTCGGCCTCCAGGCCGTCGGTCAGCAGCGAGAGGTCGAAGCGCGGTTCGCCGTCGGCGACGTTGGCAACTGCATCGGATGGGCTTGCGCCCGCCTTGCGTTCGAGCGTATCGATCTGGTCGGCGAGGATCGCCTGGCTGTCGAACAGCAACCGGCCGATCAGCGTGCTCTTGCCGTCGTCGACGCTGCCGGCCGTGAGAAAGCGCAGGGCGCGGTTCATCGGAAATTTCCCGTGGACAAGTGCTGCATCAGAAATACCCTTCCTTCTTGCGCCGCTCCATCGAGGCTTCGGAGGTGCGATCGTCCATGCGCGTCGCGCCGCGCTCGCTCACCGTGACCAGCAAGGTCTCGGCGACGATCTCGCCCGCGCTCGCGGCGCTGCTCTCCACAGGGCAGGTGCAGGTCATGTCGCCGACGGTGCGAAAGCGCACCTGCTCGGTCGTGACGGTCTCGCCCGGCAAGGCCGGCGTCACCCCGGTCAGCGGTACCAGCAGTCCCTTGCGGCGGATGACCTCGCGCGAGTGGGTGAAATAGAGACTCGGCAGCGGGATATTCTCGCGCGCGATGTAGAGCCAGATATCTAGCTCGGTCCAGTTGCTGATCGGGAAGGCGCGCATGTGCTCGCCCGGCCGGATGCGGGTATTGAACAAGGTCCAGAGTTCGGGCCTCTGTTCCTTGGGCAGCCACTGGCCGAAGCTGTCGCGGTGCGAAAAGATGCGCTCTTTCGCGCGCGCTTTTTCCTCGTCGCGGCGCGCGCCGCCGATGAGGGCATCGAAGCGGTATTCCTCGATTGCCTCGAGCAGCGCGGCGGTCTGGTGGCCGTTGCGCGATTCGCCGGGGTGCGCGAGCCGCACCGTGCCGCGGCGGATCGAATCCTCGAGATGGCCGACCACCAGGCGTTCGCCCAGCGCCTCGACCTGGCGATCGCGGAATTCGATCACCTCGGGAAAATTGTGCCCGGTGTCCACGTGCAGGAGCGGGAATGGCAACCGACCCGCATAACTTCCGTCGGTCCGGCGGTACTTGAACGCCTTCTCGGCCAGGCGCAGCACGACGCAAGAATCCTTCCCGCCGGAAAACAGCAGCGCCGGGCGCTCGAAGGCGGCGACGGTTTCGCGCAGGATGAAGATCGCTTCCTCTTCGAGCCAGTCGAGGTGGGCATCGGCGACCGGTGCGGGCCGAGATTCGGGCAGCAACTGCGCTGCGGCGGTGAGGGCGTTCATGCGAGGCTCGCGAGTGAAGAGGTCGGTGCTTCGGCCTTGATGTGCAGGCCGCACTCCTTGGCGTCCTCGGCGTCCTCCCACCACCAACGCCCGCTGCGAAAGTCCTCGCCGACCGCGATCGCGCGGGTGCAGGGGGCGCAGCCGATGCTGGGATAGAAGTCGTCGTGCAAGGCGTTGTAGGACACGTTGTTTTCAGCGATGTAGTGCCAGACGTCGGCCCAGCTCCAGTCGGCCAGCGGGTTGAACTTGATGCGTCCCTGGTCGGGCTCGCTGAAGGCCACCGTGCCGCGCTGGTTCGACTGTTCGCGGCGCAGCCCTGTCACCCAGGCGCTGCGCCCTTCGAGCATGCGAGCGAGCGGTTCGAGCTTGCGGATCGCGCAGCAGCCCTTGCGCAGTTCGATGCTTTCGAACATCGCGCGCACGCCGTGCGCTCCGACGAAGTGGACCACCGCATCGTGCACCGGCCGGTACAGCTCGACCGTGATCGCATAGCGCTCGCGGATCGCATCGACGAGTGCCAGCGTTTGCGCATGCAGCATCCGTGTATCGAGCGTCGCGACCGCGATCGGCAACCGATGGCGCGCAATCAGGTCGGTGAGCACCATATCCTCGGCGCCGAGGCTGGTTGCCTGGACGATCCGCCCGGCATGTTCGGCCGAGGCGATGCGCAGGACATCGAGCGCGTTCGCGACACGGTATTCGAAGCCGGCGCTGGCACGCGCATACAAGGAGATCGCGCTCATAAGGCAACCTTCACGCTTTGTATTCCAGTGTGTGAGCCCTTCGGGCGGCCGGGCGCGCTCATATCGATCCTCCGGCATCGACGAATTCGGGTGCGCTTGTGCGCCGGCGCTGTTCGTCGGCGGGCAGCGCGAACAGCGGCTGCGACTCCTGCAGATCGCCCTGGTAGTGGCCGCCGAAGAAGTGCAACGCCCGATCGGCGGCGTCGATCGACTGGTCGGCGCGCAGCTTGACCGCGTCGAAGCCGGTGCGGCCGAGTAGCGGCAACATGTCGACCACCACATCGCCGGTAGCGCGGATCTCGCCGGTGTAGCGAAAGCGCGCCCGCAGCAGCCGGGCCTGGCTGTAGGCGCGGCCATCGCTGAGTTTCGGGAACTGCAGCGCGACCAAGCCGATTCGCGGCAGGTCGGGCTCGAGCGCCTCGATATCGACATCGTTCGCCACCCACAGGCCTACCGGCATCGCCGCCGGCCAGTGCGCGCGAAACGCATGCCACTGCGCCAGTTCGAGCAAGAGATAGGGCGCCGGCGTGATGAAGACCGGCGGGCCGTCTTCGCCGCCGAGGCCGTGCCACCGATCGTTCGAGGGGAGGATGTATTTCATGGGGCTGTCCCGGGCAACGTCAGGCCGCGCGCGCGGTGCTGCGGCGCACCGCATTGGCCGAGGCCTTGAACGGGTCGAGACCGAGCCGCTTCACGGTATCGATGAAGTGCTCGTTGGCCGCGCGGCGTTTGCGGTAGGTATCGATCACGGCCTCGATCGCATCGGCAACTTCGTCGGCTGCGAACGACGGGCCGATCACCTTGCCCGGCAGCGGCGCGCCCGACAAGGTCGAGCCGTCCGAGCCGGCGAGCGTGAGCTGATACCACTCGCTGCCGTCCTTGTCGACGCCGAGCACGCCGATGTGGCCGCTGTGGTGATGCCCGCACGAGTTGATGCAGCCGCTGATGTGCAGGTCGATGTCACCGATGTCGTAAAGCTCGTCGAGGTCGGCGTAGCGCTCGGTGATCTCGGCCGCGAGCGGGATCGAGCGTGCGTTGGCCAGCGCGCAGAAGTCGCCGCCGGGGCAGGCGATCATGTCGGTCAGCAGTCCGATGTTCGGGCTCGCGAAGCCGGCGTCGCGCGCGTCCTGCCACAGCGCCGGCAGCTCGCTGGCGCGCACCCACGGCAGCACCAGATTCTGGTCGTGCGAGACGCGCAGTTCGGCGTGGCTGTAGCGCTCGGCCAGGCCGGCGGCGCGTTCCATCTGGATGTCGGTCACGTCGCCGGGCGCCTGGCCTGGCCGCTTGACCGAAAGCGTCACTGCGCGGTAGCCAGCGACTTGGTGGGGATGCACGTTGCGGGTCAGCCAGCGCGTGTAGGCGGGGAGCGCATCGGCCGGTGCGGCCGCGGGTTCGTCGGTCGCGACCACGCTGGCGGGGCGCTGGAAATGCGCCCGTACCCGGTCGAGTTCGGCCAGCGGAATGATGTGCGCCGTGCCATCCAGGTCGCGCTCGAGGATATTGCGGAACTCTGCCTCGACCGCGTCGATAAACTTGGGGCCTTCGGCCTTCACAAGAATCTTGATGCGCGCTTTGTAGGCGTTGTCGCGCCGGCCGTAGCGGTTGTAGACGCGAACGATCGCTTCGATGAAGACAAGGATCTGCTGCCAGGGCAGGAAGGCGCGGATTTCGGTGCCGATGATGGGCGTGCGCCCCATGCCGCCGCCCACCAGCACCTTGAAGCCGACCTCGCCGGCCTGGTTCTTGAGCAGCTGCAGGCCGATATCGTGCCAGGCGATGGCGGCGCGGTCCTCGCGCGCCCCAGTGACGGCAATCTTGAATTTGCGCGGCAAGAAGGC
>JBDSEG010000093.1:0-17277 GCA_039920165.1 Burkholderiaceae bacterium
GATTCTGGAGCGGCGCCCGCTTTTCCGCTTTCTCCGTTTCGTCGGCCCCACGCTGCCCTTACAACGACACCGACGGCCTTGCGCCCATGCGCTCCCGCCAGCGCAGCACGTGCGGGTGCGCCTCACCGGGCTTGACCTTCACCACGCGCGCAAAGTCCACGGCCACCACCGCAGTGATGTCGGCCAGGCTGAAACGCCCGGCGGCGACGAACTCGCGGCCCTCGAGTTGGTGGTTCAAGGTCACGAGCAGCTGCTGCACGCGGGCCACGCCGCGCTGCGCCAGCGCAGCGATCTGCGGGTAGTTGTGCGGCCCGGGCAGCGCCCGGTCTGCCAGGGCCGGCGAGCTGTTGCGCAGTGCCTCGGCAATCGCCAGAAGACCTTCGAACTCGATGCGCCAGTTCCAGCTGGCGATGTCGGCCTTTTCGGCGGGAGTGACCCCCATCAGCGCCGGTTCGGGAAAGCGCGCCTCGAGGTAGGCGGCGATGGCGGCGTTGTCGGCCAGCAGCCCACCATCGTCGGTGCGCAAGGCCGGCACGGTGCACTGCGGGTTGACCAGCCGGTAGGCCGGGCCGAGCTGTTCGCCATTGCGCAAGTCCACCTGAACGGTGTCGTGGGCGACGCCCTTTTCGGCCAACAGGATGCGTGCCCGGCGCGGGCTCGGCGCGGTAGAACAGTCGTAGAGGGTGAACATGTCTAACCCGGTGTCGGTGCTGTCTTCATGGCTTCGGTCTGCGTGTCGAAGTCGCTGGCCTCGTGGCGCTCGTGGAGCTGCGTGTCCAACGGGCCCCAGGCCCGGTTGATCATGCGCCCACGCCTAGCGGCCGGGCGCTGCGCGATCTGGTCGGCCCAGCGCACCACGTGGGTGTAGCTGGCCACGTCGAGAAAATCGCCCGCGCCATACAACTGACCTTTGGCCAATGCGCCGTACCAGGGCCACGCGGCGATGTCGGCGATGCTGTAGTCGTCACCTGCCAAGTAGTTGTTGTGGGCCAAGCGCTGGTCCAGCACGTCGAGCTGGCGCTTGACCTCCATCGCAAAGCGGTCGATGGGATATTCCATCTTGCTGGGGGCATACGCGTAGAAGTGCCCGAAGCCGCCGCCCAGGTACGGCGCGCTGCCCATCTGCCAGAACAGCCAGCTCAAAGCCTCCGTCCGCGCGGCCCCGCTGGGCAGGAGGGCACCGAACTTTTCGGCCAGGTGCAGCAGGATCGCGCCGCTCTCGAACACGCGCACCGGCTGCGGGCCACTGCGGTCCCACAGCGCAGGGATCTTCGAGTTGGGGTTGATCGCAACAAAGCCGCTGCCGAACTGCTGGCCTTCGCTGATGCGGATGATCCAGGCGTCGTACTCGGCACCGCGGTGGCCCAGCGCCAGCAGTTCTTCCAGCATCACCGTCACCTTCACGCCGTTGGGCGTCGCCAGCGAGTACAGCTGCAAGGGGTGGCGACCGATGGGCAGGTCGTTCGCAAAAGTTGCGCCCGACACCGGGCGGTTGATGTCGGCGAACTTGCCACCATTGCCCTTTTGCCAGGTCCAGACCGTGGGGAGTGTGTAGACGTTCGATTCGCTCATGCGCGCTCCATGCGAACCCCTGGGTGGGGCGGGTGGCGCGAGCCTATCCGATGACTCGCTTTCAAACGTCGGCAAAGCTCGGTGCAGGGTTGTCGACGGCCACGAGCGGGCGTCGCTTGCAGCGAACCCACCACCGACGCGGCGGGCAACTCGTGCTCACCGCTCATTGCTGCCTGTTTGATCGCCGGCAGCGTCGCGAAGTGGAACTCGTCGCGCGCCCTCTTGCGCCCTCTTGTCCAGCGACGGGCTGCGGGCGACGCAGCGCTGTAGACGTTGATGAAGCCGGGAATGCCGCTCGCGCGATGCTTACCGAGTGGTAGGCGTGCAGATACGCTTCGAGCGCGACAGCCGCTCCACGACGATGTTGTGCTCTCGAGCCGGACGTACCGCGCAGCGCCACCAAGTCGGCAACAAATCCTCAACGGTGCTGCACAGGTCGCATCGAAGGAGTCCACGAGCGTTTGGTAAGCGAGATGCCGAGCCCCTTGAAGGTTGCACCACAGCTGGGCTACCTGTTGCGCGAACTCGCGAAACGTCGCCAGAAGATCGACGCACCGCTTCCCAAAGCCGTGTACTGCGTCGATGTGAGCCTTCATGGGTGCGGAAGCACCGGACCGCTTTTGCTTAGTCTTCACATAAGGAGCTCGACTAAAGCGATGCCCGGCGGCAAATCCTATTGGTGGGTGCTGAGGGGCTCGAACCCCCGACCTACGCCTTGTAAGGGCGCCGCTCTACCAACTGAGCTAAGCACCCCCTTCGCGACGCCGCAGCGGACTCAATTCAAGGCGTCCTTGAGCGCTTTGCCGGGCCGGAATTTGGGAACCTTGGCGGCCTTGATCTTGATCGCCGCGCCGGTGCGCGGATTGCGTCCCGCACGAGCTGCGCGCTTGCCGACGCTGAACGTTCCGAATCCGACCAGCGAGACGCTGTTGTTCTTCTTCAGCGTCGTCTTGACACCGCCGATCATCGCCTCGAGCGCACGCGTCGCCGCCGCTTTCGAAATATCGGCCTGCTTGGCGATGTGTTCGATCAGTTCGGATTTGTTCATGGGAAATGGCCCCCTCTCAAAGTTGTCTCACGAGGATTGTTGGGTATGAATTCGGGCTGCGGTCGAACCGGCATGGCAGCGCGATCGATTACAAACTTTGCCCCCCCGCAGTGTCAAGGGCGAATGCGGATTCTAGTCGCAGCACCCCCCGCGTTCGACGATCTATCCGGGGCTGACGTGCATCCTTTGGCGAACTCTCTACGGTGGTGCCGCAGCGCGTGGCGGCGCCTCGCCCGCGAAGCGAACGACGAGCCACACGCCCACGACCGCGAGCCCCATGCCAAGTCCCATCGCGAGCGAAAACGGTTCGTCGAAGAGCAGCCAGGCCAGCACGGCCGTGCACGGCGGGACGAGGTACATCAGGCTGGCGACGCGGGTCGCCGCGCCGCGCTGCAACATGAGGTACAGCAGCGAACTCGCGCCCAGCGTGAGTGCGAGCACCGACCATGCGAGAGCGGCGATCAGGTCGGGATGCCACACCACGTGCTCGCGTTCGAGCAGCGCCAGCGGCAGCGTGACGAGCAGCGCGGCCGTCAACTGCACGGCGCTCGCGCTGCGAACGTCGCAGGGTTCGACGTGGGCCTTCTGGTACAGCGTTCCGGCGGTGATGCTGAACAGCGCGATGACGCCGAGCCCGAGGTTCTCGGGAGTGACCTCGCCGATTCCGAGCTTGTCCCACACCACGAGCGCCAGCCCGAGCAGTCCGAGGCCGAGGCCGATCCACTGCCGCAGCGCCACGCGTTCGTGCCGGCGCCGTGCTGCGCCGGCCGAGAGCCACAGCGCGGTCAGCACCGGCTGCAAGCCGACCAGCAGCGCCACTGTGCCCGCGCCGATGCCGGCCTTGACGGCCGCCCACACGCCGCCGAGGTAGCCGGCGTGCATCAGGACGCCTGTCAATGCGAGGTGCAGCCACTGCGAACGCGAAGTCGGCCAAGCGACGCGGGCAAGCGCGATCCAGGCCAGCAGGCATAACACGGACAGGGTGTAGCGCAGCGCGAGAAACCCGAACGGCGGCGCGTGCGGCATGGCATAGCGCGCAACGATGAAGCCGGTGCTCCAGATGAGCACGAAGACCCAGGGCGTGGCGCGAACGAGGTCGCGCGAATCGATTCGCATGATGCCGCCGCAGGGCCGCTCAGCGCGCGCGGGCGCGGATCTCGGGCAGCGCTTTTTGCAGGTAATAAACCATCGACCAGATCGTGAAGACGGCCGACAGATAGATCAGTACCGTGCCCCATACCTGGGTATCAATGACGCCGAAGATCGTACCGTGGTACAGCAGAAAGGGGATGGCGACCATCTGCACCACGGTCTTGAGCTTGCCCACGACGTGCACCGCGACGCTGCGCGACGCACCGATCTGCGCCATCCATTCGCGCAACGCCGAGATCGCGATCTCGCGGCCGATGATGACGAGCGCCACCAGCGCGTGCAGCCGCCCGAGGTGCACCAGTATCAGCAGCGCCGCGACTACCAGGAACTTGTCGGCCACCGGATCGAGGAAGGCGCCGAACGACGAGGTCATGTTCAGCTTGCGCGCGAGGAAGCCGTCGGCCCAGTCGGTCAGCGCGACGACGATGAAGAGCACCGTCGCGATGAGGTTCTGCGCCGGCGCATTCAAGTCCATATAGAACACCCCGACCACCAGCGGAATCGAGACGATGCGCGCCCAAGTCAGCAGGGTCGGGAGGTTGAAGAACATGGGCGCGATTGTGCCGAACGATTGTGCCGAACTCATTGCCTCGGGCAGACGCAACGCGCGCAGCGATCAAAGATCGAGCGTGCGTGGCTTGAAGCGGCGTGCGTCGTCGAACAAAAAGGTTTCGACGAATTTCCATGGCCGGGGCAGGCGCGAGACATCGCCGTAGGGTGCGCCGCGGCGCACCGCATCGATGGCGAGCTGCACCGTATCGAGCGCCTGCGATGGGCGGCGCAGCACCTCGATCCGGCGCACGCTGCCGTCTCCGTTCAGTTCGACCTCGAGCACCGGAATCGCGAGCAGGATCTCCGGCGGCGCACCGGGATAGCTCTGCGTGGGACTGGCCGCGACCATGCGCTGCGCGGCCTGGCGCCGGACCGCGTCCCAGTTGCGCTGGGCCGAAGGCGGCGGAAGGGGCGCCGTCGTCGAACTTGGTGCCGACTGCGAAAGCGGGCTCGGGGATGCAGTGGGCTGCGCGTTGGGGGCCGCGACGCCCGACCCGGCGCCACGCGCGTCGGAAGAAGGCGCGCCGCCGTCCGGCGCGGGCGCCGAGCAACCCGCGACCACGGCAAGTCCGGCGCACCACGCGCCGTTGCGGCGCTCGCGCCGGGGATCAATGCAATGCACGGTAGATATCCTCTGCAAGTTCTTTCGAGATGCCGTCCACGCTTGCCAGATCGTCGACGCTCGCCCGGCTCACGCCGCGCACGCCGCCGAATCGCTGCAGCAGCAGCGCGCGCTTCTTCGGCCCCACGCCGGTAATATCCTCGAGCCGGCTCGCCCCGGTGCGAACGCTGGCGCGGCGCGCGCGCATCCCGGTGATCGCGAAGCGGTGCGCCTCGTCGCGGATCTGCGCCACCAGCATCAGCGCGGCCGACTCGCGGCCGAGGCCGATCTTGGCGCGGCCGTCGGCGAAGACGAGTTCCTCGAGCCCGACCTTGCGCGCTTCGCCCTTCTCCACTCCGACGATGCGGCCGAGCTCGATGCCTAGTTCCTCGAACACCGCGCGCGCCACGCCGACCTGTCCGCGCCCGCCATCCACCAGCACCAAGTCGGGCAGCCGCGCGTTGCCCTTCTGCGCCGCTTCGACCAGCTTGCCGTAGCGCCGCGCCAGCACCTGGCGCATCGCGGCATAGTCGTCGCCCGGCGTGATGGCGTCGATGTTGTAGCGCCGGTACTGTGCGTTCTGCATCTTGTGATTCTCGAACACGACGCATGAAGCCTGGGTCGATTCGCCGGCGGTGTGGCTGATGTCGAAGCATTCGATGCGCAGCGCGTCGAGGTCTTCGACGCCGAGGTCGAGCGCTTCAGCGAGCGCGCGCGTGCGGGCCTGCTGCGAGCCTTCCTCGGCCAGAAGCCTCGCGAGCTTGATCTGCGCGCCCTGGATGCACATGTCCAGCCAGGCCCGGCGCGCATCGCGCGGCTGGTGCTGCGCTGTGACGCGCGTGCCACTGCGCAACGACAGCGCGTCGATCAGTACCTTGTCGACCGGGTGGCTCAGCACCAGCAGCGGCGGCACCGCGCCGTCCAGATAGTGCTGCGCGATGAAGGCCTGGAGCACCTGAGCCTCGGCCGATGCCGGAGGAAGGATGAGGGCGTCGTCGAGCACGACCCCGTCGGCGAGCGCGAGGTCGGTTGCTTCCTCGACGTGGCTCGGAAAATACGGCCGGTCGCCGAGATGCCGGCCACCGCGCACCATCGCCAGGTTGACGCAGGCGCGCCCGCCTTCGACGCGCACCGCGAGCACGTCGGCATCGCGCGTTTTCACGCCCGTGTTGTCCTCGACCGCTTGCTGATGCAGCACGCGCGACAACGCGCCGAGCTGGTTGCGCACCTCGGCCGCCTGCTCGAAGCGCAGCGCCTGCGCGTGCTCCAGCATCTGCGCCTGCAGCGTCTGCATCACCTCCTGCTGCTCGCCGCGCAAAAAGCGCTCGGCATTCGCCACGTCCCGCTGGTAGCCGGCCGGCGCGATCAGATCGACGCACGGGCCCGAGCAGCGCTTGATCTGGTACAGCAGGCACGGCCGCGTGCGATTGGCAAATACCGTGTCCTCGCAGGTCCGCAGCAGGAAGACCTTCTGCAGCAGCTGGATCGATTCCTTCACGGCCCATGCGCTCGGGTACGGGCCGAAATAGCGGTGCTTCTGGTCGACCGCTCCGCGGTAGTAGGCCAGGCGCGGATACAGCAGCGCGCGCGGCCCGGCGGGGTCGGACCGGGCTCCCGTGATCTTCAGGTACGGATAGCTCTTGTCGTCGCGAAACAGGATGTTGTAGCGCGGGTCGAGCGACTTGATGAGGTTGTTCTCGAGCAGCAGCGCCTCGGCCTCCGAGCGCACCACCGTCGTCTCGAGCCGCGCAATGCGGCCGACCATGTGGCCGATCCGGGTCGGGCCATGGTTCTTCTGGAAATAGCTCGACACGCGGCGCTTGAGGTCGCGCGCCTTGCCCACATACAGCACCTCGCCGAGCGCATCGAAATAGCGGTAGACCCCGGGCAGCGCCGGCAGCGCCGCGACCTCGGCCAGCAGGCGGTCGTGGGCGCTTGTTTCGGCGGGCGCGGTGGGCGTGGCTTCGGTCGGGTTCATCACGGTCGCGATTGTCGCGCCGGCCACCGCAGGGCCCTGCGGATAATCCGCCGATGGACTGGGACGTGTACTGCCGCGTGGTCGACAACCACGGCGACCTCGGCGTGTCCTGGCGGCTCTCGGCCGATCTGGCTGCGCGTGGCGAGCGGGTTCGTCTGTGGGTCGACGATGCCAGCGCACTGGCGTGGATGGCGCCGCACGGCGCACCCGGCGTGAGCGTTCATCCCTGGCCCGATGCGTCCGGCTCCGCCGCCGCCGAGCCGGCCGACGTCGTCATCGCGGCATTCGGATGCGAACTGCCGCGCCCCGTCCTCGCCGGGATGGCGGCGGCTGGCCGGGCGCCGGTTTGGATCAATCTCGAATACCTGAGTGCCGAAAGCTACGTCGAACGCAGCCACCGCTTGCCGTCCCTGCAGTCGACCGGACCCGCCGCCGGCCTGACGCAGTGGTTTTTCTACCCCGGCTACAGCGATGCCACCGGCGGGCTGCTGCGCGAGCCCGATCTGACGGTGCGCCAACGTACGTTCGACCGCTCCGCGTGGCTGGAGTCGGCCGGAATCGCGCTGATCGGACGCGAACGCATCGTGAGCCTCTTCTGCTACGCGCCTCAACCATCCTTCGGCGCGCTGCTGCGGACACTGGAGGCGGACGACGTCGCGGTGCCGACACTGCTGCTCGCCGCCCCGGGCGCCGCCACCGAGCTGCTGCGCGAGCACCTCGGCTTGGGCCTCGCGCGCGGCCGGCTGCGCGGCGTCGCGATGCCGTGGCTGAGCCAGGTCGACCACGACCACTTGCTGTGGGCGAGCGATCTCAACGTCGTCCGCGGCGAGGATTCGTGGATACGCGCGCAGTGGGCGGGCCGGCCGTTCCTCTGGCAGGCCTATGCGCAGCACGACGAGGCGCACGCCGCCAAGGTCGATGCCTTCATGGACCGCTTTCTGTCCGATGCCCCCGCCGACCTGGCGATCGCATTGCGCGCCCTATCGGCCGGATGGAACGGCTTGCGCGCCGGACCGCTGGGGTTGCCGCCGGCCGGCCCGTGGCAGGCGCACTGCCAGCGCTGGCGCGACGCGCTCGTCAGGCAGCCCGACCTGACGACGCAACTGGTCGGCTTCGCCGCCGCCAGACGTTAAAATCGCCCGCTTTCGAGCGCATGCGTTCTTCGCCTTCTCTCGCACCACCACGCTCGTCCAACCACATTCGCAAGCCATGAAAATCGCACAGGAAATTCGCGCCGGCAATGTCATCATGCACGGCAAGGATCCGATGGTCGTGCTCAAGACCGAGTACAGCCGCGGCGGCCGCAACTCCGCCACGGTGCGCATGAAATTGAAGAGCCTGCTCAGCAATTCGGGCACCGAGGTCGTCTTCAAGGCCGACGACAAGATGGACCAGATCATTCTGGACAAGAAGGAGTGCACGTACTCGTATTTCGCCGACCCGATGTACGCCTTCATGGACGCCGAATACAACCAGTTCGAGGTCGAGTCCGAGAACATGGGCGACGCGATCCAGTACCTCGAGGATGCAATGCCGGTCGAGGTCGTCTTCTACGACGGCAAGGCGATCTCGGTCGAACTGCCGACCAGCCTGGTGCGCGAAATCTCCGAGACCGAGCCCGCCGTCAAGGGCGATACCTCGGGCAAGGTGCTCAAGACTGCCAAGCTCGCGACCGGCATGACGATCTCGGTGCCGCTGTTCGTCCAGACCGGCGACAAGGTCGAGATCGATACCCGCACGCACGAATACCGCAAGCGGGTCTGACGCGCCCGCCCGGCGCGGTCCGCGGCTGGAGCCTGAGGTCTCTCGCTCACGCCCGCTCATCACGCCCAAAGATGTCTGCTCGTCGTTGCGATTGCACGCGATAGCCAGAGCTATGGCTCTGCTTTGAGTCTAGATCGGACGCCTTTGGGCGCGCTGCTCGGGCGCGCACGATAACGCTCAGGCTCTGAGATCATCGCCGCATGCCCTTCGATGCCGCCGCCGTCGAAGCGCCGTTTCGGATGCAGCCCGGGCTGCGCCGCATCGGCGCCGGCGAGAGACAGCTCACGCCCAACCTTGCCGACTCGCCCGCCTTTCGGGCCAAGCTCGCGGTGCTGCGCGACGACCCGGGCCGGGCGCTGCTCACTCAGCCGGGCTTCGACCCGTCGGACGCCTTGCAGGCGCTGGTCGAGCAGGCAGGTCGCGAGCATCCGCACGCTTTTCGCGCCAGCAGCCTGCAGCGCGCGCAGGCCCCGACGCTCGGCTGGGCGATCGAGAACGACCGGGTCGTCGGCGATGGCGCGACCGACATCGGTGACTGCCTCGCCGGCCTGCCGCCGGCCTGGCGCCTGCCCGGCCTGCTGAGCCTCGCCTTCGCCGAGGATTTCGCGATCCTCGACGCCGCAAGCGGATGCATCCCCTGGCTTGCGGTGTGCCTGCCGTCGCACTGGGCGCCGGAGGACAAGGTCGGCAAGCACTTCACCGAGGTGCACGCGCCCGTGGCCGACAACGCGCTGCTCGTCGCCGCGGCGGCGTCGCTGATGGCGCTCGTGACCGGCTCGCAGCGCTGGGAGCGCGAGGTCTGGACCTTCGCCCCGAACGCCGGACTCGACGCGCACCCGAGGCGCATTGAAGCCGCGCCCTGGCCGCTCGAACTTTCGAGCGACGGGCTGGCCGCGCGAACCTTCGTGCGCAGCGAGCGCCAGACCTTCATTCCAGTGCTCGGTCGGGGCCAGGCGGTCTTCACGATCCATGTCGAGACCGCGCCGCTGACCCAGGCCGTTGCCAGCGCGCAAGGCGCTGCGGCCCTGCACGACGCGCTGGCGAGCATGAGCCCCGCCGTGCTCGCCTACCGCCGCCTTGCCGACGTTCGCGCGCCGCTGCTCGACTGGCTCGCGCGTCGCGCGACGCAGACGGATACCGCACCACCGGCTGCATGACACCTGCCGAACATGCGCTGCGCTGGCGTGGCCGCGAGCGCTGGGTGGTGCTGGCGACGCACGTCGACGCGTCGAGGCTTCTCGCGCTGTGGCGCCACTGGCGCGACGACGCGCAACGTTGCGGCGCGCTGCATCTGATCGCCATGGGCCCCGCCCCGCCGGCGCGCGCCGATCTCGCGGCGTCCGCGTGCGAGGCAGCCATGCAGGCGCTGCGGGTGGCGCTGATCGACGCCTGGCCGCCGCTGACTCCCGATCTGCACACGCTCGCTTTCGAAGCGGGCCGCGTGCAGTTGCAGTTGGCGGTGGGCGAGCCCGCGCGCTGGCTGCGCGAGCTGGTCGCGCAGGTCGATGCGTTCGAGATCGCGCCGTCGACAACCGACATCGCCCCGGCCGAGGCCCGCGCGCTCGCCCGGCTCGCCGCGCCGGGTGCAGTGCTGGCGGCCGGGGCGCTCGCTCCGCATTCGCAACGAGCCCTGGTATCGGCCGGCTTCGCCATCGATGCGGCAACCGCCTTCAAGACCCGCGCGCGCTATGCGCCAGCCTTCGTCGCGACGCGTCGCGCAGCGGCACCGAGAGCGGCGTCCGGCGAGCGCCGTGCCCTTGTCGTCGGCGGCGGTCTCGCGGGATGCGCTGTGGCCTGGGCGCTGGCCGAACGGGGCTGGCGCAGCACCGTGTTCGACCTGCTGCCGGCCCCGGCCGGCGGCGCATCGGGCAACCCGGCGGGACTTTTTCACGCCGTCGTCCATGCGCACGACGGCGTGCACGCGCGGCTGCACCGGATCGCCGCTTTGCAGGCTGGCGCCGAAGTTGAGATCGCGCGGCGCGAACACGGCGTCGCGGGCAGCACGCGTGGCCTGCTGCGCCAGGAAACGCGGCTGGACCTCGACGCCATGCGCGCCCTGCTCGCCCGCCTGCGGCTGCCGGTCGATGCCGTGCGCGCCGTCGATGCCGCAGAAGGCGAGGCGCTGTGCGGCCTGCCGCGCCCGGGGCTGGCCTGGTTCTATCCGGGCGGCGGCTGGGTCGATCCGGCCGGCTTGGCGCGCAGCTACCTGGCGCGCGCCGGTACCGCCTGCCGCTTTACCGGCCGCACGCGCATCGAACGCCTGCGCCGACGTGGGACGCGCTGGCAACTGCTGGACGCGCAAGATCAAATCATCGACGAGGCGGACACCGTGGTGCTCGCGAATGCCGGCGATGCGGCCCGGCTCGCCGGGTTCGACGATGATCCGATCGCGTCCGTGCGCGGTCAGCTCAGCTGGTCCGACATCGGCGGGGACGAGCTTGGTGTCTGGCCCCGCCTCCCGCTCGCCGGACCGGGTCATGCGTTGTTGTTGGAAGACGGACGGCTGGTCTTCGGCGCGACGCGCCAGCGAGGCGATCTCGACCCGAACGTCCGCCTCGCCGACCATGCGGCCAATCTGGCACAGCTTTCGGCCCTGATCGGCCGCCCGCTACCCTTCGCCGTCGACGAATTGCAGGGGCGCACCGCCTGGCGCTGCACCGCGCGCGACCGCTTGCCGCTGATCGGCGCGCTGCCCGCACTCGATCTTGCCCTGCACGCGAAGCCGACGGCGGCGCTGGCGCGCGAACCCGGTCTGTTCGTCTTCTGTGCCCTCGGGTCGCGCGGCATTGCGTGGTCGGCGCTCGGTGGCAGGGTGCTCGCTGCAGCCGTCGCGGGCGGTCCGGCGCCGTTGCCAGCCGGGCTGCTGGACGCGTTGGACCCGGCGCGCTTCGCGCTTCGGGCGCTGCGCCGGACCTCAGGCGCGCGTGACCCGGTGCAGCCTGCGTCCTAGGACACCTGGCCCTGCACCGGGACGATATCGAGCGAGGCCGGGGCCTCGGCGCCGGCCTCGTCGGGCTGGTCGGAACCGACCTTGCGGCCGGCCTTTTCCTTGACCTTCTCTTCTTTCTTCTTCTTCTTGGCCAGCTCGCGCTGGCGCTTCTCGAACGAATAGTTGGGTTTGGCCATGGGCCCGTCCTTCCGAATTGATTGCAAGCGAAACGAAGGGGCGAGGTTACGCGCTTTTGCCGCGTGGCCCGGCCGCCGACGATCAGAAAGTCAGCGTCAGCACACCCTCGGGCGTGGCGAGCAGGCACAGCGCCGCCTTCTGACGCGCGAACAGACCCACCGTGACGACGCCCGGCCATTGCTCGATCTGCGCTTCGAGCGCGAGCGGATCGTCGATGTGGAGGCCGCGCACATCGACGATGTGGCCGCCGTTGTCGGTGACGATCGGGCCGTTCAGGCCGGTGCGCAGCAAAGGCGCTCCGCCGAGCCCTCGCAGCTTGCGCATGATCTGGGCGCTCGCCATCGGAACGACTTCGATCGGCAGCGGAAAGCGGCCCAGCACGTCGACCCGTTTGGATGCGTCGGCGATGCAGACGAAGCGCTCGGCCAGGTCGGCGACGATCTTCTCGCGCGTAAGCGCCGCACCGCCGCCTTTGATCATGTGGCCGCGCGGGTCGATCTCGTCGGCGCCGTCGATATAGACCGGGATGTTCTCGACCTCGTTCGCATCGATCACGTCGATACCGTGGGCCCGCAGCCGCGCGCTGCTCGCGTCGCTGCTCGAGACGGCGCCCTTGATGTCGTTGCGCATCCCCGCTAACGCGTCGATGAAGCAGTTCACGGTCGAGCCGGTGCCGACACCGACGATGCTTCCCGGCACCATGTACGCCAGCGCGGCCCGGCCGACGAGTGCTTTCAGTTGGTCCTGGCCCATAGCCCGATTATCCCGGGCGCAGCGGCACAATCGGCCGCCGCGCCTGCCCCTATCTGCCCATGGCCCTCGTTCCTTACGCCCTCACCCGCCCGTTCCTGTTCGGCCTCGACCCCGAGCTCGCGCACGATCTCACGCTCGGCGCGCTCGCGCGGATCCAGCGCACACCGCTGATCTGTGCGGTGGTGCAGCCGCGGGTCGAAGCGCCGGTGACGGTTGCCGGGCTGCGATTTCCGAACCGGATCGGCCTGGCCGCGGGCCTCGACAAGAACGGCCGTTGCATCGACGGCCTGGCGGCGATGGGCTTCGGTTTCATCGAGGTCGGCACGGTGACGCCGCTGGCACAAGCGGGCAACCCAATGCCGCGCATATTCCGGCTGCCCGAAGCGCGCGCCCTCATCAACCGCCTGGGCTTTAACAACGACGGCTTGCAGGCCTTTGTCGGGAACGTGCGGCGGGCTCGCTTTCGAAGGTCCGGCGGCATCCTCGGCCTGAATATCGGCAAGAACGCAACGACCCCGATCGAACGCGCGGTCGACGACTACCTGCTGTGCCTGGACGGCGTCTACCCTCACGCCGATTACGTGGCGGTGAATATCTCGAGCCCGAATACGCGCGACCTGCGTAGCCTGCAGGGCGATGCCGCACTCGACGGCCTGCTGGCGGCCTTGCGCGAGCGCCGCGACGCCCTCGCGCGCACCCACGGTCGCAGCGTTCCTCTCTTCGTCAAGATCGCGCCCGACCTCGACGCGGTTCAGGTCGCCGCCATCGCGGTCACCCTGCGCGCGAATGCGATCGACGGCGTGATCGCGACCAATACGACGGTCGCGCGCGACGCGGTGGCGCTGCTGCCGCACGGCACCGAGATCGGCGGCCTGTCGGGCGCGCCGGTATTCGAGGCGAGCAACCGCGTGATCGCGGCCCTGCGCGCTGCGCTCGGTCCGGACTATCCGATCATCGGCGTGGGCGGCGTCATGAGCGCGGCCGACGCGCGCGCCAAGGTCGCGGCCGGTGCCAACCTGGTACAAATTTACACGGGCTTCATCTACGAGGGCCCTGAACTCATTCCGAAGGCCGCACGCGCCACTGCGGCGCCCTGAAACTGCGAGACTCCGCCGCTGCGGCAAGTGGCCGTGTGCACGGGAATTCGAGATGAGTGGTGGATGGGTACTGATCCTGGTTGTCGCGCTGGCCGGTTGCGGCTCGCTGCCTCGCATCAATCCAAACCTCGCGCCGCGCGGCAATCCCTCGGTGCAGGTCGACAGCGCGCGCGGCCTGCTGTCGCCCGCGCAAAGCAAGGCGGTGCTCGAGCGCCTGAAGGCGCGCGGACCAGACACGACGCTGCTCGACCGCCATCTGGCGTTCGAGGAGATGATTGCCGGGAGCCCGCTCACGGCGGGCAACAAGGTGACGCTGCTGGTCGATGGCCCGCAGACCTATGCGTCGATGTTCGACGCCATCGGCCAGGCGCGTGACCACATCAACATGGAGACCTACATCCTCGAAGAGGACGAGGTCGGCAAGCGCTTCGCCGACGTGCTGCTGGCCAAGCAGGCGGCCGGGGTGCAGGTCAACCTGCTGTACGACAGCGTCGGTGCGATCAAGACCTCGAAGGCGTTCTTCAAGCGCCTGAGCGACGGCGGCATCCGGGTTCTCGAATACAACCCCGTCAATCCACTGACAGCGAAGGCCGGCTGGGACCTCAACGGACGCGACCACCGCAAGCTGCTTATCGCCGACGGCCGGGTTGCGATCCTCGGGGGGATCAACATCAGCAGCGTCTATTCGGGCGGTTCGCTGCTCGGCGGATCGGGCGGCTTCGGCGGGTCGGGCGTGGGCAGTTCGGCCCCGCAGCCGCCGCGCGATGGCGTCGAGGGGCTGCCCTGGCGAGACACCGACCTGCGCATCGAAGGCCCGGTGGTGGAAGACCTGCAAAAGCTCTTCTTCGAGACCTGGGAGAAGCAGAAGGGTGAGCCGGTGCCCGCCCGCGCCTACTACCCCGCGCAACTGCCGGCCGGCAAGGATGTGGTGCGCGCCATCGGCAGCGCACCGGACGAGCCCTTCAGCCGGATCTACGCCACGCTGATCTCGGCCATCCAGCACGCGCAGACCGACATCTGGCTCACCAATGCCTATTTCGTTCCCGACCCGCAGTTGCTTGCGAGCCTGAAGGAGGCGGTGGCGCGCGGCGTCGACGTGAGGCTGCTCCTGCCCAGCCGAACCGATTCGTGGCTGGTCCTGAACGCCGGGCGCCGCTTCTACGGCGAACTGCTGGCTGCGGGCGTCAAGATCTACGAGCGGCGCGACGCGCTCCTGCATTCGAAGACAGCGGTCATCGACGGGGTGTGGTCAACCGTTGGTTCCACCAACCTCGACTGGCGCAGCTTCCTGTACAACCAGGAACTGAACGCCGTCGTGGTCGGGCCGGATTTCGCGAATCAGATGCGCGCCATGTTCGAGCGCGACCTGCAGGCCTCCGAACCGATCACGCTGGCGAAATGGGAAGGCCGGCCGATGGAGGCCCGTTTGAAGGAAATGCTGGGCGCGATGTGGGAACAATTGCTCTGAGCAACCGCGCGACCCGCCACGAAAGGAGTCCGATGATTCGCTTGCCCATCCCTTTCAGGTCCGCATGGCGGACCTTGCTGCTGAGTCTGCTGGCGCTGGGCGCCGGACTCGCTTCGGCCCAGGATGCAGGCGCGCTGAAAGCACGCCACGCAGCGCTTGCCGGTCAACTCGCCGACAACCCGTTCAAGCGCCCGCTCGTGCTCGAATCGGTCGAGGCCTCGGGCGAGCTCAAGGGGGACGTCTATGCAGTGCTCGAACGGCCGTTCGCAACCGTCGCGCAGTCACTGTCGAACGCCGACCAATGGTGCGAGGTGCTGATCCTGCACCTCAACGTCAAGGGCTGCCGCGCCTCGAAAGCGACTCCGCCCATCATGAGCGTGAGCCTCGGGCGCAAATTCGACCAGTCGCTCGATGAAGCCTACAAAGCAGATTTCGTCTACAAGACCGCCGCCTCCGAGCCTGACTATCTGAATGTTCAGATGAGCGCGGCGAATGGTCCCCTCGGAACGCGCAACTACCGCATCGCCCTCGAAGCGGTGCCGCTCGATGCGCAGCGCAGCTTCATCCACATGGCCTATGCCTACGGCTACGGAACGGCGGCGCGTTTCGCCATGAACGCCTACCTCGCGACGATCGGCAGCGACAAGGTCGGATTCAGCGCGAGCGGGCGCGGCGCCGACGGCAAGCCGATATATGTGGGCGGGGTTCGCGGCGTCGTCGAGCGCAACACCATGCGCTATTTTCTGGCCATCGAAAGCTACCTGGGTGCCCCGGCGCAGGCCCAGGTCGACAAGCGGCTGACCGACTGGTTCGACGCGACCGAGCGCTATCCCCAGCAACTGCACGAGATGGAGCGCGCGGAATATCTGGAGATGAAGAAGAAGGAAGTCCGCCGCCAGCGTGACGGCTGAGGTTTCAGAATATGTCGAGCGTCGGCAGCCGGGGATCGGCGCGCAGGCACGACGAAAGATAGACCGCGAGACCCAGATCGCCCGACCACAGCGAGGGCACGCGGTGGCCATATTCGAGCGCGAGCGTGTCCGACTGGCGCAGCGCATGCATTGCAAAGGCGCGGGCTCGTTCCAGCCAGCGCGCTTCTCCGGTCATCGCGTGAAGCTTCAGAAATGCGTAGCCGTTGCCGTCGGTGCCGTGGCACAGCCCGGCGCGCTTGACCAGCGGGCCGGCGTGCCAGACCAACTCGCCGGCCTCGCGCAGCAGGGCCTGCAACGCAGCCGATTGCGTCCCCGCCAAACGGCACACGATGCCCGGCGCGCCATGACAGTCTTGGACCAGCGGCTTGCGCGGATAGCCCGACATCGCGGGGTCGAAATGCGGCTCCCACTGCACGAGGCCGGGTTCGCGCAGCGCGGCGACGTCGAGAGTCTCCAGTGCGCGAGCCTCGAAGGCCGCGACGACTTCCGCATCGAGCCATTTCGAGCCACGAACGACCGCAAACAGATTGCCCGCGAAGCCGTGCCCGGCACCGAGGTAGTGCCGCAGCTTGCCGTACAGATCCTGTACCCAAAGAAAGACTTCGCGGTCCGGATGCTCGCTGTGCCGCGCCGGGCTCATCTGCTGCCACAGCAGATCGACGCCATGCCTGAGCAGCGCCTGCCAGCGCGGCTCGCCGGTTGCTTCCAGCATGTGCAGCGCGGCGACCAGCGTGCCAGGCGAACCCCACAGCGCTTCCTGCGCCTTGTTGTGCAGATTGCCTTCGACAATCGCATACAGCGCATCGGCCACCTCCGGCGAGCGACTGTATTTCCACGCCAGCAGCAGCACGCCGCTGTGGCCGAGGAAGTACGACGCCGGCTCGGATGCGTTGGCTTCGATCCAGCGCAGGCTGTGCGTCGGCAGCGAATCCGCGATCGCTGGCAGATCGAGATCGACCTGCGCCAGGCTGTCGTCTTGAAGCCGTTGCAGCGCCCACACCGCGCCAGCCGCGCCGTTGTAGAGCATCGGCGCCGGCACATCGGCATCGCCCGGTTCGCGCTCGCGCGGATGGGTTGGCCAGAGGGAACGCGGATCGAACTGCCGGCAGATATCGGCAACGATCGTCGCGATGCCCTCGCGCGCCCGCGCCTCGGTCCACGGCGGCGCATCGAGCGCCGTGTGCCGGGCGGGGACGAACAGCACGGCGGTCAGACGAGCGGCACGCCGGTCTT
>JBDSEG010000094.1:0-9062 GCA_039920165.1 Burkholderiaceae bacterium
TCCGTGTTCGACACCCCCGCCACCTTCGGGTCGATCTCGTAACCGCTGGGCGTGCTGACATGCAGGGTGAAGCCCAGGATGTCGGCAGCCTGCAGCCAGGTGTTGGCCATGTTGTTGCCGTCGCCGACCCAGGCGACGACCTTGCCCTGGATGCTGCCGCGATGCTCGATCAGGGTGTACACGTCCGCCAGGATCTGGCACGGGTGGTATTCGTTCGTCAGGCCGTTGATGACCGGCACACGGGAGTGCGCAGCGAAGGCCTCGAGCTTGGCGTGCTCAAACGTCCTGATCATCACGATGTCGACCATCCGGCTGATGACCCGCGCGCTGTCCTCGACCGGCTCGGCCCGGCCGAGCTGGCTGTCGCCGGTGGTGAGGTTCACGACCGAGCCGCCCATCTGGTACATGCCGGCCTCGAAGCTGACGCGGGTTCGGGTGCTCGCTTTCTCGAAGATCATCGCGAGCGTGCGGTCGACCAGCGGCGTGTATTTCTCGTAGTTCTTGAAGCGCGTCTTGACGGTTGCGGTGCGCTCGAACAGGTAGGCATATTCCTCGGCGCGGAAATCCTTGAACTGCAGGAAATGCTTCATCAGCGTCGGCCCCGGCTTCATCGCGGCGGGAGTCAGGTCGGCGGCACCGCGACCGTCTCGGCGGTCTCGGCGAGGAAGGTCTCGATGAGCGGGCACAGGATGTCGACGATCTGCTGCGCCTCCACGCGGTTGAGGATGAGCGCCGGCAGCAGCCGCACCACCTTGTCCGCGGTGACGCTGATCATCAGCCCGCCTTGCGCGGCGCGGCCGAGCAGGGCGCCGCACGGGCGCGCGAGTTCGATGCCGATCATCAGCCCCTGGCCGCGCACCTCGACGACGCCCGGCACACGCACCAGGCGCTCGCGCAGCGCAGACGATAGGAAATCGCCCATCCGCTGCGCATTCGCGAGCAGGCCCTCCTCTTCCATGATTCGGATGGTCTCGACGCCAGCGCGCATCGCGAGCGGGTTGCCGCCGAAGGTGGTGCCGTGGTTGCCGGGACCGAAGACGTTCGCCGCGCGCGGGCCGCACACGACCGCGCCGATCGGCACCCCGGAACCCAATCCTTTCGCCAGGGGCATCACGTCGGCGTGGATGCCGGCCCACTGGTGCGCGAACCACTTGCCGGTGCGGCCCATTCCGCACTGCACCTCGTCCAGCATGAGCAGCCAGTCGCGCTCGTCGCAGGTGCGCCGCAGCGCCTGCAGATAGCCGGCCTGGGACGGATTGATTCCGCCCTCGCCCTGGATCACCTCGAGAAAGATCGCGACCACGTTCGGATGGCTGCGCGCGACGCGTTCGACGGCCTCGATATCGTTCAGCCCGACCCGCACGAAGCCCTCGACCAGCGGGCCGAAGCCGGCCTGGATTTTCGGGTTGCCCGTGGCCGACAGCGTGGCGATCGAGCGGCCGTGGAAGGCGCGCTCGTAGACGATGATCTCGGGCCGCTCGATGCCCTTGTCGTGGCCGAACTTGCGCGCGATCTTGATGGCCGCTTCGTTCGCCTCGAGCCCGGAATTGCAGAAGAAGACGTTGCTCAGGCCGGACAGCTCGCACAGCTTGGCAGCCAGCGTTTCCTGCAGCGGCACCTGGTAGTAGTTGCTGCTGTGGATCAGCTTGCCAATCTGGTCGTGCAGCGCCGGCACGAGCTTCGGGTGCGCGTGGCCCAGCGTATTGACGGCAATGCCGGCCAATGCGTCGAGGTATTTTTTGCCCTCGGTATCCCACAGCCAGCAGCCTTCGCCATGCGACAGCGCCATCGGCAGGCGGCCATAGGTCTGCATCACATGCGGGTCGGTCGGGGCGGGGCCGGGCGCGTTCATGGTCACTCCATTGCTGTGGAAGGACCGGTGCTGCGGGATCGATCACGGTCCGAGCCGCGGAATTCTACGGGGCGCCGCGCCGGCAGCCGCGCACGGCCACAATTCGCCGCCCCGCCCGCACCGCCATCCGATGACCGCTGCCCCGCCGCTTCTTGATCGCGGCGTCACGCTCGAGGGCCACGTCTTGCGTCCGAGCGCCTGGCCGGCGCGATGTCGTTGTTCCGACCGGATCCTTCGGGCGGCATCGGCGCCTTCGCCGGCTATTCGCCTTACTGCGCCCCGGGCAGCGCCGAAGGCGTCAAGTGCGTGGTGGTGAGCGAGGCGCTGCGCGATATCGAGTTGATGGCGTGGGATTTCGTCATGCACTTCGCGCTCGACAACCGGCTCGTGTGCGTCGAGATCGACCCCTCGACGGCCCTTGGCTGAGCGCGGGCCGGACGCAAAAAAGGCCCGCCGCGGCGAGCCTTTTCAAGTGTATGCAGTGGGCGTCAGGCAGCGAGCTGCTTGATCTTGGCCGACAGCCGGCTCTTGTGGCGAGCTGCTTTGTTCTTGTGGAACAGGCCCTTGTCGGCGATCGAATCGATGACCGGCTGCGCCGACTTGTAGAGCTCGGCCGCCTTTGCCTTGTCGCCCGCGACGACGGCCTTCTGCACGTTCTTGATGACGGTGCGGAATTTCGACCGCAGCGCGGTATTGGCGGCGTTCAGCTTCAGATCCTGGCGCACGCGCTTCAGGCCCGAGGCGATGCGGACGGTCTTCTTCTTGGCTTTTGCGGTGGTGGCCATGCTTGAGCTTGGGGGTCGGGGAAACGAAGCCGGCGAGTATATCAGGGCACGCTGACCGGTCGCGGACCGGCGAGGGCCACTGCCTATAATCGCCGGCTTTGACCTGTTGCCCGGGCGCCCGAATCCCATGAACCTGCTGCGGGCCGCCTCGACGATTTCCCTCCTGACGCTGGCATCCCGCATCACCGGACTCGCGCGCGACATCATCACGGCGCAGTTGTTCGGTGCAAGCGCGCTGATGGACGCCTTCAATGTGGCGTTTCGCATTCCCAACCTGCTGCGCCGTCTGTTCGCTGAAGGCGCCTTCTCGCAGGCTTTCGTTCCCATCCTTGCTGTGACGCGCGCGCGCGACGGCGACGTCGCCACCCGCGGCCTGATCGATGCCGTCGCGACGGTGCTGTTCTGGACGCTGCTCGTGATCTGCGGCATCGGCGTGGTGGCCGCGCCGGTCATCGTGTGGATGATGGCCGCGGGGCTTGCGCGCTTCGACGCGGCGGTTCTGATGACGCGGGTCATGTTTCCGTATATCGGCTTCATGTCGCTGGTCGCCTTGTCGGCCGGCATCCTCAACACATGGAAGCGCTTCGCAGTTCCGGCGGCGACGCCGGTGCTGCTGAATGTCGCGCTCATCGCAGCGGCCTGGTGGCTCGCGCCATGGTTCGCGCGCTCGGGCATCGAGCCGATCTACGCGCTTGCCGTGGGCGTAATGGTCGGCGGCGTTCTGCAGCTCGCGATCCAGCTTCCCGCCCTTTGGCGCATCGGCGGGTTGCCGCGCATCGGCCTCGCGCCGGCGCGGCTGCGCGCGGCTTGGTCGCATCCCGGCGTGGCCGGCGTGCTGCGCCAGATGGCGCCGGCGCTGATCGGCGTTTCGGTGGCGCAGCTGTCGTTGCTCATCAATACGCAGATCGCTTCGCACCAGGGCGTCGGCGCGGTCTCGTGGCTGTTCTATGCCGACCGGCTGATGGAATTTCCCACCGGCCTGCTCGGCGTCGCACTCGGCGTGGTGCTGATCCCGCAGCTATCCTCGGCCCAGGGGCGTGGCGACGCTGCGGCCTATTCGGGACTGCTCGACTGGGGCTTGCGGCTGGTGCTGCTGCTCGCGCTGCCGTGTGCGGTCGCGCTACTGGTGTTTCCGCATGCGCTCGTCGCGACCTTGTTCCAGCGTGGCGCGTTCAGCGCGCACGATGCGCAAATGACGGTGCTCGCGCTGCGCGGCTACGGCGTCGGGCTGGTCGGCCTGATCGGCGTGAAGATCCTCGCCCCCGGCTTCTATGCGCGCCAAGACGTGCGCACACCGGTGCGTATCGCGGTCGTCGTGCTCGTGCTGACGCAGGCGATGAACCTGGTCTTCGTGCCCTTTCTGGGCCACGCCGGGCTGGCGCTGTCGATCGGCTTGGGTGGGCTCGTGAACGCGCTGTGGCTGCTGATCGGCCTGCGCTCGGCCGGTGCCTACGTTCCCGAGCCCGGCTGGGCCGGCTTCGCGCTGCGCGTGGCACTCGCCACGGCGCTGCTCGGGATCGCACTGTCCGTCGCCGAGCAGGTGATCGACTGGAGCGGCGCCGGCGGGCGCGAGGCAGGCCGTATCGCCGCGCTGGCCGCGTGCCTGGCTGGCGCGGCTCTGCTTTATTTCGGCACGCTCGTTGCGTCGGGTCTGCGCGTCGCGCAGTTCGTGCGGCGCGCCTAGGCTCATCGCTTTCACAGGCTCTAAACTGGGTTCGATGCCCGCGCCACTGTCCTTTGCGGCCCCGACCGCGCTCGAATATTTCGCGACGCTGGTCGCCGACGATGCGAGCCTGCCGCTCGTCGAGGCCGCCCTCGCGCTGGCGCAGGACGACCACCCGGGGCTCGATATCCAGGCCGAGCTGGCGCGCATCGACGACCTGGCCCAGCGCCTGCGGCGCCGCATCCCGGCCGATGCGGTCGCGCTGCAGCGACTGCGCTGGCTCAACCGCTATTTTTTCGGCGAACTCGGATTCGCCGGCAACCTGAACGACTACCACCACCCCGACAACAGCTATCTGCATCGTGTTCTCGCGACGCGCCGCGGCATTCCCATCACCCTGGCGGTGCTGTATATCGAACTCGCGACCCAGATCGGCCTGAGCGCCCAAGGGGTCTCGTTTCCGGGACACTTCCTCGTGAAGATGCGAATGCAGGGCGGCCAGCGGCCGGGCGAGGTGGTGATCGATCCCTTCACCGGCCAGTCGCTCTCGCGCGAGGAACTCGACCAGCGGCTGGCGCCCTACCGGCGCTCGAGCGGGCTGCCATCCGATTTCGAGGCGCCGGTCGGCCTCTTCCTGCAATCGGCCTCGTCGCGCGAGGTGCTTGCCCGGATGCTGCGCAACCTGAAGCAGATTCACCGCGGCAGCGCCCGCGCCGCGGCCTGGCTCGCGGTGCAGGATCGGCTCGTGATCCTCTTGCCGCAGGACGCGGACGAGCGACGCGACCGTGGCCTGGCGCACGCCGAACTCGGTCATGCGCGGGCCGCGCTGCGCGATCTTCAGGCCTACCTCGACGCGGCGCCGCAGGCCGGCGACCGCGACGTCGTCGAGCAGCGCATCGCAGCGCTGGGACGCGGCCCGACCCGCCTGCATTGACGCGAGAGGAAAGCCACGATGCCTGCATTCACCGCCCAGCGCCAGACCCTGGCATGGCTCGCCGTGGGAATCCTCGCGCTGACGCTCGTCTGGCTGCTCGCGCCGGTGCTGTCGCCCTTTCTTGTCGGCGCGGTCGCGGCCTATGCGCTGCACCCTGTGGTCGAGCGGCTGGCGCGCGTCGGCGTGCCGCGGGTGCTGGCGGTCGCGCTGGTCGAGGTCCTCGCGATCCTTCTGCTCGTCGCCTTGCTGCTGCTGATGGTGCCGATCCTGTCGAAGGAACTGCCCTTGCTGCGCGACCAGATCCCGGTGCTGGCCGAGCGTGCGAACCGCGCGCTCACGCCATGGCTGGCCCAGATCGGCATCAACGTCGCGCTCGATATCGGCAGCATCAAGACCTTCGTCCTCACCTACCTCGACGCGAACCTAGAAGAGTGGTTCACCACGCTGCTCAACTCGGCGCGCATCGGCGGCAGCTTTCTGCTGACGCTGATCGGCATCCTGATCCTGGTGCCGGTGGCGCTGTTCTATCTTCTGCTCGACTGGCCGCGTTTCACGCTGCGCGTGCACAACCTCGTGCCGCCGCGCCTGCGGCCTAAGGTGGAAGGCTTTCTCGACGAGTGCGACACCATGCTCGGCCAGTACCTGCGCGGCCAGCTGCTGGTGATGGCGATCCTCGCGATGTATTACGCGGTCGGCCTGGCCGCATTCGGCTTCGACCTCGCCGTCCCGGTGGGCGTGTTCACCGGCCTGGCGATCTTCATTCCCTACCTCGGCTTCGGGCTCGGGCTGCTGCTCGCTCTGCTCGCCGGCGTGCTGCAGTTCGGCGGCTGGTTCGGCGTGATCTCGGTGGCGGTGATCTACGGAATCGGCCAGCTGGTCGAGGGCCTGTACCTCACGCCGCGGCTGGTCGGCGAGCGCATCGGCATCAATCCGTTGATGGTGATCTTCGCGCTGCTCGCGTTCGGTCATCTGTTCGGCTTTGTCGGCGTGCTGATCGCCCTGCCGGTCAGCGCCGTGCTCGCGGTCGCGCTGCGCCGCCTGCATGGGGCCTGGTTCGCGAGCCTGCTGTATCGCGGATGACGCCACCCGGATGAAGCAGATACCGTTGCCGATCGCGTCCGCCGCGGCGCCGAGCTTCGAGAATTTCATCGTCGGAGCGAATGCGCCCGCTATCGACGAGATACAACGCATCGGCCCCGGCTCAGCGCCGCTTTATCTGTGGGGTCCGGCCGGCAGCGGCAAGACGCACCTGCTGCGTGCGCTCGCGGGACGCGCCACATCGGCCGGTGTGCGCGTCGCCTATTTCGACGCCGCCGATGCCGCGTGCTGCGACGATGCGACCGGCTTGGTCGTCCTCGATGACTGCGAGCGCTTTGATGCGGCGCACCAGCACGCCGCCTTCGCCGCCTTCGTACTGGCCGCCACGCACGGCGTGCCGGTCGCCGCCGCGGGACGGCTGCCGCCGGTCGACCTGCCGCTGCGCGACGATCTGCGCAGCCGGCTCGGCTCGGGGCCGGTCTTCGCGCTGCAGCCCTTGGCCGAAGCGCAGGTGCGCGCCGCCCTGCGCCGCGAGGCCGATCGGCGCGGCCTGTTTCTCCCGGACGAACTCGTGAACTATCTGCTGACCCGCTTCGAGCGCGACCTCGGCCACCTGATGGCGCAACTCGAGCGGCTCGACCGCTATGCCCTCGTAACCAAGCGTGCCTTGACGCTGCCGCTGCTGCGCCAGATGCTGGCCGAAGAGGCCACGTCTTGATCCGCGCGGCCGGCCGGGGCCTTGCGCTCTTCGACCTCGACGACACGCTGCTGCCGCTCGACTCGGACCACGCCTGGGGCGAATTCATGGTCCGCGAAGGCTGGGTCGACGCGGTCGAATTCAAGCGCGCGAACGATGCCTTCTATGCTGACTACCGGGCCGGCCGGCTCGATATCCACGCCTATGTCGCCTTCACGACGCAGCCGCTGCGCACGCGCGACGCGGCCGTTCTTGCGGCCGCGCAGGAGCGTTTCATGGCCGAGGTGATCCGGCCCGCCATCCGGCCGGCCGCGCTGCAACTTGTCGCGCGGCATCGCGACATGGGCGACACGATGGCGCTCGTCACCGCGACCAACGACTTTGTCACCGCGCCGATCGCGGTGGCGCTGGGCATCGAGCCGCTGATCGCGGTGCGGCTCGAGCGCGAGCCGGGCGCTACCATCACGGGCCGGATCGATGGCACGCCGAGTTACCGCGAAGGCAAGGTGGTCCGGGTTGAGGAGTGGCTTGCAAGCGGGGGCTTGGCTTGGTCCGATTTCGAGCGAATCAGCGTCTATACCGATTCGGTCAACGATCTGGCGCTGCTCGAACGGGCCACCGACCCGGTCGCCACCAATCCGACGCCGGCCCTCGAGGCCATCGCCAGCGCGCGCGGCTGGCGCATCCTGAAACCCTACGCATGATCAAAACCTTCATCGACAAGCTGCTCGGCAAACCCGAGCGCGGTACGGCACGCGGCAAGCGCGTCGAGGTCGCCAAGGCCGAGCACGGCATCGACCCGACCCTGGTCGACGAGCGTGCGCGCAAGGTCGTCGGCACGCTCGTCGACGCCGGCTACGAGGCCTATATCGTCGGCGGCGCGGTGCGCGACCTGCTGGTCGGCCTGCGACCGAAGGATTTCGACGTCGCGACCAACGCGACGCCCGAACAGATCAAGGGCCTGTTCCGGCGTGCCTTCATCATCGGCCGACGCTTTCGCATCGTCCACGTGGTATTTGGCCGCGGCCGGCAGGATCGCGGCCTGTCGGAGGTGATCGAGGTCTCGACCTTTCGCGCCGTGATGGACGCGGCCGCGGCCGAGCAGGTGGCCGGCAACGAGCAATCGACACGCGCCGAGCTGGCCGGCATGACGCGCGTCGTCGATGCCGAGGGCCGGGTTCTGCGCGACAACGTCTGGGGTCCGCAGATCGAGGATGCGGCACGGCGCGACTTCACCGTCAACGCGATGTACTACGACCCGGTGCGCGAGATCGTGGTCGACTACCACGGCGGCATCAAGGACGCGAAGAAGAAGCTGCTGCGCATGATCGGCGACCCGGCGACGCGCTACCGCGAAGACCCGGTTCGCATCATCCGCGTGGTGCGCTTCGCGGCCAAGCTCGGCTTCGAGATCGAGCCCAAGACGCGCGCGCCGATCAAGGAGATGGCTGCTTTGCTCGACAACGTGCCGCCGTCGCGCACCTTCGACGAGATGATCAAGCTGCTGCAGACCGGACACGCGCTGGCGAGCATCGAGCAGTTGCGCAAGCAGGGCCTGCACCGCGGCGTCTTTCCGGTTCTCGATGTCGCGCTCGATGAAGCGCACCGGCATGACGGGCGCGAGAAATTCGTCCAGCTCGCGCTCGCCGATACCGACCGTCGCGTCAACGAAGGCAAGCCGGTCGCGCCCAGCTTCATGCTCGCCTGCATGCTGTGGCACGACGTGCTGGACGGCTGGGACAAGCGCAAGGCCGCCGGCCAGCCCGCATCGCCGGCGCTGCAAGATGCGATCGATGCGGTCTTCGATGCGCGCATCGGCGATATCTCCGGGCGCGGCAAGCTGGCCGGCGACATGCGCGAGATCTGGATGCTGCAGCCGCGGCTGGAGCGGCGCACGCCAGCGAATGCGGCGGCGATGGTCGAACAGCCGCGCTTTCGTGCCGGCTTTGACTTCCTGCGCCTGCGCGGCGATGCGGGCGAAATCGACCCCGCGCTCGGGTCGTGGTGGGAAGCCTTCTCGACGGCGGACGAGGATGGACGGCGGCGCCTGCTCGATACGCCGCGCGACAGGGAGCCGGGCCGGCGCGGCCCGG
>JBDSEG010000095.1:0-3852 GCA_039920165.1 Burkholderiaceae bacterium
CGGTATCGGGCGCTCGCTTTCGCAGGCACGGCGTCTGCCGCCGCCGGATCCAAGGCGATCTGCGCTTGCACGCCGTGCGGCGCGACTTCGGACAGTTCGAGCCGCGCGCCCGCGCCGTAGAACGCCGCGAGACGCGGACGCAAGTTGGCAAGGCCGGTCCCGGGCGCGGTGGTTTCGTCCATGCCGAGGCCGGTGTCGACGACCGCGACGTGCACGCGGCTATCGGCATCGCGCCAGGCGCGGACGTCGACCGAGCCGCCCTTTTCGGCCGGGTCGATGCCCGTGGTGGATCGCGTTCTTGACCAGCGTCAGCAGCGCCATCGCCGGGAAAACGCAGGCTCGTCAGTGCGGCCGGCATGTCGAGGGCTAAGCGCAGCCGCTCGGGCATGCGCATGTGCATGAGTTCGAGGTAGGCACGCACCAGCGCCACCTCGTTGCCGAGCGTCGCCTGCTCGTCTCCCACAGCACGCCGCTGAACGGCCGTCGTCGCACGGCCCTCGCCTGAACCGGCTACGGCGTGTCGAACAGATCGCCCCCCGACGCGCGCGGTGGCGTGACGCCCAGATGCCGGTAGGCCGCCAGCGTCGCGACGCGTCCGCGCGGGGTGCGCTGCAGATAGCCCTGCTGGATGAGATAGGGCTCGATCACGTCCTCGATCGTGTCGCGCTCCTCGCCGATCGCGGCGGCGACGTTGTCCAGGCCGACCGGGCCGCCGTCGAAGCGGTGGATCACGGCCTCGAGCAGCTTGCGGTCCATCACGTCCAGGCCGAGCGCATCGACGTCGAGCATCGCCAGCGCGCGGTCGGCCAGGTCCTTGCCGATGCGTCCGTCGCCCTTCATCTCGGCATAGTCGCGCACCCGGCGCAGCAGCCGGTTCGCGACCCGCGGCGTGCCGCGCGAGCGGCGCGCGATCTCGAACGCGCCGGCCGCGTCGGTGGGCACATCGAGCAGGCCGGCCGAGCGGGTGACGATGCGCGCGAGTTCATCGGCCGAATAGAACTCGAGCCGGGTCACGATGCCGAATCGGTCGCGCAACGGGTTGGTCAGCATGCCGGCGCGGGTCGTCGCGCCGACGAGCGTGAAGGGCTGCAGGTCGAGCTTGATCGAGCGTGCCGCCGGGCCCTCGCCGATCATGATGTCGATCTGGTAGTCCTCGAGCGCCGGGTACAGAATTTCCTCGACCACCGGCGAGAGGCGGTGGATCTCGTCGATGAAGAGTACGTCGTTGCGCTCGAGGTTGGTCAGGATCGCGGCCAGGTCCTTCGGCTTCTCGAGCACCGGCCCCGAAGTCGAGCGCAGGTTCACGCCGAGCTCGTTGGCAATGATGTGCGACAGCGTCGTTTTGCCGAGACCGGGCGGGCCGAACAGGAGCACATGGTCCATCGCCTCGCCGCGCTTGCAGGCCGCGCCGATGAAGATCTCGAGCTGTTCGCGCGCCTTCGTCTGGCCGACATATTCGGCCAGCCCCTTCGGCCGCAGGGCGCGCTCGATGGCCTCTTCGTTGGGCGACAAGGGCGCCGCGCTGAGCACCCGCCGAGGCGGCGCAAAGTCGTCGGTCTGGATGCTCATGGCGCGCATTATGGTCATCGGCGTGCCGGGCTGGCGCCTCGTAAAATCGGCGCCCTTCTCTCTCCTCCGGCGCTCTCCAATGTTGCAACGTATCGGTCTTTCGGCTCTGCTTTTCATGGGCGCCGCGGCGCACGCCCAGACCGGCGTCGACGCACCGTGGGTGCGTGCGACGGTGGCCCAGCAGACATCGACCGGCGCGTTCATGCGGATCCGAAGCGTCGAGGGTGCGCGCCTGGTCGAGGTGCGCTCGCCAGCGGCGAAATCGGTCGAGATGCACACCATGGCGATGCAGGGCGACGTCATGCGCATGCGCCAGATCGACGGCCTGGTGCTGCCGGCGGGCGGCGCGGTCGACCTCGCCCCGGGCGGCCACCACCTCATGCTGGTCGGGCTGGTCCGTCCGTTAAAGGAAGGCGATACCGTGCCGTTCACGCTCGTCGTCGAAGGCCTGGACCGCAAGCGCGAGAACGTCGAAGTGACTGCGACGGTGCGCGCCTTGAATTCAGGCGCGGGCGAGGCGGCCGGCCACGTTCACAAGCATTGAGGTCGGTTCAGCGCGCCAGCGCGCGCAAGGCGACCTTGATGCCCTCGCTCACGCCGATCTCGGTCGGCAGCGCCTTCAGTGCTGCGGCTGCTTCCTTGTCGCTGTAGCCGAGCGCGAGCAGCGCCTGCAGGATATCGGCCTGCGCATCGCTCGCGTTGCTGGCGGGTGTGGCGAGCGCATCGCCGAGCTTGCCCTTGAGTTCGAGCAGCAGCCGCTCGGCGGTCTTCTTGCCGATGCCGGGCACTTTCACGAGGCGCGCACTGTCCTGGCGGGTGACGGTCTGCGCCAGCTCGTTCACGCTGAGCCCCGACAGGATCGACAGCGCCAGGCGCGGGCCGATGCCGCTGATCTTCACCAGCTGGCGAAAGGTGAAACGTTCGTCGTGGGTCAGAAAGCCGTACAGCAGCTGGGCGTCCTCGCGAACCACGAAGTGGGTCAGCAGGACGACCTTCTCACCCAGGCCAGGGAGGTTGTAGAAGGTGCTCATCGGCACGTCGACTTCGTAGCCGACGCCGGCCACGTCGATGAGGAGTTGCGGTGGCGATTTTTCCGCGAGCAGGCCGCTGAGGCGTCCGATCATGGGTTGATTATCGGAGGCACGGTCGGGGCCGGCGCCGGGCCGGTCCCAAGCGGCCCCGAAACACCCCCGCGGGGGGCGGCCGCGTATCCGCGGCCGGGGGGCACTATCAGTTCAGCCGCGGCCGAACAGGCCCAGGCGCTGCGCTTCCAGTGCCGCTTCGGCGCGCGAACTCACGTTGAGCTTGCGGTAGATCTGCTTCACGTAGTCGGCGATGGTGTGGCGCGACAGATTGAGCTGCACCCCGATCTCGGGCAGCGTGAAGCCCTTGGCGACGCGCAGCAGTACTTCGTTTTCGCGGTCGGTGAGCGAGACATGCGGCATGTTCTGGGGGCGTGCCTGCTTGCGCGTTTGCGCCGCGAAGTGCGACAGCACCCGCCGGGCGATCGACGGCGACAGCGGCGGCTCGCCCTGGCTCATGCGGTTGAGCTGTTCGGCGATCAGATCGCGCGCCTGCTCCTTGAGCAGATAGCCGAACGCACCGGCCTGCAGCGCCGGAAACAGATGGTCGTCGTCGTCGTGGATGGTGACCACGACCGACTGCGCTTCAGGCTGCGATTCGCGCAAGGCGGCGACCACATCGACGCCCGATCCGTCGGGCAGGCCGAGGTCGACCAGGGCCAGGTCGAACTTGACCTGGGTGATGAGCGCCAGCGCATCGTGCACCCGCGCCGCCTCGGAAATCAGCGAGTCGGGAAAGACCTGCATCACCAGCACCTTGAGCCAGGCGCGGATCTCGGGCAGGTCTTCGAGCAGCAGGATATTTTTCACGGGCAGCCTCCAGGGTGCGCGGCGCGAGCGGCCATCCCGTCGATCCTAACCTTGTGCCACGCCGAGTGCCATGCCCTGCAGGCTGTCGCTACAGCGGCAGCGTGAGCCTGATCACGGTGCCGTAGCCCGGACCGGATTCGAACAGGCACTGGCCCTGCATCTGCTTGGCGCGGTGCTTCATGCTAGCCATGCCGTGGCCGCGGTCGAGCTTGCCGTCGAGCTCGGTCGAGATGCCGCGCCCGTTGTCCTGCACCGTCAGGCCGAACTGGCGGTCGGTGATGGCGCAGCGCACCTTGCAGTGCGAGGCGCCGCTGTGCTTGATGATGTTGCTTACCGACTCGCGCAGGATGCGCGTCGTCTGCACGTAGCCGCGCGCCGGCAGCAAGTGGTC
>JBDSEG010000096.1:0-4837 GCA_039920165.1 Burkholderiaceae bacterium
AATTCCGCGAGCTGGTCGTGTTCCACCTGCACTTGGATGAACATGTCGAGCGCGGCCAGCCTTGCCAGCAGGCCCGAAGCGTCCGCATAGAACGGCACGCCGTGACGCGTGGCGTTCCAGGCGACGCCGATCACGCCGGCGGCTTTGAGCGCTTCGAGATCGGCTCCTCCGATGTCGTTGGCAACGACGGCGATGCCCTTGCAGCGGCCTCCGCTTCGCGCCAGCGCATCGAGCATGCAGCGATTGTCGAGCTCGTAGCCGGAATTGGGGCCGACAATTAGCGCGTGCTGCACGCCATACGTTTTCATCACCTGGAACAGTTGATCCGCGGTCGCGATCTCCTGCCCCGCGGGACGGTAGTGCGTGTCGGCACCGTAGGGGAAGCGCACCGGATCGAGCACATGCACGTGCGCGTCGATCTTCGGCTCGTCGAGGATGCGTAACGTCATCGCGACAGCATCAACCTAAAACGTGGCCGCAATCGCCTGTTGCAACGCGGGGGTGATCTCCGGCATCACGCCGAACCACGCTTTGAAGGCTGGCCGCGCTTGATTCAGCAAGAGTCCCATGCCGTTGACGGTGACATTGCCGCGCGCGCGCGCAGCGGCAAGCAGCGGGGTCTCCGGCGGGAGGTAGATCAGGTCGCCCACGATGGCGCCCGCCGGCAGGCGTGTCAGCGGCATCGGCAATGGACCTTTGCCGGTCATGCCGAGGCTTGTGGCATTCGCCAGCATCGCGATGCCGTCGAGCGCGTCTTCGCGCTGGTCCCAGGGCACGACCTTGACCACGCTGCCCACAGCATCCGCAATTTCCTGCGCCTTGACGGCGCTGCGGTTGCACACGCGCACTTCCTTCGCGCCCTGCGCCGCGAGGCTGGCCACCACCGCACGGGAAGCCCCGCCGGCGCCGAGCACGAGAATGGGACCACCGTCCGGCCGCCATGCGGGATCGGCATCACGCAGGCTCTGGATGAAGCCGTTGCCATCATTATTGAAGCCGGTCAGCGTGCCATCCGGTTCCACGACCACGGTGTTCACGGCACCGATGCGCCGCGCGAGGTCGTCGACGCGATCGAGCAGCGGAAAGATCGCCTGCTTGTGCGGAGTGGTGACGTTGCAGCCGCGCAGGCCCAGCGCACCCAAGCCGCGCACTGCCTGCTCGAGCCGCTCGGGTGGCACCGGAAACAGCACGTAGCGCCCCGAGATGCCGTAGTGCGCGAGCCAGTGATTGTGGATCAGGGGCGAACGCGACTGGAACGCAGGCCAGCACAAGAGGCCGGCGACGCCAAATGAAGACGGGTCAGTCAACGTCACTCCTCGCGTGCGGACGTGCTCACTTCGCGGATGCCGGCGGCAGCGTGGCCACGACCTGTTGCTTGCCGTTGACCACCTTGGTCATGAAACTCTCACGGTCGAGGTCGCCGTTCTGGTCGAACGTGACGTCGAGCAGCACGCCGGGATTCTCTTTTACCGTGAACTTGGCACCATGCATCGCCGCCGCAAACGCCTTCGAGTCGAACTTTCCCAACCGCTCGGTGAGCACCTTGACGATGTACACGGCGCTATAGCCCTTCAATGCGTTGTGGTCGCCCTTGTTCTTGTATTCCTTCTGGAATTTGTCGTCGAACGCCTTGATCGCAGGCTGCGGCGCGTCCGCGGTGAGTCCAACGTGCGCGACGGCGCCGTTGGCCGCGTCGCCGGCCAGTTCGATCACCTTCTGGCTCGTGAGCGTGGTCTCGCCGACGATCGGCTTGTCGTAGCCCTGCTTGCGCAGCTCGCGCAGCGCGCGCGCTGATTCTTCCTCGTTCGAATATACGAACAGCGCGTCGGCGTTCGACTGCTTGGCCCGCAGCACGGGGCCCGAGAAGTCGACCTGGCCGGGATCGGTGGAGATGTCGGCCACGACCTTGACTCCGAGCTTCTCGAGTTCCTTCGCTATCGTGTCGCGGCCGCCCTTGCCGAAGTCGTTGTTGACCCAGATGATCGCGACGGTCTTGGCCTTCAGGTCGCTCGCGATGTAGCGCGCCACCTTGGGCATTGCGGTCGTCTGCGTAAACGACGTGCGGAAGATGTACGGATTGCCCTGCTGCGTGATGCTCGCGGCCTCGCCGCCGGTGAAATTGGGGATCTCCGATTTTTTGGTTTCCGCCATCGATACCATGATCGAGCCGGAGAACACCGGTCCCATCACGACATAGGCGCCATCGTCGACGGCCTTCTGCGCGAGCGCCTTGGCGATCTGCGGATTCGATTGCGTGTCGCCGCTCGTGTATTCGATCTTGCGGCCCAGGATGCCGCCGGCAGCGTTGATTTCCTTGACCGCCAGCTTGACGCCGTTGTCGAAATTGGTGCCCGACGTGGCGCCGGTGCCCGAGAGTTCGACGAGCCCGGCGATCTTGACCGGACCCTGCTGGGCGAATGACGGTTGTACGGCCAGCAGCAGGCACAGCGCCGCTGCGATGCGGGTGAATGCGATCATGGTTTCCTCCATCGTCGAACTTGTTTATGCAGTGAATCGGAGACAGCGCGTTCCTCGCAGTCGCCGAGCATGGTAGCGCCAACAAGGCCGCACAGGGGCCATTGTGGGCCAATGGGCGGTGGTGAGGGTCCGCGGCAATGCGATCGCGTTAGCGCGACGCGGCTACCTGCGCCGGATTCCAGCCGCCGCCCAGCGCCCGCGCGAAGTCGACCGTGGACAGCTTGGCGTCGCGCGCAGCGGCGATGCGCAGCGTCTCGGCGGCCAGCAGCGAGCGTTGCGCGTCGATCACTTCGAGAAACGACGTGCGTCCCGCGTCGTAGCGCAGCATGGCCACTTCGAGCGCCTTGGCCACCTGGTCGCGGCGCGCCGTTTCGGCGGCCAGCACTTCGCGCGAAAACGTGTTGGTCACGAGCGCGTTGCGCACTTCGCCGAACGCGACCTGAATAGTCTGCAGGTACTCGACCATCGCGCGATCGTTGTTGGACTTGGCCAGTTCCACCTGCGCCTCGATGGCCTTCAGCGCCAACAGCGGTTGCAGCAGGCCGAGGCCGATGCTCCAGATGCCCGCCGGGCCGGTGAAGAGCTTGCCCACCGTCGCTGCTTCGCTGCCGAAGAAAGCGCCGAGCTTGAACGACGGGAAATAGTCGGCGCGTGCCTGTTGGATCCGCAACTCGGAGCCGGCCAGCAGGGCTTCGAAGCGACGGATGTCGGGACGTCGTCCGATCACCTCCACCGGCAGGCCCTGCGGCAACGGCGGCACAGTGGTGGCGGCGTCGATGGCAATGCCGCGGGCTACAGCGGGCGTGAACACACTCTGCGGCGAGCGCCCCGTCAGGATCGCAACTGCTGTTTCATACTGGCCGATTGCGCTCTTCGCGCGCGCAATGTCGGCGATGACGGAAAATTTCTCCGCTTCCGCCTGCCGCACCTCGTACTCGCCGATGAGGCCGCCGTCAAAGCGATCCTGCTGCAGCGTGGCGGTCTCAGTGCGGAGCTTCAACGTCGACTCGAGCACGTCGAGATCGGCATCGGCGGCGCGCAACCGGAAATAGGCGTTGGCCACCTCGGCGGCCACGCCCACGCGCACCGTCTCGCGGTAGTAACGCGCCGCGGTCAGGTCGTTTTCGGCGGCCAGCGCGCCGCTGCGGTACTTGCCCCACACGTCGAGCTCGTAGGACATCTCGATCGCCACGCGGAAATCGTTGCTGATCAGCGGCGTGCCCGACCGCAGCGGCTGCGAGCCGACGCCGGAGATGCGCGAACGCGACGGCGCGACGTTAAGATTGATGTCGGGTGCCAGGTCTGATTGCGCCAGCAGCACCTGCGAGCGTGCGGCTTCAATGCGCGCGAGCGCGGCGCGCAGGTCGTAGTTCTGCGCGAAGGCCTCGTCGATCAGCTTCGTAAGCTCGGAATCGTCGAAAGCGAGCCACCAGCTCTGCAGGATGGCCTCCTGCGCCGGGCTCGAGGTTCCTGCGGGCAGGTCGAGCTTGGGCGACAGCGGCTGCACGACAGCGCAACCGGCTACCAGCACGCAGGCCAGCAGCGCGAGGAAAAGCTTACTCATGAGTGTCTCCCGATGCCGTGCCGCGCGGCGGATGTCCCGGTGTGGCTGGTGGCGCCAGGTGCGCGACGGTACGCGCGTGAGCGATCTCGGCCATCAACTCGGCCTTGGTGCGGGATTCGCCCAGGCGCCGGTCGGTGATGAACTTGAAGAACAGGGGCACGAAGAAGATCGCGAGGAACGTGGCGGCGATCATGCCGCCCATCACGCCGGTGCCGGTAGAGTGGCGTGCACCGGAGCCGGCGCCGGTGGAAATGGCGAGCGGCAGCACCCCGAGGATGAACGCGAGCGACGTCATCAGGATCGGCCGGAAACGCAGGCGCGCGGCCTCCATTGCCGCCGCAGAGGCGGACATGCCTTCGTGGTGCTTCAGCACGGCGAACTCGACGATCAGGATCGCGTTTTTCGCGGCCAGGCCAAGTAGCGTGACGAGGCCGATCTGGAAGTACACGTCGTTGGTCAGCCCGCGCAGCCAGATCGCGGCCAGCGCGCCGAACGTGCCGAAGGGCAACGCCAGCAGCACCGAGAGCGGCAGCGACCATTTTTCGTATTGCGCCGCCAGAATCAGGAACACCATGATCACAGCGAGCCCCAGCGCGAAGGTCGACGCACCGCTCGAGCGCTTTTCCTGGTACGACGAGCCGCCCCAGTCGTAGCTGAATCCCGCCGGGAGCACCTCGTTGGCGATCTGCTCGACCCGCGCGATGGCCTGCCCCGAACTGTAGCCGGGCGCCGCCTGGCCGAAAATCTTGACCGACGGCAGGTTGTTGAATCGATCGAGCGCGTCGGGACCGGACG
>JBDSEG010000097.1:0-9228 GCA_039920165.1 Burkholderiaceae bacterium
AGGCCTGGCGCGTCAGTTCGGGCTCCTTGAAATAGCCCAGCATCACGCCCGGGCTCTTCATCTGCACTTCACCGGACTGCGGGTCGATGCGGCTCTCGACGCCGTCGTAGGGCTTGCCGACGGTGCCAGGCGCGGGCTCGTCGACCAGCGTGGCGTGCGAGATCGCGCAGTTCTCGCTCATGCCGTAACCCTCCTGGATCGGCAGGCCCAGGCGCGCATACCAGGCCAGCAGGTCGACCGGCATCGGCGCCGCGCCGCCGACCGCGTAGGTGCATTTGTTCAGGCCGAGCGCGCTCAGGATCTTGTGCGATACCAGGCCCTTGATGATCGGCAGCTTGAGCAGGCGATCGAGCTTTTGCGCTGGCATCTTGACGCCCACGCCCTGCTGGAATTTGACCCACAGCCGCGACACCGAGAAGAAGCAGGTCGGCCGCGCGCGTTGCAGGTCGGCGGTGAAGGTTTCCAGGCTTTCGGCGAAGAAGACATGCATGCCGGTGTGCAGCAGGCCGTGCTCGACCAGCGCGCGCTCGGCGACGTGGGCCAGCGGCAGGTAGCTCAGCATGCGCGATTTGGGATCGAGCGTGACCCGCTTCAGGCCGCTCACGATCGACCAGGCGAAGGTCGCGAAGCTGTGCATCACGCCCTTGGGTGTGCCGGTGGTGCCCGAGGTATACATGATCGTCGACAGCTCGTCGGCCGGGCGCACCGGGCTGTCGGTGATGGGCGCCGTTTTGGCGATGATCTCGTCCCAGCCCGGCGCGGCGAGGCCCTTCGGCGCGAGCGGCAGCGCGATGCACGCGAGTCCTTCGGGAACGCCCGGCCGCATCGCCTCCCAGCCGTCGAGCTTGCCGATAAACAGCAGCTTCGCCTCACTGTGCGTCAGGATCTGGCGCACGGTCTCGGCGGCGAGCGTCGGGTACAGCGGCACCGACACATGGCCTGCCATCCAGATCGCGAAGTCGGCCATCAGCCAGTGCGCGGTGTTCTTGGACAGCAGCGCGATCTTGCTGCCCGGGGGCAGGTCGAGGCTGCGCAGGTGCGCGGCCATGCGTCGGGTCTGGTCGAGCACCTGGCGCCAGGTGAGATCGATCACCACGCCGCCGCCCATCGGCTGCGTCAGCAGGATCTGATCCGGCGCGGTCTTCTCCCAGTGGTACAGGCGCTGCAGCGCGAGGTCGTCAGGATCGACCGAGACGGCGGGGGCGGACTTCATCGCGGCTTGACTCATGGGCTCTCCTCGTGGTGCCGCACGGTAGGGCATGCAAGCCGCTGCGCCAAGATAGGGCTAGCCCGGCAACGCCGCAGCAACAAAACGCGGCTAGATTGCGCCCCACCCGCCGCCGCTCGCGGCGCATCGAAGGATTGCCATGCCAGCGACTGCGAACACCTTCATCCTCGCACTCGCGCTCGGATTTGCTGCCGGAGCCGCCTCGGCGACCGGCCTCGCGACCTGCGAATCGGGGCTGAAGAGCGCGTGGCAGCCGGCCGAGAAGCTCGAGAAGCAGCTCACCGAGCAGGGCTGGAAGGTGCGCCGCATCAAGGAAGACGGCGGCTGCTACGAGGTCTATGCGCTGGACGACAAGGGCCAGCGCGTCGAAGCCTATTTCCACCCCGTGACCTTCGAGCCGGTGCCGACGACCAAGCGTTGACCGGACGGCGCGCCAGCCCATGACCCGCGCCGCCACCGTGCTCGTCTGGCCGGCATGGCAGCGGCTGGTGCACTGGGCGCTCGCGGCGAGCGTGCTCGTCGCGCTCGTCACGCACGAGGGCGGAGTGGTCCACGAAGCCAGCGGCTATGCGGCGCTCGCCCTCGCACTGGCGCGGATAGGGCTGGGCCTGGCCGGTCCGCGCGCGGTGCGTTTCGCGAGCTTCGTGCGCGGCATCGACGCGACGTTGACCTATGCACGGGCCGCCCTCGCGGGCAGCGCGCCGCGACATCTGAACCACAACCCGCTCGGCGCCTGGATGGTGCTCGCGCTGCTGTCGCTCACGGCGCTCGCCGCCGCCAGCGGCGCGCTGTACGTCACCGACCGTTTCTGGGGCGCGGCGTGGGTGATCGCCCTGCACGGCGCGGCCAGCTGGTCGTTCGCCGTGCTGGTGCCGCTGCATATCGCAGGGGCGATCGTGACCGGGCACCACGAGCGCGAGAACCTCGTCGCGGCGATGGTTCACGGGCACAAGCGGGGGCTGGAGGATTGACCGGCTGGCTCCCTCGCCTCTTTGCTTCGCCGGCCCTGACCCCTGCCCTCTCCCAGACGGAGAGGGCGATGAACGGTCGTTCTCCCAGAGGGAGAGCGAGATGGGTGATCAGACCACCGCCTCGCGCAAGATCTGCCCGCCGCCGTAGCTTCCCTGCGCCTCGACCTCGCCTCCGAGGCTCACGCGGATCGCGCAATATTTGAACTCGGGAATCTTGGCGAAGGGGTCGAGCGCTGCGTTGGTGAGCTTGTTGATCGCCGCCTCGTAGTAGCAGAACGGGACGAAGACGGCGCCGCGCGGCGAGCTGTCGTCGGCGCGTGCATAGAGAACGACGCGGCCGCGGCGCGAGGCGATCGTCACCACGTCGCCCGGCTGGCCGCCCATGTCGGCGAGGTCGAGCGGGTGGATCAGCGCGACCGGATCGGGTTCGATCGCATCGAGCATGCTGGCCCGGCGGGTCATGCTGCCGGTATGCCAGTGTTCGAGCTGGCGGCCGGTGATGAGGACCATCGGGTACTCGGCGTCGGGCCGTTCGTCGGCCGGGATGATGTCGGCCGGGACGAAGCGCGCCTTGCCGCCTTCGCGCGGGAAGGTATCGGTGAAGACGACCGGGTCGCCCGGGTCGCCTTCGGCGACGCAGGGGTAGGTGACGGCGTGCTCGCGCTCGAGCCGGTCCCAGGTGATGCCGCCGATGCTCGGCATGGTGTGGCGCATCTCGTCGAAGACTTCGCTGACGTGGCCGTACTGCCAGTCGAGGCCGCACTTGCGTGCGATCTCCTGGATGATCCACAGGTCCTGTTTCGCATCGCCGGGCGGATCGATGGCCTGACGGCCGATCTGCACCAGCCGGTCGGTGTTCGTGAAGCTGCCGGTCTTCTCAGGAAAGGCGCTCGCCGGCAGCACGACGTCGGCGAGGTAGGCGGTCTCGGTGAGGAAGATGTCCTGCACCACCAGGTGATCGAGCGCGGCCAGCGCCTCGCGCGCATGGTTGGCGTCGGGGTCGGACATCGCCGGGTTCTCGCCCATCACATACATGCCGCGGATGCCGCCGGTCTTGATGGCGTGCATCACTTCGACGACGGTCAGGCCGGGCTCGGCGTCGAGCGTGCCGGGTTCGAGCTTCCACGCCGCCTCGAAGCTGGCGCGGACGTCCGCGCTGGCCACATGCTGGTAGTCGGGCAGCATCATCGGGATGAGACCGGCATCGCTGGCGCCCTGCACGTTGTTCTGGCCGCGCAGCGGATGCAGCCCGGTGCCGTCGCGGCCGATCTGGCCGGTCATCAGCGCCAGGGCGATCAGGCAGCGCGCGTTGTCGGTGCCGTGCACGTGCTGCGACACGCCCATGCCCCACAGGATCATCGACGCCCTGCTCGTTGCATAGAGCCGTGCGACGTAGCGGATGGTCTCGGCGTCGACGCCGCAGATCGGCGCCATCGCCTCGGGGCTGTACCCCTCGACGTTCTTGCGCAATTCCTCGTAGCCGCTGGTGCGGTTGGCGATGAAGTCGGCGTCGACCAGGTCTTCGGTGACGATGACATTCATCATCGCGTTGAGCAGCGCCACGTCGGTATCGGCCTTGAACTGCAAGTGCCGGTGCGCGATTCGCGACAGGTCGGAGCGGCGCGGGTCCATGATGACGAGCTTGGTCCCGGCGCGCGCGGCATTCTTGATCCACGTCGCGGCGACCGGATGGTTCACGCTCGGGTTCGCGCCGATGATGATCACGACCTCGGCCTTCATCACGTCCATCACCGGATTGCTCACCGCGCCGGAGCCGATGCCTTCGAGCAGCGCGACCACCGACGACGCATGGCATAGCCGCGTGCAATGGTCGACGTTGTTGCTGCGAAAGCCGGTGCGCACCAGCTTCTGGAACAGATAGGCCTCTTCGTTGCTGCCCTTGGCCGAGCCGAAGCCGGCGAGCGATTTCCTGCCGTGCCGGTCGCGGATCGCGGCCAGCGTGCCGCCGGCGAATTCGAGCGCCTCGTCCCAGCTCGCCTCGCGGAAGATGTCCATCACGCGGTCCGGGTCCATCGTGAAGTCGCCGGTCTTCGGCGCACCGGCTCGGCGGATCAGCGGAACCGTCAGGCGCTGCGGGTGCTGCGCATAGTCGAAGCCGTAGCGACCCTTGACGCACAGGCGCTCGTGGTTGGCCGGGCCGTCGCGGCCTTCGACAAAAAGGATCTTGTTGTCCTTGACGTTGTAGGTGAGCTGGCAGCCGACGCCGCAATACGGGCACACCGACGCGACCTGCTTGTCGGGGACCGTGAGCGCCACATCGCGTGCCGGCATCAGCGCGCCGGTCGGGCAGGCCTGCACGCATTCGCCGCAGGCCACGCAGGTCGACGCGCCCATCGCATCGTCCATGTCGAACACGATCTTCGCGCCCTCGCCGCGGAAGGCCAGGCCGATCACATCATTGACCTGCTCGTCGCGGCAGGCGCGCAGGCAGCGCGTGCACTGGATGCAGGCGTCGAGGTTGACCGCGATGGCCGGGTGCGACAGGTCGCGCTGCGGCTGCACCCGCGCTTTGAATCGCGGCTTGCCGACGCCGAGTCTCAAAGCCCACTCGTCGACCTCGTTGTGGCGCGTGTAGTCGGCCTCGGGCATGTCCGACTGCAGCAGCTCGAGCACCAGTTTTTGCGATCGCACGGCGCGCTCGCTGTCGGTCGTCACCTTCAACCCCGGCGTCACGGTGCGGCAGCACGAAGGTGCCAGCACGCGCTCGCCGTCGATCTCGACCATGCACGAGCGGCAGTTGCCCACGGCCTGCATGCCCGGCTGGTAGCACAGGCGCGGGATCGCCACGCCCTCGCGGTCGGCGACCTCGATCAGCAACTCGCCGCTGCGCGCCTGGACCTCGCGGCCGTTGAGCGTGAAGCTGACGGTGGGCGCGTCCAGCGCCCGGGCTTCCTGGCGGCTGACCGCATTCATGGCATTTCCTCCTGGGGCGCCGCCGGTGCGGCATCGGGACGCGGCGCTTGGGCAGCCGCCTGCTGCGAGAGGCCGATCTCGTGCGGGAAATATTTGATGACGCAGTCGACCGGATTCGGAGCCGCTTGCCCGAGTCCGCAGATCGAGGCATCGCGCATCACCGCCGACAGATCCTCGAGCAACGACACGTCCCACGCCGCCTGCTCGATCAGACCCGACGCCTTGGCCGTGCCGTTGCGGCACGGCGTGCACTGGCCGCAGGATTCGTCCTTGAAGAAGCGCGTCAGGTTGCGCGCCGCATTCACCGCGCTGTCGTGCTGCGACAGCACCATCACCGCGGCCGACCCGATGAAGCAGCCGTAGGGCTGCAAGGTATCGAAATCGAGCGGGATATCGGCCAGCCGCTCGGGCAGGATGCCGCCGGAGGCGCCGCCGGGCAAGTAGGCATACAGCGTGTGGCCGTCCTGCATGCCGCCGCAGTGCTCGGCAATCAGTTCGCGCATCGTGATGCCGGCCGGGGCGAGCTTGACGCCGGGCTTTTTCACCCGCCCCGAGACCGAGAACGAGCGCAGGCCCTTGCGCCCGTTGCGCCCTTGGCCGGCAAACCAGGCGCCGCCTTTTTCCAGGATCTCGCGCACCCAGTAGAGCGTCTCGAAATTGTGTTCGAGCGTGGGCCGGCCGAACAGGCCGACCTGCGCCACATACGGCGGGCGCAGGCGCGGCATGCCGCGCTTGCCTTCGATCGATTCGATCATGGCCGACTCTTCGCCGCAGATATAGGCGCCGGCGCCGCGCCGCAGCACGATCTCGGGCATGCCGCGGTAGGGCGGCGCGGCGCGCAGCTTGCCGAGTTCGGCTTCGAGCAGGGCGCGACAGCCGTGGTATTCGTCGCGCAGGTAAACGTAGACCTTGGCGATGCCGACCGCCCAGGCGGCGATCAGCATGCCTTCGATGAAGCGATGCGGGTCGCGTTCGAGATAGACCCGGTCCTTGAACGTGCCGGGCTCGCCTTCGTCGATATTCACCGCCATCAGCCGCGGCGCAAGTTCGCCGCGAACGATGCGCCATTTGCGTCCGGCCGGAAAGCCCGCGCCACCGAGGCCGCGCAGTCCCGAATCCTCCATGCAGCGGATCACCGGTTCGACATCGAGCTCGCCGCCGATACAGCGCTTGAGCAGCCGATAGCCGCCCTGCGCCTGATAGGCCGCGAGGTCGATGAAGGTCTCGGGTTCATGAACCGTTGCACCGGCTTCGACCTTGGCGACAACCGACTCGCAGGTCGCGTTGGCGACCGGGTTCTGGCCCACGCAGACCGCGGGCGCCTGCTCGCAGCGGCCGATGCACGGCGCGGCCAAGACGCGGACATCCTTGCCGAGCAAGGCGGGGAGCCGAGCCAGCAATTCCTTCGCGCCGGCCATTTCGCAACTGAGCGAATCGCAGACCCGCACGGTCAATGCCGGCGGCGCGATATCGGACTCCTTCACGATATCGAAGTGGTGATAGAACGAGGCGACTTCATAGACCTCGGTCTGCGCCAGGCCCATCTCTCGCGCGAGCGCATTCAGATGGCGCGCGCTCAGGTGGCCATGACGGTCCTGCAGGCGGTGCAGATGCTCGATCAACTGGTCGGGCGCGCGCGATGAGCTGCCGAGCAGTTCGCGCACTTCGGTCAGCGCCACCGGATCGATCGGTCGGCCCTTGGGTGCCTCGCGCTTGCGCTGGCGGCTCGCCGGCTCGGCGCGGATGGGGATGGTTCTGGCGTTCATGAAATACCTTGTTGGCGCTTCTCAGACCACCCCGGCCGCGCGCAGCGCCGCTACGGCGGCCGCGTCGTAGCCGAGCTGCGCCAGCACCGCGCCGGTATGTTCGCCGAGCAACGGCGAACGCATCACGACGGTCGGGCTGTCGGACATCTTGATCGGGTTGCCGACCGTGAGGTACGCACCGCGCTCGGGATGCTCGACCTCGACCACCGTGCCCGAAACGCGCAGCGCCGGTTCGTGCGCGATCTCCTTCATCGACAGGATCGGACCGCACGGAATGTCGTAGCGGTTCAGCACGTCCATCACCTCGAACTTGTCCATCGTCATGGTCCATTGCTCGATTCGCGCGAAGATCGGCTTCAGGTGAAGCAGGCGCATCTGCGGCGTGGCGAACGCTTCGTCGTCGACCCAGTCGGGCTCGCCGATCACCTTGCACACGGCCGGCCACACGGCCGACTGGGTGATGAAATAGATATAGGCGTTCGGGTCGGTCTCCCACCCCTTGCACTTGAGGATTGCGCCGGGCTGACCGCCGCCCGAGGCATTGCCGGCGCGCGGCACCGCATCGCCGAATTTGCCGTCCGGATACTGCGGAAACTCGTGCAGCGTGTGGGTGCGCTCCAGACGTTGCTGGTCGCGCAGCTTGACCCGGCACAGGTTCAGAACCGCATCCTGCATCGGCGCCAGCACCTTCTGGCCGCGCCCGGTCGTGTTGCGCTGGTATAGCGCCGCGACGATGCCGAGCGCGAGGTGCACGCCCGTGCCGCTGTCGCCGATCTGCGCCCCGGTGACCATCGGCGGGCCGTCATCGAAGCCGGTCGTCGAGGCCGAGCCACCGGCGCATTGCGCGACGTTCTCGTAGACCTTGCAGTGTTCGTACGGTCCCGGCCCGAAACCCTTGACCGACGCCACGACCATGCGCGGGTTGACGGCCTGCACATGCTCCCAGGTGATTCCCATGCGCTCCATCGCACCCGGCGCGAAATTTTCGACCAGCACGTCGCAGGTCGCGATCAGCCGGTCGAGCACCTCGAGGCCCTGCGCGGTCTTGGTGTTCAGCGTCACCGAGCGCTTGTTGTGGTTGAGCATCGTGAAATACAGGCTGTCGACATTCGGGATGTCGCGCAGCTGATCGCGCGTCGCGTCGCCCACGCCGGGGCGCTCGATCTTGATGACGTCGGCGCCCATCCACGCCAGCAGTTGGGTGCACGTCGGGCCCGACTGCACGTGCGTGAAGTCGAGGATGCGCACACCGGACAGCGCCTGGGTCATTGGAACCCCTCATCCGACGGGGATGTCGGCAGGCCTTGCAGGCCGCGCTGGGCCGAACGGCCCAGCTGTCCACGTCCGGTCTCAGCCCCCGAGGGGAGCGAGTGCCGCGGCTCCAGGTCCGCCTGCGCGGACTTGGACGGCACGAACGCAAGCCGCGTCCCGCGACTCGGGCGGGCCGGCTTGGCGAAGTCGGCCAATGCCGCCCGGCGCTCGGCCCGCGCGCGGTCCGTGGTCATTTCTCTACTGCCCCTTGCCGAGCTGCGCTTCCAGATCGCTCAGGCGCTTCTTCAGCGCGCGGTCGGCATTGAAGCGGTCGGTCTCGTCGCGGATGACGGCGATGATCGCGCTCACCTTGTTGTCGGACGTGTACAGCATCGCCACCGTGAAGGCGATCGACATCGGCGTGCCCTGCTTGTTGATCGCCGGGACACGCAACACGTCATGGCCGTACTTGGTGATGCCGGTTTCCATCGTCTTGTCGTAGCCGTCCCAGTGGCGCTTGCGCAGCCGCTCGGGAATGATGATGTCCAGCGACTGGCCGAGCGCCTCGGCCTCGGTATGGCCGAAAAGTCGCTCGGCGGCCGGGCTCCAGAGCGTGATCGCGCCCTGGGCGTCGCTGACCACGATCGCGTCGCCAATGGCGGCGACCAGCGCATTCAGATCGAGGGTCGTTTGCATGCGGTTCTCCGGTGATTTTCCGATTGCCTCACCGCATTCCCTCTCTCTCTTGGCGAGGGTTGGGGCGAGGGCCGGCGCAGCCGCATCGGGCCTTCGCATGCCCCTCACCCCGAAGGCCGAGGGAGTCGGGCGTGTCTAGATGACCACGGCGCTCAGACCGCCTTGGCCGCGTGCAGCGCAGCGATCTTGTCCTTGCTGTAGCCCAGCTCGGACAGCACTTCGTCGGTGTGCTCTCCGAGCAGCGGCGAAGCCGTCACCTCGGGCTTCAGGTCCGAGAACTTGATCGGGCTGCCGATGGTCCAGTAGCTGCCGCGCTCCTTGTGCTGCACCTCGACGATCGAGCCGCTCTTGCGCAGCGATTCGTCGTGCAGCAGTTCCTTCA
>JBDSEG010000098.1:0-10039 GCA_039920165.1 Burkholderiaceae bacterium
CAGCAGGCCTGGGTCACGGCGTTGCGGCAGTGCCTGCAGTTGCTGGCCGGGCAGGCCAAGGTCGAGGGCATCGACCTCGACGCAGCGAACACTCCACTGGTGCAATAGACCTGTGCTCAGCTGAACTGCATCGGCTGGCCTTGCGCATCGAAGGGGATGAAGCCGCCAATGCTGCCCGACTTGATCGAGTCGACCATGCGCTGCAGCGGTGCCTCGGCTTGCAGGCTCGTCGGGCTGAGCCCGCCCGATCCGGGCAGGGACGCGACAAACACCATGTCCCAGGCCTGCTCGAACTCGCGTGACTCTTCGAGCAGCGCGTCGAACGAAGCCAGTTCGCTCGGCAATTTGTCGACGCACATCAGCGGCGTCAACGTGCCGCCCTGACCGGCCTCGAAGCGCGCCCTTTGTTCGGCGGTGGCATCGTCGTCGACACCGGCGGTGGCAAAGACGAACAACAGACGCTGAGGCTCCGGCTGCTCGGTGGCGGCGCGCAGCAGGTCGTTGAAACTCGCGATGGTCATGGCGGCTTTCTGAAAGCGATGATGTCCCCTGAACGATGCTGTTGCGCAGTCGAGCAACACCTCGATGATGCGCCATGATCGGCCGTGTCGGCCCGATCTTCGTCCTGCCCATCGGTCGGCGTCGGGTCATGCGACGTGCGGCGCTGCCGGGTTCAGCTCGAGCACGTAACGCAACGATGTGTTGTCGGACTCCGCGGCATCGAGCACGAAGCCGCTTTGCGTTGCCAGCTTACGCATCGCCTTGTTCTCGCGCAGCACCAACGCCACGACGCGCTGCGTGCCGTGCGCCTTCAGGTAGCCGACCATCTTGTCGAGCAGGCGCTGGCCGAGCCCCTGCCCTTGCACCTCGGCGGCGAGGATGATCGCGAACTCGGCCTCGACGTTGTCCGGATCGGCGAGGGCGCGCACGACGCCCAGCGTGCGCAGCGAACCGTCGGGCTGCGACCCGAGGACGACGAAGGCCATCTCGCGGTCGTAGTCGATCTGCACCAGGCGGGCGAGCTCGCTGCGCGGCAGCTCGCGGCGCACGCTGAAGAAGCGAAGCCGCACGTCCTCGGGCGCAAGCTGCATCGCGAACGCGCGATGCCGGGCCTCGTCTTCCGGCCGGATTGGTCTGACCTGCAGTTGCCGTCCCTGCAACGACCAGGTCTCGGCGAGCTCGGCCGGATACGGCTGGATCGCAAAGCGCGCCGTGCCCGCACCCGTGGCCGGCTCAATGCGCAGCCGGGCGTCGAGGGCGATCACGCCGTCGGCATCGGCGAGCAGCGGATTGATGTCGAGCTCGGCCAGCTCGGGCAGGTCGGCGAGCATCTGCGAGACGGCGACGAGCACGTCGCAGATCGCGTCGATCCGTGCCGGCGGATGGTCGCGATATCCGGCAAGCAGTTTCGCGACGCGCGTGTTGGAGACCAGGTCGCGCGCCAGCACGCGGTTGAGGGGCGGCAGGCCGATCGCCCGGTCGGCAATCACCTCGACCGCGGTGCCGCCCTGGCCGAACAGGATGACCGGGCCGAACACCGCATCGACGCTTGCGCCGACGATCAGTTCCTGCGCGTACGGTCGGCGAACCATGGCCTGGACCGTGAAGCCCGTGATCTGCGCCGCAGGCTTGAGCGCGCGCACCCGCGCCAGCATGCCGTCGGCCGCCAGGCGCACGGCCGCGTCGTCATCGAGCCCGAGGACAACGCCGCCAACGTCGGACTTGTGGCTGATGTGGGGCGAGAGGATCTTCAGGGCGACCGGATGGCCGATGGCGCGTGCGGCGTCTGCCGCCGCCTCGGCCGAAGGACCGACCGCAACCGTCGCCACGATGGGAATGCCATACGCCTTCAGCACCGCTTTGGCTTCCAGTTCGTCAAGCATCTCGCGGCCGCTGTCAAGCGCCGCCATGACGATCGCGCGCGCTGCCGCGCTGTCGGGCGGCGTGGCCTCGCTGGCGTTCGGCGCCTCGGTCAGCAGCGCCTGGTTGCGCTCATAGCTCGCCAGCATTGCGAAGGCGCGCACCGCCGCTTCGGGCGTTTCGTAGCCGGCGACGCCCGCCTCCTCGAAGATGCGCCGCGCTTCGGCGACGCCGCCGTCGCCGAGCCAGCAACTCATCAGTCGACCGGCCGCCTCGCGGGCCAGCGGCGCACAGGCGCGGGCGATGTCCTCGCTGCGCACGATCGCCGTCGGTGCGTGCATGAACAGCACCGTGCCGGCCTCGGGTTCGTCGAGCAGGGCGCGCAGGGTCGCGGTGTAGCGCTCGACCGGGGCATCGCCGATGATGTCGATCGGATTGCCGTGCGACCAGGTCGGCGGCAGGGCCTCGTCGAGCTTGTTGCGCAGCCCCTCGCTCAGCACCGGCAGTTCGACCCCGGCCAGCGCGGCGGCGTCGGCCGCCATCACGCCGGCGCCGCCGCCGTTGGTCATGAGCGTCAGGCCGCGCTGGGGATTGCCGCGAAAGTGGGCGAGTGTCTCGGCCGCCATGAACAGGTCCTGCAGCGTGTTGACGCGCAGCATGCCGGCGCGCCGGATCGCGGCATCGATCACCACGTCGGAGCCGGCGAGGGCGCCGGTGTGCGACGCGGCCGCCTGCAAGCCCTTGCCGGCGCGACCGGCTTTGACGACGATGACCGGCTTGTTGCGGGCCGCCGAGCGGGCGGCCGACATGAACTTGCGCGGCGACTCGATCGATTCGATGTAGAGCAGGATCGAGCGAGTGTGCGCGTCGCTGGCCAGATGGTCGAGCAGGTCGCCGAAGTCGACGTCGGCGCGCTCGCCGAGCGAGACCATGTGCGAGAAGCCGATCCGCCGCGTCCGCGCCCAGTCGAGCACCGCCGTCACCAACGCACCCGATTGCGAGACGAAGGCGATCTCGCCGGGCAGGGCATCGGTGTGGGCGAAGCTGGCATTCAGGCCGATGCGCGGTGACAGCAGGCCGAGGCAGTTGGGGCCGAGCAGGCGCAGCAGGTGCGGCCGCGCCGCGTCGAGCGCGGCCTGCTTCTGCGCCGCGCTGAGGCCCGCGGTCATGACGATGGCGGCGCGCGTGCCGAGCTGGCCGAGCTCGCCGACCAGGCCGGCCACCGTGTCGGGCGGCGTGCATAGCACGGCCAGATCGGGCGGCGTTGGAAGGGCGGCGACCCGAGCGACGAGTTTCACGCCGTCGAGGCTCGCGTGCTTCGGGTTGACGCCATAGACCGGACCGGCAAAGGTGCCGGCGCGCAGATTGCGCCAGACCGTCGCGCCGACGCTGCCGGGGCGGCTGGACGCGCCGATGACCGCGACCGAGCGTGGCTCGAGCAGCTGCTCGAGATGACGGATGCTCACTGGGTCACCTCCGTGCTTCGCACTGCGGTGCGAGCCCCTTTCGGAACGGCCGGGCAAATGCTCATGGTGCGCCGCGCGACGTCACGGCGTGATCGCGACCTTCAGCACGCCGTCACGCTGATGGCCGAAGAGCTCGTAGGCGGCTTCGATATCGTCGAGCTTGAAGCGGTGCGTCACCATCGCCTCGAGGTCGACGCGCCGCGCCGCGATCACCGCCATCAGTCGGCGCATCCGCTCCTTGCCGCCAGGGCACAGGGTGGTGACGATCTTGTGGTCGCCAAGCCCCGCGGCGAACGGCCCGAGCGGGATCGTCAGGTCGGTCGAGTAGACGCCCAGGCTCGACAGCGTGCCGCCCGGGCGCAGCACGCGCAGGCAGGCCGCGAAAGTCTGCTGCGTGCCGAGCGCCTCGATCGCCACGTCGACGCCGCGGCCATCGGTGAGGCGCATGATTTCCTCGACCGGATCGACCTTGCTGCCGTCGATCACATGGTCGGCGCCCATCTTCGTGGCGATGGCGAGGCGATTGGCGAGCCGATCGACGCCGATCACCATCGCCGCGCCGCTCAGCTTGGCGCCGGCCGTCGCGCACAGGCCGATCGGCCCCTGCGCGAACACGGCCACCGTGTCGCCGATGCGAACGCCGGCGCTTTCGGCGCCGCTGAAGCCGGTTGACATGATGTCGGGGCACATCAGCACCTGCTCGTCGCTCAGGCCGTCGGGCACCGGCGCCAGGTTGGCCATGGCGTCGGGCACCAGCACGTACTCGGCCTGGCAGCCGTCGATGGTGTTGCCGAACTTCCAGCCGCCCATGGCCTTCCAGCCATGCGCGGTGCCGGCACCGTCCTGCGAGCCGACGCCGCACAGGCAGGCGTTGCTCCAGCCGCTCGGCGTGATCGCCCCGGCGATGACGCGCTGGCCTTCGTGGTAGCCGCGCACGCCCGAGCCGAGCTTTTCGATCACGCCGACTGGCTCGTGGCCGATCGTCAAACCACGCTCGACCGGGTACTCGCCCTTCAGTATGTGAATGTCGGTGCCGCAGATCGTCGTCGTGGTCACGCGCATCAGTGCGTCCTGCGGGCCGACATCGGGAATGGGCTTGTCGTCGAGGACGATGCGTCCGGGCTCGACGAAGAGGGCAGCTTTCATCATGGTCATGGTGGTCTCCGGAAAACCTGAAATATTCAGCGGTTGCTGCTTTCCCGTGCAATGGCCTCGCCCAACGTCGCGCAATAGTCACCCGGGCCGAGCGCGTCGAGGACCTTGGCGTTGCGCAGCTTGGTCAGTACCCTTGCGTTCGCCTCGCACAGCAACACGCGAACACCGCGCTTGCGCAGCTTGCCGATCACTTCGTGAAGGGTCTGCAGACCGGTGATATCCATGAACGGCACATCGTGCAGGCGCAGGATCAGCGCGCTCGGATCGGTGTGGGTCTGCAAAAGCGCACGCTCGAAGCTCTCGACGGCGCCGAAGAACATCGGCCCGCGGATCTCGTAGATCATCACCCCCGCCGGCAAGCCGTCGAGGCCGTTTTTTTGCAGCACCTGCTGCAGATCTTGCGCGTCGATCGGCTGCGTTTCCACCGACTCCGACATCCGGCGCAGAAACTGCAGCATCGCCAGGATCACGCCGACGTTGACCGCCACCACCAGGTCGGCGAAGACCGTCAGCAGGAAGGTGGTCAGCAAGATCACCCGGTCGGCCGTCGGCGCTTGCTGCAGGATGTGCCCGAAGTGCTTCACGTCGCTCATGTTCCATGCCACCACGAACAAGATCGCGGCGAGCGCGGCGAGCGGAATGCTCGCTGCGAGCGGCGCCAGAAAGAGCAGCACCGCGACCAGCGTCGCGGCATGAGAAAGGCCGGCCAGCGGGCTGGTCGCCCCGTTGCGAATGTTGGTCGCCGTGCGGGCGATGGCGCCGGTGGCCGCGAAGCCGCCGAACAGCGGCGAGACGATGTTGGCGATGCCCTGACCGATCAACTCCTGGTTGGAGTTGTGCCGGCTTCCCGCCATGCCGTCGGCGACCACTGCAGACAGCAGCGATTCGATGGCGCCGAGCATGGCAATCGTGAACGCCGGGCCGATCAGCGCGAGCATCTGCGAGACCGAAAGATCGGGCAGGGTGAGCGATGGCAGACCCAGCGGGATGCCGCCGAAGGCGCTGCCGAGGGTCGCCACACCGGGCAGGTGCAACATCGACTGAATCACAGTGGCGACCACCATCGCCACGAGCGGCCCCGGAATGCGCGCCAGTCCCTTGACGCGTGGCGCCAGCAGAACGAGCAGCAGACTCAGCACGGCCAAGCCGACGGTCGGCAGATTCAGTTGCGGCATCACCTGGATGAGGTGCCACAGCTTCTCGTGGAAACCCTCGCCGCCGACTTTCGGCAGACCAAGGAAGTCGGCCCACTGACCGACGAAGATGATCACCCCGATCCCTGCAGTGAAGCCGACGATCACCGGCGCAGGAATGAACTTGATGACTCCGCCCATGCGCGCGACGCCCATCAGCACCAGCATGACACCGGCCATCAGCGTGGCCACCTGCAAGCCGGCGATGCCGTACTTCGCGGTGACGCCCGCGAGGATGGCGATGAACGCGCCGGTCGGGCCGGCGATCTGCACCCGGCTGCCGCCAAACACCGACACCAACCCGCCGCCAATGATGGCCGTGTAGATGCCCTGCTCGGGCCGCGCCCCGGAGGCGATGGCGAAGGCCATCGCCAAAGGCAGTGCGACGACGCCGACGATGACGCCGGCGACGATGTTGGCGAGCCATTGTTTCCTCGCAAACAGACCGGCGCGCCGTGCTTCGAGCAGGGCGATCATGCGATTGCGACCATCAAGACCAAGAGCGCGCGGACCATTCAGAAAACAACTGCCTGGAACGGCCGCCGCATCTGGGCCACAGGCTGAAAGAAGGCCACTTTGTTTCTCCTCGACCAACATATGCGCTGGCTCGGGCGAGTCGATCAAACCCTGGGCTCGGTGTCTGTACGCAAGCGCACAAAGAGTTCTGCGCAAGATGGCTGAACGCTCGCTCGGCCTGAATTCAGGCGGGCGCTATGTGGGCTGGCAGACAGTCAAACGCTGCGAGGCAACGCAGACTGCGGCATCTCAACGCTCCGTGGCGCCGCACGGGGCGCCCCAATCACCGCCGCATTGCTGAGGAGCTGACTTGGCCGAAGCAGAAAACCGTCTGATCGAATCGCTGCCGCGCAAGGACAGGCTCGCCCTTCTTTCGATTTGCAAACGCGTCGAGCTGGGACTTGCCGATGTGCTGGCGGAGCCCGGCATGCCCATGCACCATGCTTATTTTCCGATCGAGGGATTCATCTCGCTGGTGGCGCGCATCGAGGGCAGCCCCGGCGTGGAGGTTGGAATGATCGGTGCCGAAGGCATGCTCGGCGCGCACTTCGCGCTCGGCGTGTCGATGTCGCCGCTGCACGCACTCGTCCAGGGGCCGGGGTTTGCATGGCAGGCCAGCGCCGGTGCCCTTCTGAGCCAACTGCGCGGCAGCGCGGCGCTGCGGCGCGAAATGGGTCGCTACATCTACGTGATGATGGAACAACTGGCGCATTCGGCCGGTTGCCTGCGCTTTCACCTCATCGGGCCGCGTCTGGCGCGCTGGCTGCTGATGAGCCAGGACCGTTCGCGCTCCGACAACTTCCGCGTGACACACGAGTTTCTGGCCTACATGCTGGGCGTGCGACGCGTGGGTGTCACGACGGTCGCCGGGACTTTGCAAAAAGAAGGGCTCATCGCCTATCGGCGCGGCGAGGTCACCGTTCTCGATCGCAGTGGTCTCGAGGCCGCTGCCTGCGGCTGCTATGCCGCAGACCGGCACACCTACATGGCATGGATGCGGTAGGACGCACGGTGCTGCGCCACTGCTCACTTGCAAGCCAACCCTCAGAGGGCTTGATCAACTTGCGACGAGTTCAGTGTCGGATCTGGCGTCCGGGGCGTTTCGGCCGGCTTCGCGGCGGCGCTTCGCGAGAGACCACCCTCCGACCGAATTCGCTGCCTGCTTGAAAACGCCGGACTCCAGGTAGAGGTGCAGGATCGACGGATAAGACACCTTGATCGCGCTCTCCAGGCGTTCGATCGCCTGCTCCGCTTCACCGAAATCGAGTTGTGGCTGAAAACGCAGTTCGGCCGGATCGAAACTACCATCGGTTGAATCTGACGGGCAATGGTGGCTCAGGCAACTGCCGCAGCCGCAGTGACCAATCGTCGGTTGCATAGTGCGCTGCCGCACAGACGGTTCCAATGCGTTGCTTCATTCTTGGCGCATTGCAGGAACTACCCGTCAACGCGTCATGATGCACAACTTCTTGGAGAACAATCGCTCCGATTTGATCGAGCGTTGCAAGGAAAAAGTGGCTCTGCGCCCTGAGCGGGTCGCCACGCAGGAGCAGCTCAAGAACGGCATTCCGATGTTTCTCGATCAACTCACGAGGACGCTGCAAGCCGAGCAGGGTGGCGAAAGCAAGGAAAGCGTCAAGATCTCGGGCCACTCTGCCGGCACTGCGCGGGAGCGGTCAGAGATGTCGGTGAGCGCAACCGCGCACGGCAAGGCGTTGCTGACGCTGGGTTACACCGTCGATCAGGTCGTCCACGATTACGGCGACTTATGTCAGTCCATCACCGATCTCGCCTATGAGAGGGACGCCCCCTTCGCCATCGACGAATTTCGGACTCTGAACCGGTGCCTGGACAACGCGGTGGCCAATGCGGTCACGGAATTCAGCTTCGCAAGGGAAGCCATGCTCGCGCGCCGGCAGACACTGGACGCCGACGAACGGCTTGGCTCCCTGGCACACGAGCTGCGCAACGCTCTCAGCACGGCCACCCTGGCGCTGAGCGCTCTGGAAAGAGGAACCCTGCCGGTCGCTGGCGCAACCGGTGGGGTTTTGAAGCGGAGCTTGGCGATGCTGGGAGGCCTGATTGATCGCGCGCTTGGCGAGATTCGATTCAACGCGGGAGGCGGGCCGAAGCATTCCATCTTTTCATTGGCTGAGTTCATCACCGAGGCAAAGGCCGGCGCTGACCTTGCGGCCCACGCGCAGGGGTGTACTTTTGTCGCATCTGAAGTTGACACGCTCCTCGGGATCTATGCAGATCGAGACCTCATCATGGCAGCGCTGTCCAACTTGCTCCACAACGCTTTCAAGTTCACCCACCGTCACACCCAAGTCACTTTGACCGCTTATGCGATGCACGAACGCATCCTGATCGATGTGAGCGATCATTGCGGGGGACTGCCCGTCGCTATGGCGGCAACGACATTTGCGCCTTTCGTCCAGCACGGGAACGACAGGTCGGGTCTTGGGCTGGGACTGTCCATCGCCCGGCAGGGCGTCGAGTCGCAGGGCGGCACCCTGAGCGCGCGGGACGTGCCCGGTACCGGCTGTGTGTTCACGATCAACCTGCCGCGCTATCACATTCACTAGGTGCAAACCGTCGGCAGGTGGTGCAGGAGCCTGCCCTCATAGGCGCCGGCCTGGACGCCAAGGCGGCTTTTTGTGCTGGCGCCGTCCGCTGTGCGTTGGCGAACATGGGGTGCCGCGTCACGGCGATGCGATGGCCCAGGCAGCAGGAATGGGCAAACACGCCGCCTGTGTGCGCGATCGCACAGACGCGCTGGTCTGTGCCGGGCATCGTCGGCCTCATTGGAGGCATTGATGAACGGGACACCAAGATATTCGCTGGCTGCCTGCGAGTGCGGCAGCATCTCGCTCTCATGATTGAACCCGAACAGATCGCAAAACGGCTGCTGGGAGCGCCGTACGAGGCGCTGGACGAGCATGCCAAAAAGGTGGCACGGCACATTGCCGGGCGCAAGTACATCGCGCGCAACCTGGCGCTCGACGACAACGACGAAGGTGGCCCGACGCGCGGTCAGCGGGCCGCAGACGCCGTGGCCCGCTTCGGCGGTCGGCGGCTCGTGGACGTTTGTCGGCCTGTTCGGCGCCACCATGCTGGCCTGGATCGGCATCAATGCAGTGCTGCTGGCCAGCCGCGGCGCGACTTTCGATCCCTATCCGTACATCCTGCTCAACCTCTTCCTGTCGATGCTGGCGGCGATCCAGGCACCGGTGATCCTGATGTCGCAGAACCGGCAGTCCGAGAAGGATCGCCAGAGCGCCGCCCACGATTACGAAGTCAACCTCAAGGCCGAGATGGAAATCATGCTGCTGCACGAGAAGATCGACACGCTGCGCGAAAAGCAGTGGGCCGAGCTGCTCGCAACCCAGCACCAGCAACTCGCGTTGCTGGCGGAACTGGCTTCATCGCGCCGGCCGTGAGACCGCGCCGGCGGCACGCGCTTCCCGGCGGCCGCCGCGCTGCCTCGTTTTGCGATTCGCCGAGCAGCTGCCCCAAGCCTGAAAGACCGACGATGAGCGATGCGACACGTCTCGACCACCTGAACGAGCGCCTGTTTTCGACGGACCTCGAAGGTTTCGATGCGCTGGCCGAACTTGCCCTGGACATGCGATCGTCCTGGAATCATGCGACCGACCAGATCTGGCGACATCTCGACCCGGTGCTGTGGCAGCTCACCCGCAACCCCTGGGTTGTGTTGCAGACGATCTCGCGCGACAAACTCCAGCAAGATTTGGCCGATCCGGCGTTCGGATTCGAGCGAGGCGGACACATCTGGATCGGGCACGACGACGAGGTGCGTGCGGCCGTCGTCGAACTGCTCTTGCC
>JBDSEG010000099.1:0-10497 GCA_039920165.1 Burkholderiaceae bacterium
CACGGTGCGCTGAAGAACTGGGTTCGGCTGCAGGCCGACTACGACTGCTTCTATTTCGTCGCCGACTGGCACGCCCTGACCACGCATTACGAAGAGCGCGGGGTGATGGAGCGGTATGTGTACGACATGGTGGTCGACTGGCTCGCCGCCGGCATCGATCCCGAGCAGTCGACGATCTTCATCCAGAGCCGCATGCCCGAGCATGCCGAGCTGTTCACGCTGCTCACCTTCGGCACGCCGCTGGGTTGGCTCGAACGCGTGCCGACCTACAAGGACCAGATCGAGAAGCTGAAGGATCGCGATCTTGCGACCTACGGCTTTCTCGGCTACCCCTTGCTGCAGGCGGCCGACATCCTGGCCTACAAGGCCGGATTCGTTCCGGTCGGTGAAGACCAGGCGTCGCACGTCGAACTCACACGCGAAGTGGCGCGACGCTTCAACCATCTGTACGGGCGGGAGCCTGATTTCGACGCCCTCGCGCAGGCGCTGCTCAAGAAGATGGCGAAGGGCGATGCGCGCGCCTTCGAGGCCGACCGCAAGCGCTTTCAGGAGACTGGCGACGAAGCGGCACTCCGGCGTGCCCGGTCCTTGGTCGAAGGTGCGTCGTCGCTGTCCGCGTCCGATCGAGAACGGCTGGACGGCTACGCGCGCGGCACCGGCATGACCGTCCTGCACGAGCCGCAGGCGCTGCACACCACGGTGCGCAAGCTGCCCGGACTGGACGGCGCCAAGATGAGCAAGAGCTACGGCAATGCGATCGCGATGCGCGAAGAGCCGGCCGAGGTCGAACGCAAGATCCGCCGCATGCCGACCGATCCGCAACGCGTGCGCCGCACGGACCCGGGCAACCCCGAGCACTGCCCGGTGTGGCAGTTCCACCTGGTCTATTCCGACGAATCGACGAAGCAATGGGTCGTCGCCGGCTGCACCAGCGCCGGCATCGGTTGCCTCGAATGCAAGCAGCCGGTGATCGAGGCGATCCAGAAGGAACAGGCGCCGTGGCGCGAGCGCGCGGCAGCCTACCTGAGCGAACCCAAGAAGGTCCACTGGATCGTCGAGGTCGGCACCGAGCGCGCGCGCACCGTGGCGCGCGAGACGCTGCGCGACGTGCGAACGGCTATGGGACTGAACTATTGAGGCGTCGCGACGGCGCGCGCGCTCAGATCGCCGCCGTCACGACGATCTCGATTTTCCAGCCGGCGCGCGCCAGGTTGGCCTGCACGGTAGCGCGCGGCGGCGCATCGCCGGGCGCGACCCAGTCGTCCCAGACCTCGTTCATCGCGTCGAAGTCGGCCATGTCGACGAGGAAGATCTGCGCCCGCAGGATATGCGCCCGGTCGCTGCCGGCCTCGCCGAGCAGCTTGTCGATCTGCGCCAGCACCTGCGTCGTCTGGCTGCGGATATCCTGGCTCGCATCGGCGGCAACCTGCCCGGCGAGATAGACGATGCCGTTGAAGATGGTGATTTCCGACATGCGGTCACCGACGTGAATCCGGCGCAGGCCCTGGGTCATGACTTCGCTCCATGGTGGTGTTTGGGATGCGCCTTGGCGCCGCCGGGCCGTGGCGGCGGCGGCGCGGCCTTGGCGCCGATGCGCGCTTCGGTGCCTTCGAACAGCTTGCGCAGGTTGGCGCTGTGACGCCACACCAGCAGCAGTGCCATCACGCCGACCGCCACCGCCACCGGCCCGCCGCCCCAGATCAGCAGTTGGTAGAACGGCGCAAAGGCGGCCGCGACGATGCTGGCAAGCGACGCGTAGCGAAAGAACGCCGCGATGATGAGCCAGGTCGCGAGCGTCGCGATGCCGAGCCACGGGTTCAGTCCGAGCAGCACGCCGGCCGCGGTCGCGACGCCCTTGCCGCCGCGAAGGTGAAAGAAGACCGGCCACAGATGGCCGAGAAATGCCGCCAGCCCCGCCAGCGCCAGCGTGCCCTCGCCCATTCCGTAGGCCGGCCCGTACAGCCGGACCAGCAGCACCGGAAGGAATCCCTTGGCGGCGTCGAGCAACAGCGTGAGCCCCGCCGCGAGCTTGTTGCCCGAGCGCAGCACATTGGTCGCGCCCGGATTGCCCGAGCCGTAATGCCGCGGGTCGGCCAGCCCCATCGCCCGGCTGACCAGCACCGCGAACGACAGCGAGCCCATCAAATACGCGCCGAGCACGGCGAGCAGCGAGGCGATCGCGGGCGTCAGGGTCGGCTGCATCGGGGCGGGCTCATGGAAGATCGGAATTCTGCACCGGGGCGGGTGAGGCGCGACGGCCGATGAACACCAGCTTTAACGCGAAGCACGCAAAGGGGCGCGAAGGACGCGAAGTAAAAACCAAAGAAGAAGATGGGGAAACGAATTCCTTGGCGTCCCTGGCGATCAGAAATTGAATTCGGACTCACTCGCCGGCGACGGGATACAGCCCGTGCACCGAGCCGAACAGCCGTGCCAAGCCGAACAGCGCATCGATGTTCGGCGTCGCCATGCCGAGCCGGGATGCGATCTCGCGCACGGCGCCGACGATGGCGTCAAGTTCGATCGGCCGGCCCGCGAGCGCGTCCTGAAGCATCGAGGTCTTGAAGGCGCCCAGGCGCGCGCTGATGGCATGCCGGTCTTCCGGGCTTTGCTCGATCGCGCATCCGATGCGCGCACCGACCGCCGCAGCTTCGCGCATCGCTGCCGAGCAGAAGGCGAGCGCCAGCGGGTCGGCGAGGATGCGGTCGGCGGTCGCTCCGGTGATTGCCGAGACCGGATTCAAGGTGAGGTTGCCCCACAGCTTGAACCAGATATCGCGCCGGATATCGGCCGACACGGTGGCGGTCAGCCCGGCCTCGGCGAGCCAGCCGGCCAGCCGCTCGACGCGGTCCGAGCCACCGCCCGCCGGCTCGCCGACGATCAGTTCGTTGCCCATGCGGTGTTCGACCCAACCGGGTTCATTGAGCGAGGCCGACAGGTGCACGACGCAGCCGACAACGTTTGCGAACGGTATCGAAGCACCGATCACGCCGCCGGGATCGACACTTTCCAGCGACTGCGCACCCAGCTCGGCAACGCCGTGCCCAAACCACCACGGCACGCCGTTCATCGCCGGCAGCACGAGGGTGTGCGGGCCGAGCAGTGGCGCAAGAAGCGGCGCGATGGCGGCCAGCGACGTCGCCTTGACCGCGACGATGACGAGGTCCTGCGCGCCGAAGTCCCGAGCATCCTCGCTCACGCGCACCAGTGACTGCAGCACCCCCTGCGCCGACCTGACCCGAAAGCCCTGCTCGCGCAGCGCCGCGAGCGCGGCACCGCGCGCGACCGCGCTCACCTCGAAGCCGGAGACCGCCGCCAAGCGCGCGCCGAGCAGGCCGCCGATCGCCCCCGTGCCGTAGACGCAAATCTTCATGGCAGCGCGCAGTGCACCGGCGTTGCGCCAAGCCGCTCGGTAAAGATTGTGGGTGCGATCCCGAGCAGGTAGCCGCGCCGGCCGCCGTTGACGAGCACGCGTGGGAGTTCGAGAACGCTCGCCTCGACGTATAGCAGCATCGGCTTGCGCAGGCCGAACGGCGAGGTGCCGCCGACTTGGTAGCCGCTGTGGCGCTGCGCCACCTCGGGCCGGCACGGCTCGACCGATTTGCGGATCGCCCGCGCCAGGTTCTTGGTGCTCACCTGCCGGTCGCCGTGCATCAGGACGATGAGCGGCTGGTTGCGCTCGTCTTGCAGGACCAGCGTCTTCACCACTTCGTGCTCGGCCACGCCGAGCGCACGCGCCGATGCGGCGGTGCCGCCGTGCTCGACATAGTCATACACATGTTCGGTATAGCCGATGCCCTCGCGGGCGAGCCATTGCGTCGCCGGCGTCTGACTCACATGCTGAATGGGCTTCACTGCGGGGTCTTCACTGCGCCGGGTCGCGCAGGCGCCAGCGGATCGCATCGATGCGCGCCAGCGCCGCTTCATCGAGTTCGGTGCCCCAGGCGTCCAGGTTCTCGTCGAGCTGGGCCAGCGTGGTGACGCCAATGATCGTGCTGGCGACGCGCCACGAGCCGTAGCAGAAAGCGAGCGCGAGCCGGGTCGGCGTGAGGCCGAGCTCGCGCGCCAGCGCGTTGTAATGGCGCGCCGCTTCGAGCGCTTCGGGACGGGCCCAGCGCTGCGCCTTCATGGTCGCGAACAGGCCGAGCCGCCCGGCCGGTTCGGTAGCGTCCAGGCCTTGCGCGTCGTACTTGCCGGTCAGCGCGCCGAAGGCGAGCGGCGAATAGGCGAGCAGCGAAACGCCGTGACGGTGCAGCGACTCGTCCAGCCCGTTGTCGACGCTGCGGCTGGTCAGCGCATACGGGTTCTGCACGCTCGCGACGCGCGGCAGGCCGTGCTCCTCGGCCAGCCGGACGAATTCGCCCACGCCCCACGGCGTCTCGTTCGACAGGCCGATCTCGCGCACCTTGCCAGCCTTGACCAGTCCGGCAAGCGCTTCGAGCTGGGCCCGGGTCGACGTGAACTCGCGGTCGTCCGAAGGGTTGAAATACAGCTGCCCGAAGGCCGGCGCGTTGCGATTCGGCCAATGGATCTGGTACAGGTCGATCACGTCGGTATGCAGCCGCGCAAGGCTCGCGTCGCAGGCCTCGACGAACTCGGCCGGGGTGACGTTGGCGCTGCCCTTGCGCACCCAGTCCATGTTGCGCGAGGGCCCGGCGATCTTGGTCGCCAGCACGACCTTGCGGCGGATGCCGGGACGGCTCGCGAACCACTCGCCGAGGATGCTCTCGGTCGCCCCATAGCTCTCGCGCGTCGCCGGCACCGCGTACATCTCGGCGGTGTCGATGAAATCGACACCGCGCTCGACCGCGTGGTCGAGGATGCGGTGCGCGGTCGGCGCATCGACCTGGCCGCCGAAAGTCATCGTTCCGAGGCACACCGGCGTGACCCGCAGTTCACTGCGACCGAGCCGGATCGGGGTCATGGGTTTCATGCCGGTCAGTGTAGCCAGCGACCCGCTCGGATCGCACCAACTGGCTGACGTTGCAGCCGCTGATCGCGTGTTCCAGGGTGCGCCGTCGCCACAGAATCCTGACCATCATGAGCAAAAATCCATTCTCCGAACGCCCGTCGCGCAAACGCCTTGCGCTGGTGATCGGCGTCGTTTTGCTCCTTGCGGGCCTGCTGGCCGGTTTCGCGGCGTTGCAAGGGACGGCGAGCCGCGAGGCGAAGTCGCGCAAGACCGCGCTCGCGCTCGCGTTCGAGAGCGAACCACAACGCTGGCTCGCCAATCCACGCGAGGCGTCCGATTTCGAGCTGGCGCTGGCCAGCGGCGGCTTGCGCAGCGTCGCGATCGTCGGCGGTGGCAGCCTCGCTCTCTATACCGATCGCGATGGCCGCCAGCTCAGCACACGGTTGCTCGACTGCGGCGCAGGCTGCACCCAGTCGCTGTTGTCGCGACTGTCCGAGCTGAGTGCGCGCCACGGATTCACCCTCACCCGCATCGATATCGACCCACGCACGCCGACCGAACGCATGACCCAGACGCTCGACGAGGCCGGGCGCGTTGCGCTCGGCCTGGTGCCGCTCCTGCTGCTCATCGGCCTGGTGCTTTACCAGATGCGCGGCTCGCTCAACCTCGGCCAGCGCAAGCTCGCCGAGAAACCCGCCACCCGCTTCGACGCCGTGATCGGCGCTGCCGAGGCCAAGCAGGCGCTGCGCCGCGTCGCCGCCTTCATGAAGGACCCGACCGAATATGTGAAGGTCGGCGCGCGCGCGCCGCGCGGCGTGCTCCTCGACGGCCCGCCCGGCACCGGCAAGACCCTGCTCGCCAAGGCACTGGCCGGCGAGTGCGGTGCCAGCTTCATCAGCGTCGACGGCTCCTATTTCAGCTCGATGTTCTTCGGCGCCGGCATCGGCAAGGTGCGCGAGCTGTTCGAGCGGGCGCGAAAGAACGCGCCCTGCATCATCTTCATCGACGAGATCGACGGTATCGGCAAGCGCACCCGCGGCGCGGAGCCGAGCGCCGGCGACCAGGAGCAGAACCGGATCATCAACCGGCTGCTGGTCGAGATGGACGGCTTCCAGGCACTCGACAACGTGATCGTCATCGGCGCGACCAACCACGTCGACAACGTCGACGAGGCGATGCGCCGGCCCGGCCGCTTCGATACCGTGGTGCGCACCGTGCTGCCGACCCCGGCCGAGCGCGAAGCCCTGTTCGAGCACTACCTGGCGCAAGTCGCTGCCGCGCCGATGCCCGAACTCGCCTCGATGGCGCGCACCGCGGCCGGCATGTCGCCGGCCGATATCGCCAACTGCGTCAACCGCGCGGCCTCTTACGCCGCCGAGGCGGGCGAGCCGCAGGTTGGCGCCGAGCGGCTGTACCAGTCAATCGAAACCCACCAGCTCGGCGGCGAGGTGTCGGCCACCAAGACCACGATCACCCCCAAGACGCTCGAACGGGTGGCGGTGCACGAGTGCGGGCACGGCCTGGTCGCCCACGTTCTCGAGGCCGGCAGCGTCGAGCGCGTGAGCATCGAGCCACGCGGCGCGGCGCTCGGCGTCACCTATGTCGCGCGCCATTCGGAGGAACCGCTGTATGGGGAGCGCGAACTGCAATCGCGCCTGGCCATGATGCTGGCTGGCCGGGAGGCCGAGATGCTGGTCTACGGCAACACCTCGTCGGGTGCTGCCGACGACCTGAAGCGGGCGTCCGAACTCGCGACCTCGATGATCGGCAGCTACGGCTTCAGCAAGACCTTCGGGCTGCTCAGCATGGCCGGCGTGCCGCGCGAACTGATTGGCCCGGACATCCAGAAGAACCTGCTCGACGAGGCTCGGCTGCTGCTCGAGTCGGCCCAGACCGAGTGCCGCCAGGTGCTGACCGAGCACCGGCATCGGCTGGACTCGCTGACGACCCTGCTGCTGCGCGAAGAGACCGTGAGTGGCCCCGCGCTCAAGGAAGCCCTCGCCTGCTGACGTCCCGCGCCGCGCACGCGCGAGTCAGCCGAACTTCTGTAATGCCTCGCCGGCGATGCGGCAGATCCGCCACTCTGGCATGACGGTCGCGCCCATGCGTTCGTAGAACCGGATCGCATTCTCGTTCCAGTCGAGCACGCTCCATTCGAAGCGGCCGTGGCCGCGATCGACGGCGAGCTTCGCCAGCCGCGTCAGCAGGGCCTCGCCGATGCCCTGGCCACGTGCTTCGGGCAGCACGAACAGGTCCTCCAGGTACAGCCCCGGCTGCGCAAGGAAGGTCGAGAAATTGGTGAAGAAGAGCGCAAACGCCACCACCACCTTGGCGCCCGACGTCTCGTCGACCACTTCGGCCACCAGCGCCTCGGCCGCCGGCTTCTCGCCGAACAGGTGCGGGCGCAGCTTTTCAGGCGTCACCTGCAACAGGTGGGTGAGCTGCTCGAACTCGGCCAGCGCGCGGATCAGTTCGACGATGGCGGTGACGTCGCGCAACTCGGCGGGACGCAGGAGAAACGGGGCCGGTGCGCTCATCCCGAAATTCTCGCACTCGGGCGGGGTCGGCAGACGGTTGCGCCGGCGATCGGGATCGTCATGGGCGCATCCCGCAGGCCGTGTCGAGCGGCCGCTCGCCGCTTTCGAACGCGTCGGCGCGGGCATGTCGGTCAGTGGTCCGTCCTATAGTGCGGCGATGAATGCCCTTGCCTATATCGTGCGGCGCGAAAGCAGCAGCCTCTTCGTCGATGCGCGCCACCTGCGCCACCACATCCTCCAATGGGGCGACCCGACCGCGGTGACGCCGGAGCAGCCGACGCTCGTGCTGCTGCACGGCTGGATGGACGTCGCCGCTTCGTTCCAGTTCGTCGTCGATGCGCTGCACGCCGACCGCCACGTGCTGGCGCTCGACTGGCGGGGTTTCGGTCTCAGCGGCTGGCCGGCCGTCGACTCGTACTGGATTCCCGACTACTTGGGCGACCTCGAAGCCGTGCTCGACGCCCTTCTGCCGGCGCAGCAGCCGATCGACCTGCTCGGCCACAGCATGGGCGGCAACGTCGTGATGCTGTATGCCGGCGTGCGGCCGCAGCGGGTGCGCCGGGTCGTCAACCTCGAAGGCTTCGGCATGCCGGTCACCCGGCCTGACCAGGCACCGCGCCGCTACGCCCAATGGCTCGACGCGTTGAAGGAGCCGGCGCGGCTGCGCCATTATCCGAGCGTCGAGGCGGTGGCCGAGCGCCTGGTCCAGAACAACCCGCTGCTCAGCGCCGACAAGGCGGCGTGGCTCGCGCCGCACTGGTCGCGCCTCACCATCGACGGGACCTGGGAGATCCTCGGCGATCCGGCCCACAAGCGGATCAGTCCGCTGCTCTACCAGCGCGACGAGGCCCTCGCCTGCTGGAAGCTCATCGCCGCGCCGGTGCTGTGGATCGAGGGAGACCGCAGCGATCCGGCCAAGTGGTGGGGCACGCGTTATTCGAAGGCCGAGTTCCACCAGCGCCTCGACGTCGTGCCCACGGTGACGCGGGAGACGCTCGCGCCGGCCGGTCACATGCTGCACCACGACCAGCCCGAAGCACTGGCCCGCCGCCTCGAGGCCTTTTTGTCGTGAAGACATGGACGCGGCGAAGAAGATCCGCCAGGTCGGCTTTCGCAAGTGGTACGAGCGCGAGCTGCTGAACTGCCACGCCAACCTGCTGCTGCTGCTGCTCGCCACCATCGGCCTGTTCGGCTGCCTCGAGGTCTACAGCGCGCAGCTGAGCCGGTTCGACGGCTTGCAGATGCTGGCTGGCGCGGTGGCCAGCGCGGCGATCGGCTATTTCGCTCTGCGCCGTTATCTGCGCGCCCTGGCCCACGCCGAGTTCGTCGCCAAGCAGGCCGCGTGCGAAACCTGCAGTGCCTACGCGAAGTGGGATGCGCTCGACGAGCCCGACGCCGAAGGTCGGCTGCGGGTGCGCTGCCGAAGATGCTCGCACCGCTGGGATATCCGCCTGTAGCGGACAAAACGGGGGCCCGCGCCGCCCACCGCCGAACGAGCGTCTGGGCGCCGCTGCCCGCATCGATCGCCCATGAAAAAGCCCCGCTCGATCCGAGCGGGGCTGGGTCGGCGGGCGCTTGTCAGGTCGCCGGCGTCAGCTTGAGGTCGGGGTAGCGCACATGTTCGACCAGCTCCTGGGTTTCGACGCTGGGCGCCTTGGTGAGCAGACTGACGATCACGATCACGGCGATGCCGACCGGAACGCCGAACACCCCGGCCGAGATCGGCGAGATGCCCCACCACAACTCGACCGGCGAGGTCACGTTGAACACGCTGCGCAGCCAGGCTTGCGTGGTGGCCATGTAGTAGAACGTCGTGCCCAGGCCGGCGATCATGCCGAGCGAAGCACCCCACTTGTTGGCCCGCTTCCAGAAGATGCCGAGCACCAGCGCCGGAAAGAAGGTGGCCGCTGCGAACGAGAACGCCGCTGAGACAAGGAACAGGATGTCCGCCGGCTTCTGCGCCGCCACCGCCGCCGCTGCCAGCGCCACGACCACCAGCAAGGCCTTCGAGATGGAGACCCGGCGAGCGGTCGACGCATTCGGGTCGATCATCTTGTAGTAAAGGTCGTGGCTGAGCGCGTTGGCGATCGTCAGCAGCAGGCCGTCGGCAGTCGACAGCGCCGCCGCCAGACCGCCCGCCGCCACCATGCCCGACACCACGTACGGCAGGCCGCCGATGGCCGGGGTTGCCAGCACGATGATGTCGCCGCCGATCTTGATCTCGCCGAGCTGCAAGATGCCGTCACCGTTGATGTCGGTCACCGACAGCAGCGACGGATCGACCCGACCCCAGGCCGAGATCCAGTCCGGCAGCTTGTCGAACGGCAGCCCGACAACCAGGTTGAACATCTCGTACTTGACCAGCACCGCCAGCGCCGGCGCGGTGAAGTAAAGCAGGAAGATGAAGAACAGCGACCATGTCACCGAGTCGCGCGCTTCTTTCACCGACGGCGTGGTGTAGTAGCGCATCAGGATGTGCGGCAGCGCAGCGGTGCCCACCATCAGGCAGAAGATCAACGCCATGAAGTTGCGGCGCGAGGTGTCGAATGCCGCGCGCGCCTTCTCGTCGCCGTTAGGGTCGCCGGCGTAGATCTGGGCATGCGGCGCCATGCCCGCCAACGGCACCGCGCGGGCGGCGTTGGCAGCCTTGGCAGCGGCGTAGGCCTTCTTGCCCTCCTCGACGTTCTTGGGCACCGCGCCCAGCGCCTTCTCGGCGGCCTGGATCTCGGCCGCCGGCGCATTGGCCGCCTTGGCCGCATCCAGCTTGGTCTGCGCGGCTGCCTGGTCGGCCGCAATCGCTGTGGGCACGTCCTTCAGCTTGGCGTCGGCGGCGGCGGCGCGCGCCTTGAAGATATTGATGACCTCGATCTCCTTCGGGTCGGCGACGAGCTGCTTTTCGCGCTCGGTGACCTTATGGAGCTGGTAGCCGTAGACCGCCTGCGGGATCGGGATGCCGGTCTGCTTGACCGCCAGCCAGACCACCGGCGTCATGTAGGCGACGATCAGGATGATGTACTGCGCCACCTGCGTCCACGTGACCGCGCGCAT
>JBDSEG010000100.1:0-10806 GCA_039920165.1 Burkholderiaceae bacterium
TATCGGCGGCGGCGCGCCGTGCGCCGGCGGCGTGCAGGCTGTTGCCGAGTCCCATCGCGAGGCTCAGGTTGTCGGGCCAGCGTTCGAGCGCGGCGCGGTAGGCGACGACGGCCCGGTCCGGCGTTGCGGCGCGTTCGAAGCCTACGCTGGCCTCGACCACTTCGGCTTCTTCCGCTTCACGCGGCAGCGCACCCGGGGGCAATGCGACGAAAGCCCAGGCGCCGGCCCGGGTCCAGGTATGTTCGAAGGTGCGCATCGGCAGGCTTTCGCGCCGCGTCGTGCCGGACCGCAAAATCACCTCGCCGGCCGCCACGTCGTAGCCCACGAGCACGGCGTAATGCCAGGCCGGATACCAGCTCAGGCCGAGGTTCTGCAACACCACCACCGGATGTCCGGCGCGCACCTCGCGCAGCACCGCGTCGAGGCGGCGCGGCAGCCGGGTCGCGACGGCGCCCTGGCGGCGCGCGCCGGCGATCATCTCGATCTGCAGGCTGCCGGTGCGCGCCGGCAGAAAAACTTCGGCGCCGAGTTGCTCGGGCGATGCCGGCAGCCCGGCCGCGCCGAGCACGGTGGCGAGCGCAGCGGGCCCGCATTCGTATTCGGTCTGAGCGAAGAACGGCGTCGCGGTCAGTTCGACCGCGGCGCTCAGATCGGGCGGGGTCGATTCGCGCAGCGCCCGGGTCTGCACCGCGCACGCCGAAAGCAGCCCGGCGAGCAGGACCGCACCGACGCCACGCCACGCGAACCGGGCCGCACTCGCGGCCCGGCGGTATATCGAAGCGCTCAGCGGATCGATCGCGTGAACGGGAAGATCTTGGTGAAGCCGAGGATGTCGGTGATCAGGAGCACGACGAAGATCGTGAGGATGATCCCGAGCGCGTCGGAGGCGCCGGCAGGTGCCGTGTCGAGCGTGGACGATACCTGCGCCACCTCGTCGTCGGTGAGGGCGGCCACACGCGCGCGCGCCTGCTCGACGCTGACGCCGCGCTCCTGCAGCCCGGCTGCTACATCGGCACGCGCCAGCACGCTGTTCACATGCTCGCGTTGGGCGGTCGGGCTGATCACGCCCTGGCTGGCAGCGACCTGCTCGGTGGTGACGAGCGTGGCTTGCGCGGCTTGCACGAAGCCGGTGAGGCTGATGCACGAGGCCAACAGGCAGGCGGTCCAGCGGGAGTAGCGATTCATCGTGGGTGTCCTTCAGTGACGGGGTTGACGGATGCGGGGATGCGGATTTCGCGCCCGCAAGGGCGCCGACCCAGCATAGCAGCGCAGCACCTCCAGGTTGACATCTCGGGGTGCCTGCTACCCTTGCCCGATGCCGCCTCGCCACACTCTCGCGCAGCCCGGCCGGCGCGGGATGGCACCGGCCCTCGTGGTCATGACGCTGACGCTTCTGCTCGGCATCCAGCCGGTCACGACCGACCTCTATCTGCCAGCGCTGCCGCGCCTGCAGCACGATCTTGGCGCGAGCATCGGCGCGACGCAGCTCACGCTGTCGGCGCTCATCATCTGCTTCGGCTTCGGTCAGCTCGCGTGTGGTCCGCTGGCCGACCGCTTCGGCCGCCGGCCGGTGCTGTTGATCGGCCTTGCGCTGTATGTCGTGGCCAGCATCTTCAGCGCGCTCGCTGCGAGTATCGACACGTTGATCGTTTGGCGCGCGCTGCAAGGCGCGGCGATGGCGGCGGCGGTGACCTGCGCGCGCAGCGTCGTGCGCGACCTGTACCCGCCATACGAAGGCGCCCACGTGACCTCGCGCGCATTGAGCGGCCTGGGCGTGATCGCGCTCGCGAGTCCGCTGCTCGGCGGCGTCCTCACGCAGTGGATCGACTGGCACGCGGCGCTGCTCGCGCTCGCCGTCTACGGCGCGCTCTCCCTTGGCGTCGTGGCCTGGCGATTCGAGGAGACCGCGCCGCAGCTCGATCGCCAGGCGACCCGGCTGAGGCCGCTGCTGCGCAACTGGCGCAGCGTGCTCGGCCATCCGACCTTTCGCGCCTACGCCGCGCTGTCGATGTGCAGCTACGGCGGGCTCTTCCTCGTCCTCGCCGCATCGTCCTTCGTCTATATCGAGGCTCTCGGCCTGTCGCGCATCGGCTACGGCTTCACGCTCGCCGCCAATTCGCTCGCCTACGTGACCGGCACGTTCTGGTGCCGGCGGCTGCTCGTGCACCACGGGCTGCGCGAGGCGGTGCAGCGCGGCGCCTGGTTCTCGCTCGCCGGCGGGCTCGGCATGGCCGCCCTCAGCCTGGCCGGCACCCACACCGTGTGGGCCGTGCTGTTGCCGCAGCTGCTATTCGCATTCGGGCACGGCGTGCACCAGCCGTGCGGGCAGGTCGGCGCCGTCGGCCCGTTTCCGGAAAAGGCCGGCACCGCGGCCTCGCTCTCCGGCTTCGCGATGATGGCGGCAGCGTTCGCGGTCGGGCTGTGGCTGGGCCGCCACCTCGACGGCACCGTCTACCCGCTCACGCTCGGTCTGGCGGCGTGCAGCGTTGCACTCGCGACGGTAGCGTGGACGCTGGTCCGGCGCAACGGCGAGCCGCGCATCGCGCTCGCGTCGGCGTCGTGAACAAGGGCCTGGGCCCACTGCCCTGTCTTTGCCTGGCCGGGCCGACCGCGAGCGGCAAGACCGCAGCCGCCTTCGCCATCGCCGATGCCCTCGCACCGCAGGTCGCGGTCGAGATTGTCAGCGTCGATTCGGCGCTCGTTTACCGCGGCCTCGACATCGGCACCGCCAAGCCGAGCCCGACGGAACGAGCGCGGGTGCCGCACCACCTGATCGATCTGATCGAGCCGACGCAGTCGTATTCGGCGGCCCGCTTCGTCGCCGATGCAACCGCGGCGATCGATGCGATCCGCGCACGCGGCGCGCTCCCCCTGCTGGTCGGCGGAACCATGCTGTATTTCAAGGCGCTCTTCGACGGCCTCGATGCGATGCCCGCGTCCGATCCGGCGCTGCGCGCCGCACTCGACATCGAAGCCGCGCGCCTGGGCTGGCCGGCGCTGCACGCCGAACTCGCGCGGGTCGACCCGACCACCGCGGCGCGCCTGGCGCCGACCGATGCGCAGCGTATCCAGCGCGCGCTCGAAGTGTGGCGCGCGAGCGCCCGCACGCTTTCCTCGTTCCATGGAACGCGGTCGACACCGGCGCGCCCGCCGCCGCCGCTGATCTCGCTCGAGCCGCGCGATCGCACTTGGCTGCACCGGCGCATCGGCGAGCGGCTGGATGCGATGTTCGCGGCCGGTCTCGTCGAAGAAGTCGCCGCCTTGCGCGCACGCGGCGATCTCGATCCGCGAACGCCGTCAATGCGCTGCGTCGGCTACCGGCAGGTCTGGCAGGCGCTCGACGCGGGCGAGCTTTCACACGCCGTCGAAACCGCCCGCGCCGCGACCCGTCAGCTCGCCAAGCGCCAGCTCACGTGGTTGCGCGGCATGCCGCAGCGCCAGGTGGTCGCCTGCGATACGGGCGATGCGAATCTGCTGGTGATCAACCTCGCGCGACGTGCGGCCGCGCGGGTCATCGGCGGCGCGGGTCAGTGGCCCGAATAGACCTTGCCGAACAGCACCCAGGTCTTGCCGTCGAAACGCGACAGCTGCTGGTTCTCATACGGGAAGAAATCGTCCGGGCCGGTCTTGATGCGGATGCCCGGCAGCGCGGTGGGCGGCGCGTAATCGAGGCTGGCGGCCTGCTTCATCACATTGTCGCGGGTCAGGGTGTCGCCGCACTGCTTGAGCACCTGGACCAGCGTCTGCGCGACGCCGTAGCCGTAGACGTTGAACGTATCGGTCAGGCTGCCCGTCGGGTAGTACTTCTTCATGAACTCGGTCCAGTCCTTCATGCCGGGGTCGTTCGCCCACTGCGGGTCGGTGGGGTCCTTGCCATACTGCGCGGTCATCAGGCCGACACCGTTCTCCAGGCCGGCCGGGGTCATGACCGAGGCGACCGACGACGAGACGTTGTTCAGATAGTGAGTCGGCTTCCAGCCGATCTCGGCCGCCTTCTTGATCGCCTGGGCGGCGAACTTCGGCGTCGTGATGTTGAAGAAGGTATCGGCGCCCGACGCCTTCAGGGTCACCATCTGGCTGTCCACCGTCGGGTCGGTGACCTCGTACGTCACCTTGGCGACGATCATCGTCGCCGCCTTGGCGCCCAGGCCGTCTTCTAGGCCCTTCAGATAGTCCCTGCCGTAGTCGTCGTTCTGGTAGAGCACGCCAATCTTCGCGTTCGGCTTGGTCTCGAGGATGTGCGCCGCGTAGATCTTGCCTTCGGCCTGGTAGCTCGGCTGCCAACCCATGGTGTAGGGGAAATTCTTGGGGTCGCCCCACTTGGTCGCGCCGGTCGCGACGAAGAGCTGCGGAACCTTCCTCGTGTTCATATACTTGTGGATCGCGGTATTCGACGGCGTGCCGAGCGAGTTGAATACCAGCAGCACCTCGTCTTCCTCGACCAGCTTACGCGCCATCTCGACCGTCTTGGCCGGGTTGTAGCCGTCGTCAAGCGTCACGAATTTGATCTTGCGGCCGTTCACGCCGCCCTCGGCATTGACCTTCTCGAAGTAGGCGCCGATCGCCTTGCCGATGGTGCCGTAGGCCGAGGCCGGACCCGAGTACGGACCGATGTGGCCGACCTTGATCTCCTTGTCGTCGGCGCCCGGGTCGTATTTCTTCTGCGCGATCGCGCCGCTGGCGGCGAGCGCGAGCGAAAGACCCGCGACAACGAACTGCATACGGTTCAGCTTCATGGCTTACGCCTCCTTGTTGACAGGTGGAACCATAACGGCGGCTGCCGCGGCGGGTTGTCCGGACGAACCCGCAAGCCCGCGCCGGCGCGCAAAGGCGCTGCGCACGAGGTGCATCGCGCCGCCGGGCATCAGGTACATGAGGACGATCATGATCACGCCGTAGATCGCAGCCGGCGCCGATTTGGACAGCGCGTCCGACAGGTTCGGGACGAACTGGATGAAGACCGCGCCGAAGATCGCGCCCGGGATCGACGCGAGCCCGCCGACCACCACGCCGACCAGCAGGAAGATCGACAACTGCACCGTGAAGCTGTCGGGCGAGACGAAGGCGACGACGATTGCGCCGAGCGCCCCCGCCACCCCGGTGAACGCGGCCGACACGCCGAACGCGAGCGACTTGAAGATCGGCAGATTGATTCCCATCGCAGTGGCCGCGATCGGGTGGTCGCGCACCGCGATCAGCGCGCGGCCTATCCGCCCGCGCAGCAGATTCCAGGCCAGTAGAAACATCAGCGCCGCGACCGCGAGGGTAAAGACATAGAGCCAGCGGTCGGCATTGAAGGGCTGGTCGAGAAACCGGAAAGTGAACGGCGGATCGGGCTTCGCGAGCACGATGCCCTGCACCCCGCCGGTCCAGCCTTCGATGCGCTTGTACTTCAGCAGTTGCGGCACCGCGAGCGCGAGCGCGAAGGTGGCGAGCGCGAGGTAGTGACCGGCCAGCCGCAGCGCCGGAAAGCCGATCAGAAAGCCGAAGCCGAAGCACACCAGCCCGGCGGCCGGCAGCGTCGCCCAGTAAGGCACACCGAACTTGTCCATCAGCACCGCGGCGGTATACGCGCCGAACGCATAGAAGGCGCCATGGCCGAGTGAAATCTGGCCGTTGAAGCCGGTCAGGATATTCAACCCGAGGATGGCGATCGCATACACCAGCACCAGGTTGAACTGGAAAACGCGGTAGTTCTTGACCAGAAACGGCAGCACCAGCAATGCAACGACCGCGAGCACGCCGCACAGCAGCACCCACTTCCTGTCGATGTGTTGGCTCATGGGAATTCCTCCCTCTCCCGGTTTCGGGAGAGGGAGAACCATCGATGCGCCATCGTGCCGCTCATACGCGCGTCACCACGTTCTTGCCGAACAGGCCGTTCGGCCGCAGCGTGAGCGTCAGCACGATCAGCACCAGCGCGACGGTGAGCTTGAGTTCGGTGCCGATGACATAGGCGCCGAGCAGGTTCTCGAGCACGCCGACGACGAAGCCGCCGATCACCGCGCCCAGCGGGTTATCGATCCCGCCGAGCAGCGCCGCTGCGAAGCCGTAGATCAGGATGCCGGTCATCATCTGCGGGTCGAGAAAGACGATCGGCGCGACCATCATTCCGGCCACCGCGCCAATCGCCGCCGCGAGGCCCCAGCCGAGCGCCAGCATCCACGAGACGCGGATGCCGACCAACCGCGCCGAGTCCGGGTTCTGCGCCGCCGCCCGCATGGCGAGGCCGACCGGCGTGAAGCGGAAGAAGGCGAACAGCGCGGCCACCACGGCCAGCATCACGGTGACCGAGCCGAGGTCGTGAGCCGAGAAATATTTCGTCGCGAGTGCCGAATCCTTCGGGAACGGGCTTGGAAACGATTTGATCGTGTGGTCGAAGATCCAGCCCGACAGTGCATTGAAGATGAGCACCAGGCCGATGAAGACGATCACGTTGGTCAGCACCGGCGCCTTTTCGACCGGACGCAGGATGAGCCGCTGCACCAGCAGGCCGCCGACGAACGACAGCGCGAGCGTCGCGAAGAAGGCACCCCAGTACGGCCAGCCGGCCTGGATCAGCGCCCAGGCGACGAAGGTGCTGAAGGTCGCCATTTCGCCCTGGGCGAAATTGATGTGGTGCGTGGCCTGATAGATCATCACCAGCGCGAGAGCGACCGAGCCATAGATGACGCCGCTGGACAGGCCGGAAAAGATCTGGTGCAGGAAGGCTTCCATGGCGCTCGATGGGTAAAAGCGTCTCAGTATCCGAGGTAGGTGCGGCGCACCGATTCGTCGTTCTTGATCACCGAGCTCGGCCCCGACAGCGCGACGCGCCCGGTCTCGAGCAGGTAGGCGTGATCGGCCAGGTCGAGCGCGAGGCTCGCGTTCTGCTCGACCAGCAGCATGCTCACGCCGTCTTCCCGGTTGATGGTCCGCATGATGCGAAAGATCTCGGCGACGATCAGCGGTGCGAGGCCGAACGACGGCTCGTCGAGCAGCAGCAGCTTGGGCCGCAGCATCAGCGCACGGCTGATGGCGAGCATCTGCTGCTCGCCGCCCGACAGCGTCCCTGCCTGCTGCGACCGGCGCGCCTTCAGGATCGGAAATCGCGCATATGCCTTCTCGATATCGTGGGCGACGCCGGGCCGGTCGCGCCGCACGTGGCCGCCCAGGCGCAGGTTGTCCTCGACCGACAGCGCCGCGAACGTGCCGCGCCCGTCGGGCACGTGGCCGACGCCCATGCGCACCACGTTCTCGGTCGCCTGCCCGACGAGCTGGCGGCCTTCGAAGAGGATGCTGCCGCTGGTGCGCACGGTCTGGCACAGCGCTCGCAGCGTGGTCGTCTTGCCGGCGCCGTTCGCGCCGAGGATGGCCGTGATGCGGCCGGCGTCGAGCTCGAAATCGAGGTCGACCAGGACCTTCGTCGCGCCGTACGACGCGCAGAGCTTGTCGACGCGCAGAAGTTTTTCAGGCATGCGCCGGCGCTCCCAGATAGGCCTCGATCACCGCGGCATCGTTCTGGATATGCGCCGGCGTCCCTTCGGCGATCTTGCGGCCGAAATTGAGCGCGACGATGTGGTCGGATACGCCCATCACCAGGCTCATGTGGTGCTCGACCAGCAGCACCGTGATGTTGAGGCGGTCGCGGATATCGCGGATCAGGCGCGAGAGTTCGCCGAGTTCTTCGTGGTTCAGGCCAGCCGCCGGCTCGTCGAGCAACAGCAGCTTCGGCTCGGCGGCGAGTGCGCGGCCGAGTTCGACCCGCTTCTGGGTCGCGAACGGCAGGTCGCCGACCAGGCGATCACCGACCGCGCCGAGGTCGAGGTAGTCGAGCAGCACCTGCGCGCGCTCGCGCAGCCGCTTCTCCTCGGCCGACACACTCGGCAGGCGCAGCGCACTCGCCACGAAGCCGGCTCGGGATCGCGAATGCGCGCCGACCATCACGTTCTCGCGCACCGAGAGCTTCTTGAACATCGCGAGGTTCTGGAACGTGCGGCCCATGCCGATGCCAGCGGCGGCGTGCGTCGGCATGGTGGTGATCGAGCGGCCTTCGAAGAGGATGTCGCCCGACTGGTACTGGTACAGGCGCGACAGGCAGTTGAAGAGCGTCGTCTTGCCAGCGCCGTTCGGCCCGATCAGCCCGCAGACCTGGCTGCGCGCCACGTCGAAGCTCACGCCGTCAAGTGCGACGATGCCGCCGAAGCGCACCGTCACTTCGCGTACGCTGAGCAGGGTGGGTTCGTGCCCGGGGTCAGGTTCTGTCAAGGGGTTTGTGCGCGGTCGGGGTGAGGTTCGGGCCGCCCACCGGCCCGGGTGGGTTATAGGCGGCGCGGGACGGGCGGCGCAATTGTCGATTGCGCGCGGGCAGGGTTAACCGCAAAACCCCGCGGCGGCGCAACCTTATCTTCGCCCGGCGGCCACGGACGCGTCAGAGCGCCTCGACGATCGCCAGTTCGACCTCGCCGACCCCCGCGGCCTTGCGGTACGCGGATGCAGCGGCATATTCCGGCGAGTCGTGGCAGGCCACCGCCTGCTCGAGGCTCGGAAACTCGATCACCACGAAGCGCGAGAAGCGGTCGGTGCCTTCGAGCACCTTGAAGCGCCCGCCGCGCGCGAGCACCTTGCCGCCGTGGGCGGCGACGATGGCCGGCACCTGCTCGGTATATTTCTTGTACTCGGTCGGGTCGTCGATGCGTGCGCGGGCGAGCCAGTAAGCGGTCATGGCGGGGTTCCTTGCGGTGAAGACATTCCGGTGTGACGGCGGGCCGTCACACGACGAGCTTGTTGCCGAGGTTGGGCAACCAGGTGGCGAGCTGCGGAAACACGGCGATCAGGATGATGGCGACGAGCAGCGCGATCCAGTAGGCGATCGTGCCGGAGAAGATCTCGCTCACCGACAGATCGGGCTCGTCCGCCACCGCCGCCTTCACCGTGAAGACGAGGATTCCGAACGGCGGCGTCAGCAGCCCGGTCTCGATCGCGAGGATGCCGAGAATGGCGAAGGCGATCGGGTCGAAACCGACCGCGACCGCCACCGGCGCGAAGACCGGAACGGTCAGCAGGATGATCGAGATCGAATCGATGATGCAGCCGAGCACGAACCACACCAGCACCATCAGCGCGAGGATCGCATAGGGCGAGAGTCCGGAGCCGAGAAAGAATTCCTTGGCCGCCCCGGTGATTCCGGTCATCGCGAGGATTCGCGAATAGAGCTGCGCGGTGACGAGCAGCAGCAGCAGCGGCGCCGACGTGCGACCGACCGACAGGATCGCCTCGACCATCTCCTTGCCGCGCATGCCGCGCGCCAGCGCCAGCAGCAGGGCCAGGGTCGCGCCGACGCCCGCGCCTTCGGTGGGCGTGAAGGCGCCGAGCCAGATGCCGCCCAGCACCAGTACCACCAGCGCCAGGATGCCCACCGTGCTCCAGAGGATGGTGCGCAGCGGCACGTCGGAGGCGTCCGCGTTGGCCAGGCGCGCCGCATGCTGCGAGGCCGGCAGGTCGACGCCTTCGCCGACGCGGTGGGGCTGCGTCTTGGCGACCCAGACGATATAGCCGATATAAAACGAGACCACGATGAAGCCGGGAACGATGCCGGCGATGAAGAGCTTTCCGATCGCCAGTTCGGTCAGAACGCCCCAGACGATCATCAGCACCGACGGTGGAATCAACATGCCCAGGCAGGCGCTGCCGGCGATGCAGCCGAGCGAGAACTTGCGCTCGTAGCCGTGGCGGCGCATCTCCGGATGGGCGATCTTCGAGAACGCCGCCGCAGCGGCGATGGAGACGCCGGTGACGAAGGCGAAGACCGCATTGGCGAGCACCGTCGCGACGCCCAAGCGCCCCGGCACCCTCTGGGTGAGCCGGTTGACGAGCGTGAACAGGTCGCGCGCCGCCCCGCACTTGGCGAGGAATTCGCCCATCAGCATGAACAGCGGGATGACCGCGAAGATGTAGTCGCGCAGTGCCTCGTAGGCGGTGCTGGCGCTGAACTGCAGGACCGTGTGCCAGTCGCCGTTGACGAGCCAGATGCCGAGCAGGCTCGTGACGCCGAGCGAGACCGCGATGTGGAAACCGCAGAACACCAGGGCGAGCAGCACGCCCACCAGGATCATCATGTCGCTTGCGTTGAACATGCTTCTGCGGTCCGTTCAGTGCGACGCGCAGACGACGGTGGGGAGCTCGCCGGCGCGGGCACGCGCGATGTTCTCGGCCATCGTGATCAGATAGCTCGATGCCGCGAGCGCGGTGCCGATCACCAGCACGAAGCGGGTCGGCCAGGTCGGCACCCGCAGCGCGCCCTCGCCTTCGAAGGCGTTCGAGGTCCACGCATAGGCCGCCGGCTCGACGCTGCCCCAGCACAGGAACGCGAAGAACGCGGCGCCGAGCAGCGAGCCGACGGCGACCATCCACGACTGCGCTGCCGGTGGCAGCCGCTTGACGAACACATCGACGTTGAGCATGCCGCCCGAGCGGATCGCGAAGCCGGCCTGCAGGAAGCAGATGATCACGATCGAGGTCGAGACGATCTCGGGCGTGCCCTTGACCGGGCTGTTGAACAGCACCCTGCCTGCCACGTCGGCCACGACCAGAAAACACAGCAGGAAGGCGAGGAATGCCGCCAGGTACAGCAGCGTGCGCGCGATCAGGTCGTTGAGCCGGGTCAGCATGAGGGCTCCTGCGCCCCGCGCGATGCGCGCCGCGGCGGCATTGAGGAACAGAGGGTGCGAAAGGAGCGCGACTACTTGATCGGGTAGCGCACCGGCCACTTGTAGCCGAGCTTCTCGGCTTCCTCGAGCGTGAGCTTCAGGACCTGGCTGGCCGGCA
>JBDSEG010000101.1:0-3512 GCA_039920165.1 Burkholderiaceae bacterium
CGACCTCGTCTTCCTCGACATTCAGATGCCTGGGTTCGATGGCTTTTCGGTCATCCAGGGTTTGATGGACGTCGATCCGCCATTGTTTGTGTTTGTAACCGCTTATGGCGACCATGCGCTGCGCGCGTTCGACGCCCAGGCGGTCGATTATCTAATGAAGCCGGTCGACGAGGACCGCCTTGCGGCAACCATGGACCGGGTCCGCCAGCGGCTGACCGAGCGGCGCAGCGCGGAGGATTTAGCGTCATCGTGGATATTCCATACGAAACCGGAGACAAGGCCTAATGACCATCCGGACCATCCTGGTCGACGACGAGCCGCTGGCGACGCAGGGGCTGCAGCTGCGCCTGCAAGCCCATAGCGACATCGAAGTGGTCGGCACCGCGGCCAACGGGCGCGAAGCGATCCGCCAAGTGAAGACGCACAAGCCCGACCTTGTCTTCCTCGACATCCAGATGCCGGGGTTCGACGGCTTCTCGGTGATCCAGGGGCTGATGGACGTCGAGCCGCCGCTATTCGTGTTCGTCACCGCCTATGGCGACCATGCGTTGCGCGCGTTCGACGCGCAGGCGGTCGATTATCTGATGAAGCCGGTCGACGAGGACCGCCTGGCCTCGACCATGGACCGGGTGCGCCAGCGCCTGTCCGAAAAGCGCAGCGTCGAGGAAGCCGAGCGCTTGAAAGAAGCGCTGACCGAGCATGCGCCCGAAGCCGCCGAGGAAATGGCCGACGCCGCGCCCGAGGGGCCGGCCGCCAACCGTTTCGAGAAGATGATCAACATCAAGGACCAGGGCCAGATCTTCCGTGTCGACGTCGACACGATCGAGCGGATCGACGCCGCCGGAGATTATATGTGCATCCAGACCGGTGAGAACACGCTGATCCTGCGCGAGACGATGAAGGATCTGGAAAAGCGGCTCGACCCGCGCCGCTTCCAGCGCGTCCACCGCTCGACCATCGTCAACCTCGACCTCGTCCGGCAAGTGAAGCCGCACACCAATGGGGAATGTTTCCTGGTGCTCGATTCGGGCGCGCAGATCAAAGTGTCGCGCAGCTACCGCGACGTCGTCGCCCGGTTCGTCCACTGACCGCCGCCGGCGAGCAGCCTAATCCCGATCTGAATGGCCGGCGCGTGCTGGTGGTCGAGGATTCGCCCGTGGTCGGGCCGTTCGCGGCCGAAATGCTCGGCGAGCTTGGCTGCGTCGTCATCGGGCCGGCGCCAAACATGGCCGCAGCGCGCATGCTGATCGAGGACGAGCCGCTCGACGCGGCGCTGATGGACGTCAACATCCGCGGCGAAAAAGTGTTCGCTTTGTGCGACATCCTGCAGAGCAAGGGCGTGCCGTTCGTGATCACCAGCGGCTATGCCGACTGGCAGGTGCCCGAGCAGCTGCTCGACTGCCCGCAATTGCCCAAGCCCTATACGTTCGAGCAGATGCGCGACGCGCTGGCCGCGCTGTTCGACGAGCGCCGCGGCTAACCGGTTGCGGGCAGGCTGACGCGCACCGTCGTGCCGACGCCAACGGTGCTCCTGATCTCCAGCGTGCCGCGGTGGCGCTCGACGATATGCTTGACGATGGCGAGGCCAAGCCCCGTCCCGCCGGTCTCACGGCTGCGCGCGGCGTCGACACGGTAAAAGCGCTCGGTGACGCGCGGCAGGTGGTCGCGCGCGATTCCGGGGCCGTGATCGGTGACCGTGACGACGACGTTGCGGCGCCGGAGCTCGGCCGAAATTTCGACCGTCGAATCGGGCTTTTCGCAACCGTAGCGAAGCGCGTTGCTGAGGAGATTGTCGAACAATTGGAGGAGCTGGGCGCGGTCGCCGCGGACGTGGGGCACGTCGCCGGGAAGGTCGGCGACCACAGCGCACGTGCCGCTACGGCGCATGTGCGCGCTGCTCGCGATCGCGGCGTCGAGGACTTCGCGCAAGTCGACGTCTTCGGCCGGAGCGACGAAGCGGTCGGCCTGGATGCGCGACAGGCTCATCAAATCCTCGATGATGCTGAGCATGCGCCGCGCCTCGTCGCGGATGGTGCGCCCGAAGCCGGCGCGCAGCTCGACCGGCAGATCGCCTTCCTCGGCGAGGGTTTCGGCATAGCCGAGCACGGTCGACAAGGGGGTGCGCAATTCATGGCTGGCGTTGGCGACGAAATCGGTGCGCATGGTCTCCGCGGCGCGCGCGTCAGAACGGTCGACCATGCGAACGAAGGCGGTGCCGAGGCCAAGGTTGCGGACGATCACCCGCCACGGCCGCCCCATTTCGCCGATCCCGGTGACGTCGAGGTCGCCGGCATGGCCGGAAATAATATGTTCGAGCAATTCCGGCTGGCGGATCGCAAGGCGGATGTCGCGGCCCTCGATCGACGGACCGAGCAAATCGCGCGCGGCGCTGTTGGCGACGCTGATGGTCAGCCCTTCGACGACCAGCGCCGGTTCGTCCAGCGCATCGACCAGCGTGCGCTCATTGGGTCCGGGGTCGGCCATCATCACGCTTCTAGCCGATTGCGCGGTGCGGGCCATGCCCGGGGCCGGCCGCCTTTCGAGCCGAGGGGGAGAGGGGCGAAAGGCGGCCGGTGGCTTCATGCGCCCTAGAAATCGACCTGGGCGCGCAGAGCGAAGGTATCGACGCCATATTTGCGCTTGTTGGCCGGGGTCGTGGTGCCGACCGGGAAGATGCCGAGCGTCGGCGGCGGCCCGGCGGTCGCGACGCTGGCGCGCGGCCCCCCGGTCACCCCGACATGGCCGTATTGGGCCATGAAGCGGACGTAATCGGTGGGCAGCCAGACGAGGCTTCCGAGATAGCCCAATTGCTTGCCGCCGTTGACGTAGAAGGGCGCGGCGACCGAGGCCGAGCTGCTGTCGACGCGGTCGCGCAGATTGAGATATTCCATCCGGGCATTGAGCTGGATCGCGCCCCAGCCGCCTTCGTTGAACGGCTTGAGCACCTTGGTGCGGTCCCACTTGCCGCCCTTATAGCCGCGGGTTTCACCGGTGAAATAATAGCCGAGCTCGGCATAGCCGCCGCTGAAGCCCGGATTGCCGTTGAACGGCGTGCCGGTGGCGACGTCGTTGTTGTCAGTTTGGGCGTTTTGCGCGGCCAGCTCGGCCGCACTGTACGTCCCGCGCACCCACACTTTCTGCGCTTCGGCGGCGAAATGCAGGCTTTTGTGGATCGCGCCGAGCTCGAGGCCGGCGACGTCGTCGCCCTTCGAGGCGATGGTGCCGGTGCTGACGAAGCGCTGGTCGGTGAGCTGGTTGTACGGCCGCGCCTGATAATTCTGGCCGAGTGCCTCGCGAGTGTTCTGACGGTGCTGGAAGTTCGCGCCGAGATGCAGGCGGGTGGTGCCGAGCGTCGGCGAATAGACGCCGCGGACCGAAGCCTGCCAGCCGGTGTGGGTGAACAAGCCGTTGTTGATCGGCTCGTTGAACAGGCCGGCCTGGAAAATCCAGCTGTCAGTCTTTTTGTCGTTGGCGGTAAAGGCGATCCCGAGGCGGCGGTTATAGCTGAATGC
>JBDSEG010000102.1:0-9225 GCA_039920165.1 Burkholderiaceae bacterium
ATGTCGATCCACCGCAAGCCGCCGGCCTACGACGAGCTGAGCCCGTCGCAGGACCTGCTCGAGACCGGCATCAAGGTGATCGACCTGATCTGCCCGTTCGCCAAGGGCGGCAAGGTGGGCCTGTTCGGCGGCGCCGGTGTCGGCAAGACCGTGAACATGATGGAACTGATCAACAACATCGCGAAGGCACACAGCGGCCTGTCGGTATTCGCCGGTGTCGGCGAGCGCACCCGCGAGGGCAACGACTTCTATCACGAGATGGCCGACTCGAAGGTCGTCGACCTCGAGAACCTGCCCGAGTCGAAGGTCGCGATGGTCTACGGCCAGATGAACGAGCCGCCGGGCAACCGCCTGCGCGTCGCTCTGACCGGCCTAACGATCGCCGAGTCGTTCCGCGACGAAGGCAAGGACGTGCTGTTCTTCGTCGACAACATCTACCGCTATACGCTGGCCGGCACCGAAGTGTCGGCGCTGCTCGGTCGGATGCCTTCCGCGGTGGGCTACCAGCCGACGCTGGCCGAAGAAATGGGCCGGCTGCAGGAGCGCATCACGTCGACCAAGGTCGGCTCGATCACCTCGATCCAGGCCGTGTACGTGCCGGCGGACGACCTGACCGACCCGTCGCCGGCGACGACCTTCGCCCACCTCGACTCCACCGTCGTTCTGTCGCGCGACATCGCGTCGCTCGGCATCTATCCGGCGGTCGACCCGCTCGACTCGACCTCGCGCCAGCTCGACCCGAACGTCGTCGGCGAAGACCACTACAACACCGCCCGTGCAGTGCAGGGCACGCTGCAGCGCTACAAGGAACTGCGCGACATCATCGCCGTGCTGGGCATGGACGAGTTGTCGCCCGAAGACAAGCTGGCGGTGGCGCGCGCCCGCAAGATCCAGCGTTTCCTGAGCCAGCCGTTCCACGTTGCCGAGGTCTTCACCGGCTCGCCGGGCAAGTATGTGCCGCTGAAGGAAACCATCCGCGGCTTCAAGATGATCGTCTCGGGCGAGTGCGATGCATTGCCCGAGCAGGCGTTCTACATGGTCGGAACGATCGACGAGGCTTTCGAGAAAGCCAAGAAAGTCAACTGACCGCGGCACGCGCGAAGGAACGATATGGCAACCCTGCACGTCGACGTGGTCTCGGCCGAAGGCAGCATCTTCTCCGGCGAGGCGACTTTCGTGGCCCTGCCCGGCGAGGCCGGCGAGCTCGGCATCCTGCCGCGCCACACGCCGCTGATCACCCGCATCCGGCCGGGCGCGGTTCGCATCGCCAAGGCGAATGCGGACGGCACGGCGAGCGGCGAGGAGGAGTTCGTCTTCGTGGCCGGGGGCATTCTCGAAGTGCAGCCCGGCACGGTGACGGTACTCGCCGATACGGCGATCCGCGGCCACGACCTCGACGAGGCGAAGGCCGCGGAAGCCAAACGCATCGCCGAGGAAGCGATGAAGAACGCCAAGAGCGATATCGATTTCGCCAAGGCGCAAGGCGAGTTTGCCGCGATGGCCGCGCAGATCGCCGCGCTGCGCAAATTCCGGGGCAAATAGGGGCTGCCTTCCTATCGTGTTTGAACGCCGAAGGCCCAGGCGGCGAGGGTGAAGCTCGCGAATGACAAAGCCGTGGTTGCCAGGATGATGCGCGCGACGCGGCCGTTGTCGGCACCGTAGCGTTCCGCCAGCAGCGAGACATTGCTCGCGCTTGGCAGGGCCGCCACCAGCACGATCACCATCAGGCCGTAGGCTGGAATGTCGATGCCGATGGCTCGCAAGGCCAGGCCGGCCGCGAGCACCGCCAGCGGATGGACGACCAGCTTGACGACGACGATCGGCAGGTAGTCGCGCGGCGCGGTGCGGTACTGGCTGTGCTGTCCGGCGCGCCACAGCACCGCACCGATCGTGAACAGGGCCACCGGCGAGGCCGCTTCGCCGAGCATGCGGATCACCTGGTCGAGCGGTCCGGGCAACCGAACGCCGATCGCGGCCTGTAGTGCGCCCAGGCCGATCGCCCAGGGCAGGGGGTTGGTCGCCGCACCGCGCAGCGAACGCAGCAACCCCATGACCGTATCCTGCGAGCGCGTCACGCCGTCGTCGGCCGAGGCAGGCATTTGCGTATGCGCCTGCGCGATGGCGATGCACAGCGAACTTGTGACGATGAGGTCGATCAGGATGGTCCCGATCGCCGGCCCGGCGGCCGCGTCGCCGAGCAGTGCGACCAGCAAGGGCACGCCCATGAAGCCGGTATTCGGAAATGCCGCGACGAGCGCGCCGAATGCCGCGTCGCGCAGATCGACCCCGCGCCCGCCGGCGCGTCGGCGCAAGGTCAAGGCGATGGTGAGCAGGACCGTGAGCAGCGCGCAGACCCCGTAAGTCAGCATCAGCCCCGGGTCGATCAGCTTCGCGAACGGCATGCTCGCGCCAAAGCGGAACAGCATGCACGGCAGCGCGAAGAAGAGGACGAAGGTATTCAGCCCGGGGATCGCCGACTCGGGCAACACCCCGCGCTGCGCCGCCGCATACCCCAGCAGCACGAGCGCGAAGAAGGGGAAGGTGACGGCGAGAATCGAGGACATGCAATCAGTATCGCAAGCCGCCCCGCCCGAAACGCTGAACCCCGCGCAACTCGAGGCCGTGCACTACCTGGCCGGCCCCTGCCTGGTTCTGGCCGGCGCGGGCTCGGGCAAGACGCGTGTCATCACGCACAAGATCGCGCGCCTGCTGCAGGCGGGCTATGCGCCGGGCCAGATCGCCGCGATCACCTTCACGAACAAGGCAGCGCAGGAGATGCGCGAGCGCGCCAAGCTGCTGGTGGGGCCGCGCGCCGCCAAGCTGCTCGTGATCAGCACCTTCCATTCGCTCGGCGTGCGCATCCTGCGTAGCAGCGGCGACCGCGTCGGCCTGAAGCCCAACTTCAGCATCTTCGACAGCGACGATGTGCTCGGCCTGCTTCGCGAAGCCGGGGGCTGCAGCGACAACGCGCTGGCGCGGCGCTGGCAATGGACGATCAGCCTGTGGAAGAACCAGGGCCTGAACAGTGCCCAGGCGCAGGCCGTGGCCGCCGACGACGACGAACGCGTGGCAGCGCGCGTGATGCAACGCTACGAAGAGCGGCTCGCGGCCTATCAAGCGGTCGATTTCGACGACCTGATCGCATTGCCCAATCGGCTGATGCAGTCCGACCCCGAAGTGCGTGCGGACTGGCAGGACCGCCTGCGCTACGTGCTGGTCGACGAATACCAGGATACGAACGCGATCCAGTACGAGTTGCTCAAATCGCTGGTCGATCATCCCGACGCGCGCCGCTGCGGCATGTTCACGGCAGTCGGCGACGACGACCAGAGCATCTACGGCTGGCGCGGTGCAACGATCGACAACCTGCGCCGCCTGCCGCGGGAGTTCGCCAATCTCAAGGTCATTGCGCTGGAGCAGAACTACCGCTCCACCGGCAGCATCCTGCGTGCGGCGAATGCGGTAATCGCCCACAACCCGAAAGTGTTCGAGAAGAAGCTGTGGAGCGAGTTCGGCGACGGCGATCCGGTCGCGCTCGTCGAGTGCGACGGCGAAGAGCACGAAGCGCAGCGCGCGGTGGCGCGCATCCAGGCCTTGCGTGCGAGCGGCGGCGGCGCAGGCGCGAACGGTCGCGCGGCCGATGCGGTGCGCTTCAAGGATTTCGCGGTGCTGTATCGCGCCAATCACCAAGCGCGGGTGTTCGAAAAAGCGCTGCGCAAGGAAGCCATTCCGTACAAGGTCTCGGGCGGCCAGAGCTTCTTCGACCGCGCCGAGATCAGGGATCTGTGCGCGTGGCTGCGCCTGCTGGTCAACAGCGACGACGACCCGGCCTTCCTGCGCGCGGTCGCCACGCCCAAGCGCGGGGTCGGGCATCAGAGCCTGATTGCGCTGGCCGAGTTTGCGACGCGCTGGAAGTCGAGCCTGTTCGAGGCGCTGTTTGCGCAGAGTCTGGCGAGCGTCCTGAATCCGCGAGCGCTGGGTTCGCTGCAGGAATTCGGGCGCCTGGTGGCCGATCTCGAATACCGCGCCCGCCACACGACGGGTGCGGAAGACGCGAAGGCGCTGCTGATCGGCTGGCTCGAAGATATCGGCTACGAACAGCACCTTCACGACGGCGAAGACAGCGAAAAGCTGGCCGCGAGCCGCTGGTCCAACGTGCTCGATTTCGTCGACTGGATCGCGCGACGCTGCGACGGCACGGCGATCGACGGCAGCGACGAGGGCGAGTCCGAGCGCAAGAGCGTTCTCGACGTCGCGCAAAGCATCTCGGTCATCATCAGCCTGGCCGAGCGCGGCGACGAGCAGGATGTGGTGACGCTGTCGACGCTGCACGCGGCCAAGGGCCTGGAGTGGCCGCACGTCGTGCTCGCTGGCGTCAACGAGGGCCTGCTGCCGTTTGTGAGCTCCGGAAGTGGCGATGACGAGATGACCGTCGAGCGCCTGGAAGAAGAACGTCGGCTGATGTATGTGGGCATCACCCGCGCCCGCTCCACCCTCGCGGTCAGCACCTTGCGCCGGCGCAAGCGCGGGCGCGATACGGTGGTCGGCGTGCCGAGCCGGTTCATCAAGGAAATGAAGCTCGACGAGGTTCAGCTGAAGGAGGATCCGCGAGCACGCCTGAAGGCTTTGCGCGAGGCGGCGGCGCAGCGCGCTTCGATGGCCGTTAACGCCGCAAAGGTGCCATAACGCAATTGCTGGGCATTCGCCAACTTCACGCCGCTTGGCGGCCGGCGCCCTATTATTCGTCCCCGATCGCATTCACCTTGATCGTTTATTGGTGGGCGTCGGCCCGTGTTCCGATCGCCCGCCTCGCTCTTCATATCGTCGGCACCTTGCGCCACCCTCTAAATGTTTCCCATGACTGCCGCAAAGACCTTGCTTTTCCGGACTCTTGCCGTCGCGATCTGGTTCGTCGTGGCCGCGGCATCGCATGCTGCGGCGCCCGATGCGCAGGCCCTCCTCGCGGCGAGCGACGAGGTGCGCAACCCGCCTAAACCTTTCTCTGTGACGGTATCGCTGACCGAATTCCGCAACCGTCAGCAGACCGATGCCAATACCCTGCAGGTCTATTCGCGCTCCGATGGCCCCGGCGGGCAGTACCGCAGCCTGATCCGTTTCGTTGATCCGCCGCGCGACGCCAACAAGCTCTTGCTCAAGAGCGGCAACGATCTCTGGTTTTTCGATCCGTCGAGCAAGGCCAGCATCCGCTTGTCGCCGCAGCAGCGCCTGCTTGGCCAGGCCGCCAACGGCGACGTGGTGACGGTCAATCTGGCCAAGGAATACCAGGCCGTGCTCGTGGCCGACGAGGAAATCGCCGACGGCGAGCGTGTGACCCGCAAGACCCACAAGTTGCGATTGACCGAGCGCTCGCCCGACGTGACCTATAACCATATCGAGATGTGGGTCGAGGTTGGCACCGCGCGGCCGGTCAAGGCGCTTTTCTATGCCGAGAGCGGGCGGCTGCTGAAAACCGCTTACTACCGCAAATTCACGCCTCAACTCGGCGTACCGCGCCCCACCGAGATCGTCATCATCGACGGCCTCGACCCGAACTGGGTGACGGTCATGCGCTACACCGATTTCGCCTGGCGCGATGTGCCCGAAGCATGGCTGCAGCGCGACTATCTGCCACGCTTCAAACCGGAGTGAACGCTTGCGTAATCTGACCGCCACTTTGTGCTTCGGTGTACTTGCCGCCTCGGCTTTGCCGGCTTTCGCGCAGACGTCGCCGGCACCTTCCATTGACGTCGACGCCCTCCTGCTGGCCGACCAGCCGGCGCTCGCACCTGCGCAGGCCACGCAGAGTTGGCGCCTGTTCGGCGAGGCGGCCGCCTCGCGCGCGACGCTGCTCGGCAGCCCTTCGGCGGTCCACGGCGGCCGGCTCTCGCTCGATGTCCGCCTCGATACCACGGTCGCGCCTGGCTGGCGCGCCGTCGTGTCCGACCGGCTCGATGTAGCGCGCCACCAAGACCAGGTGCTCGACTACAGCGTCAATACCTTGCGCGAGGCCTATCTCAGCTGGCATGCGAGCCCGACCGACATCGTCGATTTCGGCCGCATCAATCTGCGCTACGGATCGGCCTATGGCTACAACCCGACCGACTACTTCAAGGTCGGCGCGTTGCGCTCCATCACCTCGCCAGACCCCGCCGCGCTGCGCGAGAACCGGCAGGGCAGCATCGTCGTCCAGGCGCAAAAAGTGTGGAGCACGACTTCGCTTTCGGCGGTGCTGTCGCCCAAGCTCGCCAGCCGGCCGAGCGCGGGCACGTTCGACCTGAACGAGGGTGCCACCAACGGCAGCAACCGCTGGCTCCTGGCCGGCAGCCACAAGTTCAGCGAGAACTTCCAGCCGCAGATCCTGCTGCATGGCGGCACCGACCTGCCGGTGCAAACCGGCGTCAACCTGTCCGGCCTGATCGGCCAGGCAACCGTCGCCTATGCCGAGCTGTCCGGTGGCCGCTCGCGCTCTTTGACCACGCAGGCGCTCGGCCTGCCCGGTCCCGAGAAGGTGCAGCGCCGCGTTGCAGTGGGACTCACGTATACGACCGCTTTCAACCTCTCGCTGACCGCCGAGTTCGAGAGCAACAGCGCCGCACCCGACCGGGCCGAGTGGAACCGCTTCAGCACTGCTGCGGCTGGCAACGGCCTGCGCCTGTTGCAGACCGCGCAAACCCTGCAGGACCTGCCGACGCGGCGTGCCGTTTTCGTCTATGCCGCCTGGCGCGACCTGGGCATGAAGAATTTCGACGTTGCCGCCTTCGTCCGCCGCGATCAGGAAACGCGCAGCCGCGAACAATGGATCGAGGCGCGCTACCACTGGGCCAAGGCCGAAGTCGCGCTGCAGTGGCAGGGCTATTCGGGCCCGTCGGGTTCGCTCTTCGGCGATGTGCCGCAACCCCGCCGCCTCGAGGCATTGCTGCGCATCTTTCTGTGACCGCGTCGCGCCATCTTCGGGGCGGCCCGACTACATCCCCTTGAACAGCCCGGTGAAGCTGCGGCTGACCTCAAGTTTTTCGGGCCGACCCTTCACCGCCACCAGCTGACGCCCGCGCAGGTCGCGGCTCACGCCGGCGATGAAGCGCGTATTGACGAGCGTCGAGCGGTGGATCTGCCAGAAGAGGTCGGGGTCGAGTTCGTCGACCAGCTCCTTGATCGGCTTGCGGATCAGCGCTTCCAGCGTCGCGGTCTGGACCCGGGTGTATTTCTCGTCGGAGATGAAGAACAGCACATCCTCGACCGGAATCATCTGGATGCTTTGCCCGACCGACGCCTGGATCCAGCGCAGCGCCGGCGGTGCATCCGGGTTGAGCTTGGCGGCGAGCCTGTGCAGCAACTGCTGCATCGCGACCGGCGCGGGCGCATCGCCTGCGGTTGCCAAGTCAGCCGCCGTGTCAGGCGCGCCATCGGCGCTCGCGCTCGCGGCGCGCCGGCGCAGGTCGAGGCGCTTGCGAACCCGTTCGACCGTGAGCGCAAGGCGCTCGCGCTCGGCCGGCTTGAGCACATAGTCGACCACGCCCTGCTCGAAGGCTTCGACCGCGTACTGGTCGTAGGCGGTGATGAAGACGATCTCGCAGCCGGGCCACTGGTCGGCGGCTTCCTCGTGGGTGGCGAGCTGGGCGATCTGGCGCGCCGCGTCGACGCCGGTCAGCCCTGGCATGCGGATATCGAGAAAGACGATGTGGGGGTGGAGGCTCTCGGTCATCTTCACCGCTTCGAGGCCATTGCGTGCCTCGCCGACGATCTCGAGCTCCGGCCAGACCTCGGCCAGCCGGGCGCGCAACTGCTCGCGCATCAGGCGCTCGTCGTCGGCGATCAGCGCGCGCGCGGGGAAAGGGCTCATACCGCGATCCTAAGGTTCTGTCGGCCGGTCATCACGCGGCATCGCCTTCGCGCACCTGCGACTGGTACGGCACGGTCAGCGTGACCACGGTTCCGCTCGGTGTGTTGTCGGCCACCGTCATCGACGCGCGCTTGCCATACACCAGTTGCAGCCGCTCGCGGATATTGGCCAGGCCGATGCCCGTTCCCGCGGTCGCCGCCTTGCCGAAGCCCAGTCCCGTGTCCGCGACCGTGACAGCGAGCTTGCCATGCACGATCTCGGCCCGCACTGTCAGCAGGCCGCCTTCGGGCTTGGGCTCCAGGCCGTGCTTGATCGCGTTCTCGACCAACGACTGGATCATCATCGACGGGAAGTCGGCCGACAGCAGGCCTTCGGGCACCTGCACCTCGGTGTGCAGGCGGTCTTCCATGCGTACCTTCAGGATCTCGAGATACGGTCGGATCACGGCCATCTCGCGCCCGAGGTTGTGCGCGCTCGGATGGTTCTCGCGCATCGTCGGCATCGAGGCGCGCAGCAGCGCGATCAGGTTCTTCTGCATCGTGCTCGCGCGCGGCGGATCGGTCTCGATCAGGTGGTCGATGCTGGCGAGCGTGTTGAAAAGGAAGTGCGGCTCGACCTGCGCCTGCATCGCTGCCATCCGCGCCTCGACGACCTGGCGTTTGAGTGATTCGGACTCGGCCGTCTCGGTCGCCTGCGCAGCCTTCACCTCGGCCTGGACCCGGCCCTTGTAGGTCGCCTTCAGGATGATCGAGCCGACGATCCACAACAGCGCGAGCTGGGTCAGGAAGCCGCCCCAGTGAACCTCGCGGGTGCGCACCTTGGCGCGCCGATCGCGGCTCAGTTCGGCGGCCGCTTCGGCGTGTGCTTCGCGAACCGCCTCGGCAGCGTCGTTCTGGGCTTCGATCGCTTCCTGCTTGGCTTCCTCGATCGCCTGCAGGATTTCCTGGCGCGCCTCGCGGCCCAGGGGCGGAGGCAGGCGGATCTCGATCTCGGAGGCGGCACTCGCCGCCGCGGATGCCGATGCGGCCGCCGCCGAGGCACTCGCGGCGGCCGCATCCTTGGCACGCGATCGGATGCGGATGCCCGAATCGTCGATCGAGATGTCGACCCCGTCGGACTTCGACCGGCCCGACCGGCCTGATGCGCCGGGCGGTGGCGGCGGTGCAGGCGGCGTGCGCACGTCGCCTGCATCGTGAATCGTCTCGGTCACGGTCCAGCTGAACGGCGGCAGCGACTGGATCAGCGCCGAGGCCAGCATCAGCAAGAAGGCGAGCAGGAAGAAGCGCTTCCACGAGATGCCAACCAGCCAGTTCGCGTAGGCGTGGAAGAAACGCACGACGCCGGCGGACAGGCGCTGCCAGCGGTCCAGGGGCGGTTGCGGCGGG
>JBDSEG010000103.1:0-16046 GCA_039920165.1 Burkholderiaceae bacterium
ACGGTTAGTAAATACCAACGGCAACTGCAACAACACACTGGAGTAAAGACATGCCTATCGAAATGATCGAGGAATTCAACCTGGGCACGCAGATCAAGGTGATCGGCGTGGGCGGCGGCGGCGGCAACGCGGTCGACCACATGATTGCGAAGAACGTCGCTGGCGTCGAGTTCATCGTCGCCAATACAGATGCGCAGGCGCTCAACCGCTCGACCGCGACGCAGCTGATCCAGCTCGGCAGCACCGGCCTGGGTGCGGGCTCCAAGCCGACGGTCGGACAGTCGGCGGCCGAAGAGGCCGAGCAGCAGATCCGCGCCAGCATCGAAGGCGCGCACATGCTGTTCATCACCGCTGGCATGGGCGGCGGCACCGGCACCGGCGCGGCGCCGGTGATCGCGCGCATCGCCAAGGAGATGGGCATCCTGACGGTGGGCGTCGTGACCAAGCCGTTCGAGTTCGAGGGCAACCGGCGCATGAAGGCGGCCGACGCCGGCCTGGCCGAACTCGAAGCGAATGTTGATTCGCTGATCGTGATCCTGAACGAGAAGTTGCTCGAGGTGCTGGGCGACGACGTGACGCAGGACCAGGCCTTCGCGCACGCCAACGATGTGCTGCGCAATGCGGTTGGCGGCATCAGCGACATCATTCACGTGCCCGGCCTCGTCAATGTCGACTTCGAGGACGTGAAGACGGTGATGAGCGAGCCCGGCAAGGCGATGATGGGTACTGCCATCGCGAGCGGTCCGGACCGCGCCAACAAGGCGGCCGACGGTGCGGTGGCATGCCCGCTGCTCGAAGGCATCGACCTGTCGGGTGCGCGGGGCGTGCTGGTGCTGATCGCGGCGAACCGCAACAACTTCAAGCTCGCCGAAAGCCGCAACGCGATGAATACCATCCGTCGCTACGCCGCCGAGGACGCGCACGTCATCTACGGCACGGCCTACGACGAAAGCCTGGGGGACCAGCTGCGCGTGACCGTCATCGCGACCGGCCTCAGCCCGGCCAAGCGCGTGCAATCGACGCCGATGACGGTGGTGCACAGCATGCCCGCGCAGCGCACCGGAACCCACGACCTGCCGGTGCTCAACATGCCGTCGCAACCGGCGACCGCGCAACACGACTACAGCGGGTTGTCGACGCCGAGCGTCTGGCGCACCGGGCGGACGGCTGCGGCCAAGGTCGATGCGCTGGCGAGCAACGGGATGGACGAAATCGAGATTCCGGCGTTCCTCAGGAAGCAGGCCGACTGACGACCGGCGTCGGCGCGGGCATGGGGCGCTCCCTAGAATCGCCCCATGCTTGCCCAGCGCACCCTCAAGTCCATCACCCGCGCAGTCGGGCTGGGTGTACATGGCGGACAGCGGGTCGAGCTGACTTTGCGACCGGCGCCGCCCGATACGGGCATCGTCTTCCGGCGCATCGACCTGCCGCAGGCGGTCGAGATTCCGGTCGCGGTCGAGAACGTGAGCGATACGCGGATGGCGACGACCCTGTCGCCGCCGGGCGAACCGGGCGGTCCGAAGGTCAAGACCGTCGAGCATTTCCTGTCGGCCTGCGCTGGCCTGGGGATCGACAACCTGCGGGTCGATATCAGCGGCGAGGAAGTACCGGTGCTCGACGGCTCGGCGGCGTCATTCGTCTTCCTGCTGCAAAGCGCGGGCGTCGTGCTGCAAGAGGCGCCCAAGCGATTTGCGCGCGTGCTGCGCCGGGTCGAGATCCGCGAGGGCGAAGGCGCGAGCCTGAAGTGGGCGCGGCTCGATCCGTTCGAGGGCTACAAGCTCGCCTTCGAGATCGACTTCGGCCATCCGGCGGTCGACCAGACCGGCCAGCGTTTCGAGTTCGACATGGGCGCCGGCCAGTACGCGCGCGAGATCGCGCGCGCCCGCACCTTCGGCTTCACCAAGGATGTCGAGGCGATGCGCCGGCGCGGCCTGGGCCTCGGCGGCAGCATGGACAACGTGATCGTGATCGACGACCAGAAGGTGCTCAACAGCGAAGGCCTTCGCTACGGCGACGAATTCGTCAAGCACAAGATCCTCGATGCCATCGGCGACCTGCAGGTGCTCGGCCATCCGCTGCTTGCCGCGTACAGCGCATTCCGCTCCGGGCATGCCCTGAACAACCTGTTGCTGCGCAAGCTCCTCGCCGATCCGAAGGCTTACGAGGTCGTCACATTCGACGACGCCTCCAAGGCGCCGGCCGGGATGGCCGAGCTGGCACCGGCGTGGTGACGCGGCAGCAATGCTGATATTTCGATGGATCGTCCTGCTGCTGTTCGCGGGCGCGCTGGTGTGCTTTGCGATGTATGTGGGCACCGGCCAGCGTCGCTACATGCTGCTGGCGGTGCGAATCGTCAAGTGGACGGTGATCGCCGCGCTCGGCTTCTTCGCGGTGCTGATCCTCGAACGGCTGGCGCTGATGGTGTGATGCGGCTTCTCGGTCCGACAAAAACTACAGGTCGTACCAGCCGATCCCGATCACCACCCCCGACGCCGAATCCGATCCGGCGCGGATGCGCTGCACGCTGATGTCGAGTGCCAGTTTCTCGCGCTTGAGCCAGTGGCGGATGCCGCCATGGAGCAGCGTCTGGCGGTCGGCGCGGCCGATCTCGACGAAGCCGGTGACGCGCCCGGGCAGCGGGTGTTCGTAGGCTGCCGAGGCGACGAACTCGCGCCGCGCGCCGCGCGCCTTGGCGATGCCGGCATTGGCGTGCAACTGCGCGCCGCTCTCACCGATTGCGAGCGTCCATGGCAGCTTCAGCGCGAGGCCTTCGGCGTGCCAGCCGCTGCCGTTCGCGCTGCCGGCGGCGAGCGAGAGGTCCAGGCCCCAGCCGAAGCCGTCGCGGCCGATGCGGTTGAACAGGTGCTTGAACTCGACCTCCAGGCCGTGCGAACGATCGCCGGCGGCGCGGTCGCGGCTGCGCGAAAACTCGAACTGCACCGAGTCGGTCGGGCTGAAGGCGTACTCGGGCGCGATGCTGAACGTGCGCTGCGAACCGGCGCGTTGCCACCACGATTCGATCGCCCACACGTTGTCGTCGTCCTCCTCGGCGGCGGCCGATGAGGTGAGCAGGAACGGCCGATCGGCGGCGCGCGCAGGCCCCACGAACAAGCTGATCGCAATGGCGATTGCGACCATCGAGGTCGCGCCGGCGCGGCGAAGGCAATGAGGCATGGACGGGCTCGCAGTCGTGGCGGAAGCTGCGCGACTGTAGCCGGCGCCGCTAGCGCGGCGGCGCTTCGAGCTCGCGCGCTGCGATCCATTGCGGCCACTCGGCCGGGACGATGAAGGCCGGGTTCAGCAGCGCGAAGATCCGGTGATCGCGCCAGTGGCCGTCGATGAAGAGATAGTCGCGGGCCAGGCCCTCGTCGTGAAAGCCCAGGCGCTGCAGCACGGCGCCGCTGCGCAGGTTGTGCGGCAGCCACGAGGCCTGGATGCGGTGCAGGTTGATGCGCGGGGAGAACACGGTTGCGATCGCCTGGGTCAGCGCCTCGGTCATCAGGCCGGCGCCGACCGCCTCGCTGTCCAGCCCGTAGCCGAGTGCCGCGCCGTGCTGGGCGCCGCGCACGACGTTGCTGAAATGCACGCTGCCGATGACGCGCCTTGCGTCATCGTGCGGACTCAGCCAGTAGCGGTACGCGCTGCCTTCGGTGAATGCGCGTGCGGCGTCGGCCTGCGCAGCGCGCTGGAACGCGGCGCCGTACACCTGCGGCGAGCTCGGCGGATCCCAGGGCGCGAAGTGGGCGCGGTTGCGCCGAAGGTAGTCGGCCACCGCACTGCCGAGTTCGACCCGCGGCGCCTGCAGCACCAGCCGCGCCGTGCGCAGGCGCTCGATCGGATCGGGCGCGGCCGCGGGCATCCGTGTCAGGCGAGCGCGGGTTCGCGCGCCAGCTCGGCCGCGAGGCGCGATCCCGGCGGACCGAAGGCATAGGCATCCATGCCGAGGCTGCCGAGCGTCACGCTGTCGTGCAGGCGCACGGCTGCGGCTTCGGGTCCGCCTGCGCCCGCCGCGACGAACCATGGCAGCAGATGCTCGTCGGTCGGATGCATGTCGACCGCGTGCGGGGCGCGCGTGCGGTAGGCGAAGAGGGCCTCCCAGTCGCGCGCCGCGGACCGCCCCTGCACCCAGTGGCGAAACGCCGCACTCTCGGCGATTTCGGGCACGTCGCCCTTCGCGCTCAGCCCGCCGGCAAAGATGCGGCGCAGGTTGTGCGTGATGCTGCCGGTGCCGAAGACGAGCACGCCCTGCTCTCGAAGAGGCGCCAGTGCACGGCCCATATCGAACAGCGCGTGCGGGCTGTCGCCCGGCACGAAGGCGAGCGGCAGGATCGGAATATCGGCGCGCGGGTAGAGATAGCGCAGCGCGGTCCAGTTGCCGTGGTCGAGGCCGCCTTCGGGCGCGATCTCGGCGCGGATGCCGGCCTCGCGAAGCAGCGCGGCCACGCACGGCGCGAGGTCGGGCCCACCCGGCGCGTCGTAGCGCAAGGTCGACAGCTTCGGGTCGAAGCCGCCGAAGTCGTAGACCGCGCTGTGCCGCGCCGCCGCGAGCAGCACCGGCGTGCGCGCAACGGTGTGCGCCGAGATCGCGAGGATGGCGCGCGGCCGGCCGAAGGCGGCGTCGATCGCAGGCCCCAGGCGCTGCAGAAAAGCACCCGCCGCACCCGGTTCGAGCGCGATCATCGGCGAGCCGTGCGAGACGAAGATCGAAGGCAGGGTCGAGGTGTTGTCCATGCCGAATTACAGCACCGGCAGGACGCTTTTGGGTGCAGCGCAATCGCATGCAGCGTTCGTGCAAAACGACAGGGCCGCCGCACGAACCGGCGAATCAGCTCTCAAGGAAATATGGCTTTGCCACTTTGCTTGACCCCTGGGGGCGGGAATGTCGAAGACATTTCCTGGGGGTGCTCAGAACCGACTCGCCGCGACCAGCGTCAACCTTCGCTCGGGTCGCAGCATCGTCTCGATCTCGGCCGCCGGGCGCGGTGCGCTCAGCAGATAGCCTTGCGCCTCGTCGCAACCGAGTTCACGCACGCAGGCGTACTGCTCTTCGGTCTCGATGCCTTCGGCGGTGATCAGCATGTCCAGGCTCTTGCCGAGCGTGGTCATGGCCCGCACGATCGCCACCGCCTCGCGGTTGCCGACCACGTCGCGGATGAACGAGCGGTCGATCTTGAGTTTCTTGAACGGGAACGAGCGCAGGTAGCTGAGCGACGAATAGCCCACGCCGAAATCGTCGAGCGAGATTCGCACCCCGAGGCCGCGCAGCCGGTGCAGCGTGGCGACATTGATCGAGTTTTCCGCCAGCAGCACCGACTCGGTGATCTCCAGGTCGACCCGATTCGCGGCGAGGCCGGAGCGCTGCAAGGCCCCGCTGACGACCGCGACGAGGTTGCCGTTCTTGAGCTGCACCGGCGACAGGTTGACCGCGATGCCGATCGAAGGGGGCCAGTGCGACGCCTGCGCGAAAGCCTCGTTGAGCACCCATTCGCCGATCGAATCGATCAGGCCGGTATCTTCGGCCAGGGGAATGAAGATATCGGGCGCGACCATTCCGCGCACCGGGTGGTGCCAGCGCAGCAGCGCCTCGAAGCCGACCACCTGGCGCTGGCCGAGGCCGACGATGGGCTGGTAGTGCAGCTCGAGTTCGCGCTTCTCGATCGCGCTGCGTAGGTCGATCTCCAGGCCGCGTCGGCGCTGCGCCTGCTCGTCCATCTGCGGGCGAAAGAAGGCGAAGGTGCCGCGCCCGGCCGCCTTCGCGGCATAGAGCGCCATATCGGCCTTCTTCATCAGATCGTCGGGGTCGGTGCCGTCGGCCGGTGCCAGCACCAGGCCGACGCTTGCGCCGACCATGACCTGGTGGCCATCGATCTCGAACGGCACCGCCAGCACCCGAACCAGCCGCTGCGCCAGGCCGCGCGCCGCGCCGGGCTGCGCGCCGCTAGTCTGGATGATCGCGAACTCGTCGCCGCCCAGGCGTGCGACCAGGTCGTTGTGGCGCAGGCATTCGCCCACGCGCTGCGATACCAGGCGAAGCAAGGCATCGCCCACCGGATGGCCGAGCGTGTCGTTGACGGCCTTGAAGCGGTCGAGGTCGATGCACAGCACGGCCAGCGGCGCGGTCTCGCTGCCGGTCGCGAGGCTGGAGACCAGGCGCTGGCGGAACAGCACCCGGTTTGGCAACCCGGTCAGTTCGTCGTGATGCGCCATGCGTTCGATCTGCGCCACCGCGCGCCGGCGCTCGGTGATGTCCTCGTGGGTCGCGACCCAGCCGCCGTCGGGCATCGGCTCGTGGTGGATCGCGAAGGTGCGTCCGTCCTTCAGCGCGAAGAGGGTGTCCGACGGCTCGCTCGATACGGCAATGCGCGCGCGCCAATCGAGATATTGCGCCGGCGTCATATCGGGACCCGAACCGCGCTTGAAGCGCTCATCGACGATCTCGCCGAGCGTCGTCCCCGGGCGGATATGCTCCGGCGCCAGCCGGTACATCTCCGCATAGCGGCGGTTGCTGAAGATCAGGCGTTGCGCGCCGTCGAAAAAGCACAGCCCCTGCGAGATATTGTCGATCGCGGTCTGAAAGCGGCGGTGCTCGGTCTGGTGGTCATCGAGCAGACGGTCGAGCAGCTTCGTGGCGCTGCGGTACAGGGTGCCCGCGACAGCGCTGGCGAGCACAGCGCTGCCGCCGATCAGCAGCTCGGGTGCGACGCCTTGCGGCCCGAATTCGAGTGCGGCGAGCGTTAGACCCGCTGCGATCGCCAGCCCTGTCAGCGCGCTGCCGACTCCGATGATGCGTCTTAGAGATACCGAGAGGGACATCAGGGAGGCACTCAGGACGGCCGCGGAGATGTCCCTTTATCGTCTGGAAAGGCGGCCGATTGAGCCGCGCACCGGCCGCCCAGCCGCACGACGCGCCCCGCGCTGTGCAGGAATTAGCGGACGGCGCGCCGGCGTTCGCAAGCGCCGCTTGCGACGCGCGCGTGCCGCCGGCATTCGACCTTCGCCGGACCGGCCTGCGCCGGCTCCTGTACCTTCGCGCCATGACCGCCCCGCGTATCGCATCGCCCGCACCCTTCTCCGTCTCGCCTTGGCGCCTGGCGTGGCGCCAGACGGCGCGCGATTTCCGCGCTGGCGAGTTGCGCCTGCTGTTCGTCGCGGTGACGCTCGCGGTCGCGGCACTGACCGCGGTCGGCTTCTTCGCCGACCGGATCCAGGGGGGGCTTGCGCGCGATGCGCGCCAGATGCTCGGTGGTGATGCGATCGTCGCGACCGATCAGCCTGCCCCCGCGGGCTTTGCCGCTAAGGCGGCCGAACTCGGCCTCGCGACCGCCCGCACGGCGAGTTTTCCGAGCATGGGCCGGGCCTCGGATGTGCAGGGCGGCGCGACCCGGCTGGTCAGCGTGAAGGCGGTCAGCGAAGGCTATCCGCTGCGCGGCAGCGTGCTCGTGCACGCGGGAGCCGGCACGCCCGAGGTGCGTGCCAAGGCGCCGGCGCCGGGGACGGCCTGGGTCGATGCGACGCTGCTGGTGGCGCTCAACCTGAAGATCGGCGATCCGCTGCTGCTCGGCGACACGAGCCTGCGGATCGAGCGCGTAATCGTCATCGAGCCGGACCGCGGTGCGGGCTTCGCCAATTTCGCGCCGCGCGTGCTGCTCAACCTTGTGGATCTGCCGGCGACCGGCCTCATCCAACCGGCCAGCCGGGTCAGCTACCGGCTGGCGGTGGCGGCGCCCGGTACCAGCGACGCGCCCGTGCAGGCGTTCACGGCCTGGACCAAGGCTGCGGTCGAGCGCGAGAGCCTGCGCGGCGTGCGCATCGAGTCGATCGACAGCGGCCGGCCCGAGATGCGCCAGATGCTGGCGCGGGCCGAGAAATTTCTGAACCTGGTGGCGCTGCTCGCCGCGCTGCTGGCCGCGGTCGCGGTCGCCATCGCATCGCGCGATTTTGCCGCGCGCCACCTCGACGACTGCGCGATGCTGCGCGTGCTCGGCCTGCCCCAGCGCAGCATCGCGCAGCAATACGGGATCGAGTTCGGCCTCGTCGGGCTGCTGGCCAGCGGAGCCGGCGTGGTGTTCGGCTTCGTGCTCCACAACGTCTTTGTCTGGCTGCTCGCCGGGCTGGTGGCCGCGGCCTTGCCGGCGCCGAGTGCGTGGCCGGCGCTGTTCGGCCTCGGCGTCGGCTTCACGCTGCTGCTCGGCTTCGGCCTGCCGCCGGTGCTGCAGCTCGCCCAGGTGCCGCCGCTGCGCGTCATCCGGCGCGATATGGGCGCGCTCAAGCCGGCGTCGATCGCGGTGCTCGGCGCGGGGGCGCTCGGCTTTGTCGCGCTGCTGCTTGCGGTGGCGAGCGACGTGAAGCTCGGCCTGATCGCGGTCGGCGGCTTCGCGGGCGCGGTCGCGCTGTTCGCGGTCGCCGCCTGGGGCGCGGTCGCGCTGTTGCGCCGCGCGGTGCCCGAGGCGCGTGCGCCGCGCTGGCTCATCCTCGCCACGCGCCAGATCGCCGCGCGACCGGCCTTCGCAGTGCTGCAGGTCAGCGCGCTCAGTGTCGGCCTGCTCGCGCTCGTGCTGCTGGTGCTGCTGCGCACCGACCTGGTCGACAGCTGGCGCGCCGCCACCCCCAAGGATGCGCCGAACCGCTTCGTCATCAACGTGCAACCCGAGCAGAGCGATGCTTTCCGCAAGGCCTTGCGCGATGGCGGCGTCACGCGCTTCGACTGGTTTCCGATGATCCGCGGGCGCCTGGTGGCGGTGAACGACAAACCGCTCGATCCGGCCACCTACACCGACGAACGCGCGCGCCGCCTGGCCGAGCGCGAGTTCAACCTGAGCCACGGTGCAACCCTGCCGGAGCACAACCTTGTCAGCGCGGGCCACTGGACCGACGACGAGGCCGGCGGCCTGAGCGTCGAGGAGGGCCTGGCGACGACGCTCGGCCTGAAGCTCGGCGACCGTCTGCGCTTCGATGTCGGCGGTGCGAGCGCCGAAGGCCGCATCACGAGCCTGCGCAAGGTCGACTGGGGCTCGATGCGGGTCAACTTCTTCGTCATGTTCCCGGCCGCACGGATGGCCGACGTGCCGGTGAGCTATATCGCCGCCTTTCGCGCGCCGACGGGCGGTGTTGCCGCGGGTGGCAACGCCGGTGCCAGTTTTGACAACGCGCTCAGCCGCGACTTTCCCAACATCACCAACATCGATGTCTCGGCGTCGATCGCGCAGGTCCAGGCGGTGCTCGACCAGGTCGTGCGGGCGGTCGAATTCCTGTTCGGGTTCACGCTCGCTTCGGGCCTGGTGGTGCTGTTCGCCGCGGTGAGCGCGACGCGTGACGAGCGCGCGCGCGAATTCGCCGTGATGCGCGCACTCGGCGCCAGCAGCCGCCTGCTTGCACAAGTGCAGCGCGCCGAACTGCTGGGCGTCGGTGCGCTCGCCGGGTTGCTGGCATCGATCGCGGCGATGGCGGTCGGCTGGGCGCTCGCGCGCTATGCCTTCGAGTTCGAATGGAAGCCGGCGCCCTGGGTGCCGCTCGTCGGCGCGGCGGCCGGCGCGCTGCTCGCACTGGCCGCCGGTTGGTGGGGCTTGCGCGAGGTGCTGCGCAGGCCGGTTATCGAGACCCTGCGCCGCGCCGCCACCGAATAGGGACGGCAGCGCGCGCGGGCATACTGGGCCATGGCCCTGCAGCCCGTTCACCAGCGCGCCCTGCGCATCCTGCACCTCGAGGATTCGGCGCTCGACCACGAGCTGATGCTCGCGCATCTGCGCCGTGGCGGCCTGCGTGCGCAGGTGCGCAGGATCGATTCCGAGGCCGAATTCCTGGCCGCGTTGAAGCAGCCGTGGGACGTCGTCATCTCCGACTACAACCTGCCCGGCTTCTCCGGACTGGTTGCGCTCGACCTGCTGAAGTCGGGCGGGCACGATGTGCCGTTCATCCTGGTCTCGGGCGAGATCGGCGAGGACACTGCGGTCGAGGCGATGCGCAACGGCGCGAGCGATTACCTGCTGAAAAGCCACCTCGCGCGGCTGGTCCCGGCGCTGCTGCATGCAATCGAGGCCACCGAGACGCGGCGCGCGCGCCAGCGGGCCGACCGCGAACTCGGCGAATCGAAGCAGCGCCTGCGCGAACTCGCGCAGCATCTGCAGACCAGCATCGAGCACGAGCGCGCGTCGATCGCGCGCGAGATCCACGACGATGTGGGCGGCGCATTGACGGCGCTCAATTTCGACCTCGCGTGGATCGCCCGCCATTCGGAGTCGCCGCGCATCCTGGCGCGCGTGAATGCGGCGCTCGAGACGCTGACGCTGGCGCTCGAATCGAGCCAGCGGATCATGCACAACCTTCGTCCGGCAATCCTCGAGCAGGGCCTGCTCGCGGCGCTGCAGTGGATCGGCCAGCGCTTCGAAAAGCGCACCGGCGTCGTCTGCGTGCTGGGGCTGCCCGAGCACCTGGACGAACTCCCCGCCGGCGTGCCGCTGGTTGCCTACCGCACCGCGCAGGAGGCGCTGACCAACATCACCAAGCATGCGCAGGCGAGCCGCGTGCGGATCGACCTGTCGCTCGCCGGCGGCGTACTGTCGCTCGAGGTCAGCGACAACGGTCGCGGGTTGTCGAGCGAAGACCTCGCGAAGGCGCGATCGTTCGGCATCCGCGGCTTGCACGAGCGCGCCGGGACGGTCGGCGGCTGGGTCGACCTGTCCAGCGGCGAGGGTGGTACAACTCTCATCCTCTCGGTCCCGCTGGACACGCCCGGCGCGCCGGTGGAACCGAATCCGCGCCTGCGCAACGCGGGCGATCCGAGCGAATGGGGCAGTCTTTGATCAAGGTCATCCTGTGCGACGACCATGCGCTGATCCGGCGCGGGATCCGCGACACGCTGTGCGACGCGCCCGACATCGAGGTCGTCGGCGAAGCGGGCGACTACGGCGAGTTGCGCGTGCTGTTGCGCGACACCACGGCCGACGTGCTGGTGCTCGATATCAATCTGCCAGGGCGCAGCGGCCTTGACGTGCTGCACGTGCTCAAGGACGAAGGCTCGACGATGCGGGTTCTGGTCGTCTCGATGTACCCCGAAGACCAGTATGCGATCCGCGCGCTGCGCGCCGGCGCTTTCGGCTATGTCAACAAGGGCGGCGACCCGGCGCTCATCGTCGCCGCGGTGCGCACGGTCGGGCAGGGGCGCAAATACGTGACCCCCGAGATCGCGCAGATGCTGGTCGAAAGCCTCACCACGCCGTCGACCCAGAATCCGCACGAGAAGCTCTCGGACCGCGAGATGCAGACGCTCACGCTGATCGCGTCGGGCAAGCGGCTGTCGGATATCGCCGAGGAGCTGACCCTGAGCCCGAAGACCGTGAGCGTGTACCGCGCCCGCGTGCTCGAGAAGCTCGGCCTGTCGAACAACTCGGAACTGACGGTTTACGCGATCCGCAACGGGCTGGTCGGGGGCGGCTGACGCCACGCACCGTGGCCTCCTAAGCGGTCACGGCCTGCCTCCTTGCTGAAGGCGCTGCCGATCGACGACGGTGCGCACCCGCGCGGCGGCCTTGACCGATCACGCGGGCGACTCGGTCATCACGGTGCGCTCCGAGCGCACTGTGATGACCGCTGTCGACGGTCTGCACCGACCCCGCGCCAGAGGTGCGCGCCGCGCCGTTCGGCGATGCGCAGTGCCGCACCAAGAAGCCTGCACCGACGCACCACGTGCGTGAGCCCAGCGGCTGAACACCCGGCAAGGATTGGCATGCGCCTTGCGTAAAGGGCAGGTGCGTTCCGAGCGACGCGGCCTGCGCCACTGGCCGGCGCCTGGTTCGCTGGCAACACCACCCTTCGGAGGATCCGTCAATGGCCGACGCCAAAACCTTTCTTAAGTCCGGACACTGGCCCACGCTGGTCGCCGCCTTCCTCTACTTCGACTTCTGCTTCGCGATCTGGGTGCTCAACGGCGCGATGGCGCCCTTCATCAGCGAGAGTTTCGGCCTGACCGCCGCGCAGAAGGGCTTCATGATCTCGGTCCCGATCCTGGCCGGCGCGCTGATGCGTTTTCCGCTCGGCGTGCTGTCGCAGTACATCGGGCGCAAGAACGCCGCGATGGTCGAGATGCTGCTGGTCGTGCTCGCGTTGGGCTATGGCTATTTCCTCGTCGACAGCTACGACGAGGTGCTGGCGATGGGTGTGCTGCTGGGCATCGCCGGCGCCAGCTTCGGCGTCGCGCTGAGCCTGGGAAGCGGCTGGTTCCCGCCGCGCTACAAGGGCCTGGCGATGGGCATCGCCGGCGCCGGCAATTCAGGCACCGTGCTGGCCGTTCTGTTCGCGCCGCCGCTCGCCCAGGCCTACGGCTGGTCGACGGTCTACGGCCTGGCCGCGGCGACCATGCTGCTGCCGCTGGCGGTGATGTGGATGGTCGCCAAGGAGCCGCCCGACCGCGAGCACCAGAGCCTGCGCCAGCACGTGGCCTGCCTGTTCGAGAAGGACGGCTGGGCCTTCAGCCTGATCTACATCGTCACCTTCGGCGGCTTCATCGGCCTGGCCAGCTTTCTGCCGACCTACTTCTACGACCAGTTCAAGGTCACCAAGGTCGAGGCCGGCCAGCTGACCATGCTCGCCACGCTGATGGGCTCGGCGGTGCGTGTCGTCGGCGGCTATATCTCCGACCGCATCGGCGGCATCAACACCCTCAGCGCGGTGCTCGGCATCGTCGCCGTGTCGCTGGTGCTGTGCGGGCTGGCCGGCGGCTCGGTGACCGCGACGGCGCTGCTGTTCATGCTGTGCTTCGCCGCCCTCGGTGCGGGCAACGGCGCGCTGTTCCAGCTGGTGCCGCTGCGCTGGCCGCTGGCGACCGCGGTGGCCGGGTCGATGATCGGCGAGGTCGGTGCGCTCGGGGGTGGGTTGATTCCGAACGCGATGGGCCAGTCGAAGCAGTTGACCGACACCTACCTGTGGGGCTTCGTCGGATTCGCGGTGCTCGCCGTCGTCATGCTCGGCATGTTGCGGCGGGTGCAGATCCGCTGGACGCGGACCTGGGCCGAAACGGGTGGGCGAGCCAAGGGGTCGACCCCGCTGCAAAGCGGGCGGCCAGCAGCACCAGGGTGGCCCGAGACCGGGAAGCGCCCGAACCCCGAAGAGCGGCCCGCATGAAGCAGGCGTGCGCGTCAGCGCGGCAGGAACAGCAGCCAGTAGATCAGCAGCGCGTTCAAGAGCAGCGAGACCGCGCAGCCGATCATCCACAGCGCCGCCGGGTTGCGGTCGGCCAGTGCGGTCGTCGCCGGCGGCCCGAGCATGCGCGAGGCGCCGCGTTCGAGCGCCAGCAGAAATTCCTCGGCGGTCTCGAAGCGCTGGCGGGCGTCGAGCGCGACCGCCTTGCGCACCAGGTGGTCGAGCCACATCGGCACGTCCGGTCGCAGGCGCGACAAGGCTTGCGGGTCGCGCCGGTAGCGCGCTCTCTGGTAGGGCTCGATCTCGCCGTAGGGCAGGCGTCCGCCGAGCCAGCGGTACAACGTGACGCCGAGCGCGAACAGGTCGCTCGCCGCGGCCGGCGCCGCGCCTTCCCACTGTTCGGGGTTGATGTAGCTCGGCGTGCCCGCATGCAGTTCGCGCGCCGCCGCACCCTCGCGCCCCGAGAGGGCGACCCCGAGGTCGAGCAGGCGCCACTGGCCGTCGTCGCCGAGGTGCAGGTTGGCCGGCTTGACGTCGCGGTGGACCACGCCCTGGCGGTGCAGGCGGCCGAGCGCGCGGCCGATCTCGGCGGCCGCCGCGACGACCTCGGCGACGCCGAAGCGGCGCCCCGCCGCCAGCATCTGCTCGAGCGTCTGGCCGCCGTGCCAGTCGTAGACCGTGTACAGCGCGGTCGCGCCCGCGGCATCGCGGCAGCGCACGAAGCCGCGGCCGTCGCGCTCGGTCACGCGCTGCGACAGCCAGGCCTCGTGGGCCAGCATCGCGCGCTCCTCGGAATCGCCGGCGCGCGACTCGTGCAATGTCTTCAGCGCAACCAGCTCCTGGCTGCGCTGGTCGCGCGCCTGGTACAGCCGGTGCACGCCGGTGTCGGCCACCAGCGCGGTGATGGTGTAGCCGTCGACGCGGTCGCCGATCCGCTTCTTCGGCAGCGCCGGCAGGCCGCGGGTGCGCGCGGTCTCGTCCTCCAGCCGCGCCGCATCGAGGCCGAGCACGCGCACCACCAGCGCGGTCGCGTTGTCGCGGCTGCCGGCCGCCAGCGCGGCTTCGACCAGCGCCTCGCTCGCCGCGTCGGCACTGCCCTGCGCGGCCAGCGCGGCGATGCGCGCCGGCCGCAGCGCGCCGTGCACGCCGTCGCTGGTCAGCACGAAACAGTCGCCCGGCCGCAGCTCGCCTTGCTGGTAGTCGACGTGCAGCAGCTCGTCGAGGCCGACCGCGCGCGTCAGGCGGCTGCGCAGGTCGGGATGGCTGTAGGCATGGTCGTGGGTCAGCAGCTGGGCCTGGCCGTCGACGACGCGCCAGATGCGGGTGTCGCCGACATGCGCGACGGTGTAGGTCTGGCCCTGCAGCACGAGCAGGCTCAGGGTCGTCATCGCGGCGACGCTGTCGCGCTGGCGGTTCTGCGCCACCAGCCAGTTGTTCTGCGCGCCGATCAGGCGGTCCAGCGCGACGCTGGTCTCCCAGGTCGCGGGCGTGGCGAAGAAGTCGGCCAGCAGGCCCATCACCGTCGTCTGCGCCGCTTCGAGACCGCCGCCGCCGCCGCTGACGCCGTCGGCGATCGCCGCGATCACGCCCTGTACCGGGTCGTCGGGAGCCGAGCGCGTGGCACCGGCGAAATCCTCGTTCAGTTCGCGCGGCCCGCGTCGGCTGGCGTGACCGATCTCGACGTCGACACTCATGGCGGCATTGTCACCGCCGCCCCCGACAAGGCCTGGAGGACCGCATGAAGAAGATGAAGCTGGTGATGGTGGGCAACGGCATGGCCGGGGTGCGCACGCTCGAGGAGCTGCTGAAGATCGCGCCCGCGCTGTACGACATCACGGTGTTCGGCGCCGAGCCGCACCCGAACTACAACCGCATCCTGCTGTCGCCGGTGCTGGCGGGCGAGCAGACCGTCGACGAGATCATCCTGAATCCTCTGTCCTGGTATGCCGAGCACGGCATCACCCTGCACACCGGCAAGAAGGTGGTCGATGTGAACCGGCGGCGGCGCGTCGTCACGGCCGAGGACGGCACCGAGGTCGAATACGACCGGCTGCTGATCGCAACCGGCTCCAACCCCTTCATCCTGCCTGTGCCGGGCAAGGACCTGCAGGGCGTGATCGCCTACCGCGACATCGCCGACACCAACGCCATGATCGAGGCCGCGACCAGGTACCGCCATGCGGTGGTGATCGGCGGCGGCCTGCTCGGCCTGGAAGCCGCCAACGGCCTGATGCTGCGAGGCATGCAGGTCGCGGTCGTCCACATCATGCCGTGGCTGATGGAGCGACAGCTCGACGACGTGGCCGGCAAGCTGCTGCAGAAGTCGCTCGAGGAGCGCGGCCTCAGGTTCCTGATCGGCGCCCAGACCGAAGCGCTGGTCGGCAACGCGGACGGCCGTGTCATGTCCGTGCGTTTCAAGGACGGCACCGAGATCCCGGCCGACCTGGTCGTGATGGCCGCCGGCATCCGCCCGAACACCGAACTGGCCGAGAAGATCGGCCTGCACTGCCAGCGCGGCATCGTCGTCAGCGACACGATGCAGACCACCACCGACCCGCGGGTCTATTCGGTCGGCGAATGCGCCGCGCACCGCGGCATCGCCTACGGGCTGGTCGCACCGCTGTTCGAGCAGGGCCGGGTCTGCGCGACCCACCTGGCCGAGTTCGGCATCGGCCGCTACACCGGCAGCCTGACCAGCACCAAGCTGAAGGTCACCGGGATCGACCTGTTCTCGGCCGGCGACTTCGCCGGCGGCAAGGCCGAGGATGGCTTCGAGGAGATCGTGATGAGCGATCCCTTCGGCGGGGTCTACAAGAAGCTCGTCATCAAGGACGACAAGCTGGTCGGCGCCTGCCTCTACGGCGACACGGTCGACGGCTCGTGGTATTTCAAGCTGCTGCGCGAAGGCCGCA
>JBDSEG010000104.1:0-6269 GCA_039920165.1 Burkholderiaceae bacterium
TGCGCCAGCTCGCGCAGCAGCGCGTGGCGCAGCAAGGTCTGCAGCAGGCTCGACGCGCTGTCGGGGTCGGCAGGGTCGGGACGCATGGCGATCAGCGCGTCGATAGAAGGCTGGGCCAGGAGCGCGGCGATGTAGTCGGGTTCGAGCTTGCGCCAGGGCGACACCTCGCCGGCCTGCACCAGCGGCGAGCCCACGCCAAAGCCCAGGTCGGCATAGGCGGCGCGCGTGAGCCGGGGACGCCACGGCAGGCCGAGGCGCTGCAGCACGCCGGTGGCGATCGCGTCGTGCATCGGAATGAAGCCGCTGCCCTGCAGGTCTTCGCCGAGGAAGGCGCGCAGATGCTGCAGGTAGTGGCGGCCGAGCACGGCGCGCGTGCCGTAGCTGCTCGAGACCGCGTCGGTGCGCATCACGTCGGCCAGGTCGGCATCGGGGTCGGCGGGCTGCCGGCGCCCCAGGCGCGCGGCATCGCCGAGCTGCGGGCGCCAGGCGCCGTCGCGCAATTGAACCAACAGGTTCCGCAGCCAGGTGTCGCGCGACTGCGCGGCTTCGTCGCCGGCGCGAGGTCGCCACTGGTCGAGGGAGGTGACGGGCAGGATGCCGTAGGGCTGGCGGCCGCAGCGCAGGGCGGCGTAGGGGCCGGCGCTGCGAACGTGGTCCAGGAAATGGCCGCGCGCCCAGGCGATGTGATCGGGCGTCAGTCCGCTGCCATCCGGCCCCGCCAGGTTGCTCAGGAAGTAGCCCCAGCTTGCGGGCCACAGCGCGTTGTTCGTGGCGCGCACGTCGGCGTCTTGCGGCTCTGCGGCCTGCGGCAGCCGGCCGAGCACCGGCGCGACCTGCCCGCCGGGAAGGCCGAGCGCCTGGCCGAGGCGCAGGGCATTCGATGCGGCGTCGAGCGTGGATGGATCGAAATCGACTTCGCAGCCGAAGCTCTGCGTCCGGCCGTCATCGGACGAGTCGTAGCCGGCCCGGCGGTCGGCGCTGTTGTTGGTCGGCGTGCCGGTGCGCACGAAGCCGGCGCCGTCGGTGTAGTGGTGGGCATCGAGCAGCGAAGCCAGCTGCGCGGCGGTTTCCGTATCGGAGCCCGAGACGGTGCCGAGCACGAAGAGGCTGTCGAGGCCGGCAGCCAGAAGCGGCGCGGGGATCGCGATGCGCAGGGCCATGCCCGCCTTCTCGGCCTCGTCGAAGTCGACCATCCAGCGCATGCCGTCGTCGACGGCGAGCTGATCGTCCGGTACCTGCGCCACCGGCGCGCGGGGGTCGGGCCCGGCCGCGAGCGGCCGCCGGATGTCGGCGCCGTTGACCGCGATCACCGGGTGGCCGCCGGATTGCACGATGGCGGTCCAGCGGTCCGGCAGCAAACGGGCGAACGGGGCGCGTCGCCATGCGGCGTCGTGTCCGTCGTCGACCACATTGACCGGCGGCCATTGCGGCGCGTTCGGCAAGGGCTGCGCGGCCGGCACCGGCGTCTTCGGGTGCTGCGTTGCATTGACCGGCGCGAGCGCGCGCACGATCCAGGCCGCGCGCGCCGCGCCGAAGCGATCGGCCAGCTGTCGCCACGCATCGGTACGCGCGGCCGCGTCGGTGCCGGCGCGCCAGTCCTGTTCCCAGTAATGGCGCCCCCACTCCAGCTCGCCAGGCAGCAATTCGGGCTCGTGCGAGTCGAGATGGATCTTGTCGGGGTAGATGCGCACCCGCAGTTGGCTGCTGCGGTCGGGTTGCGCGAAGAAGCGCGTTTCGAGCCGCACCGGGAGCAGCGCGAGCGGCCGGTCGTTCGGGCAGAGCGTGTTGGCCATCAGCGGCGGCAATTGCGGCTGCGCCACTGCGGAGGAGACCGAGGCTAGCTTCAGGTTGCTCCTGAAGAAAGTGGCGGCGGAAAAGCCGGGGGCGGTGGCCATGGTGCAGGTTTTCTTGCGGTTCTCTTGCGGATTCTCTTGCGTGTTCCTTGTGCGACTTCTTTGTCCGTCGGCGATGTCAGCGCGTGACGAGTTGCGACGCATGAATCGCGATGCGCACCGGCAACTGCCGCACGATGCCGGCGATGTGCGCGCCATTGCGTCCCCATTGCAGGCCGCCCGTCGGCACGCCGGCCGGTGGTCCGCCGGATACGCCCAGATGGCTCGCGCCACCCGTCGGCGTGTCTTCGTCGAGGCCGAAGCGCGGTTCGGTCGGGTGTTCCTGGATCACGATGTAGAAGCCGGCCCCGCCGTCCGTGCCCGTGGCGCGCGCCGTCGTCAGGTCGAAGCCGAAGAAGGACACGTCCGGCTGCATCGTGCCGCTGAAGGCCGGCATCAGTTCGGCCGCCGCATCGTCGTCCGGCGAGCGCGCGCCGTTTGCGTCCCGCATGCCGGGCACGGCGAAGATGATGGCGTTGGGATAGCGCCTGAGCAAGGCGCTGCGCATCAGCATCACGAACTGTTCGCGCACGGGCGCGGTGGCCGGATCGGCGAGCGGGCGATCGCCCCACGCGTGCAGTGGCCCGATGTCGGGACGCGGCGCGGGTGCGCCGCGCACGTCCCAGAACTGATCGAAGCTAGTGCCGCGCTGGTCGGTCGGGAAGCCGCGCCACAGCAGCTCGCGCGCCATCTCCACGTTGAGTCCGACCATGTAGGCCTCGACGAAGCGGCGGTTGGTCTTGAGGCCGATCACGCTGTCGGGTGGCACGGTCTGCAGGCCGGGCAGCAGCAGGTCTTGCGACAGGTCGCGCAGCGGCTCGTACATCGGCTGGCGGAAGGTGGGCGCGGCCATGACGATGTCGATGCCCACGGCGGCGCTCGCGGGTGTGTCGACCGGCGTCACCGCGCCCGCCCCCACCGAAACCACGGCGCGCGCCAACGCCACGAGGGTCTTTCGCGGCTGGATCTGCGCGATCACGGTTGCCTTCAGCGCGTCCATCGACATCGCGACGGGCGGGCCGAAGATGGCGCCGCCGCGCCCGGGGTCGATGCGGCCGAGGTGCTCGCTCGCGGCGAGCCGGAACTGATGCGCCGACGGGCTGTCGGGCAGCAGGATCATCACCGTGACGCTCGGCACGTTGATCGGGCTGCCCTCGGCCATGACCTGGAAGTTGGGCCGCCCGGACAAGCCGTCGATCAGCGCCCGGGTCACCTCGCGGTAGGGACGAATCGACACGCTCGCCGGCAGGCGCTGGCGCACCGCGTCAACCGTGGCCTGGTCTGTGGCCGGCGGCGCGTTGAAGGTGAGCCCCAGGTTGAGCTTGCCAACCCAGGTCATGGTGGTCGAGCGCGTCATGCCCTGCGCGGCGATGCGCCGCGTGAGCGGGCCGCGCTCGCGCCCGATGCGGCGCATGGGCACGCTGGTAGCCGCCAGCGGCAAGGCCTTGCCCGCCATTTGCGCCACCAGCGTGCGCGGCGCCGTGTCGCCCTGCGCGACCGTGCGGATGCGCGCGAAGGCAGGCGCGCCGACGCGCAACAGGGTCTCGGCGCCCAGGTTGGCGAAATGCCGCGCATGCAGGCTGTTGCCGACCGCCAGGCTCAGTTGCAGTTGCCGCATCCGCTGATTGGCGCGCTGAAGGTCGGCCGCTTGTTCCCACGCTGCCGCCATCAGAGCTTCCTGATGCGCCTGGATCACGCGCGTGCCGAAGGCGGCCGCCATGCGCGAACGCGGGTCGAGGTTGAGCTCATCGAGCCACTTGGGAACGCGGCGCGCCACGGTGGCGCGCGCGGCATGCCAGCGCCCGTAGAGCGGCGGCGCGAGCAACGGATCGGCGTGCGGATCGGCCACGGCATTCAGGCCCGGCGCATTGACGATGTCGGCGAGCGCGGTCTGGAAGGGGTTCGCCGTTTCCTCGGACCACGGCGCCGGCGCGTCGGGCACATTCATGGGCTGCAGCGCGCCTTCGAGGCCCAGCGCGGTGGCTGGCGGGAAATTTTCCGGCAGGCCAAAACCGGGCCGGCTGATGTCGATAGGCCTGCGCCCGAGGCCTTCGGGCACCGGCTGCGGCTTGAGGCGGCGTGCCAGCGACTCGAAATCGCCGCCCTGGCCGGTGCGGAACTCCCAGTGGTGGTAGGCGGGCAGTAGCAAGGGCGCCTTCTGCGTCGGCGTCCAGGCGGGCGCCAGCGCGTTGGCCGCGACGAGATCCGCGTCTGTGATCGGCAGGCCCAACCCGGCCTTTCGCCCAAGCTCGAAGGTGGGCACCACGCAGGCGATGTAGTCGGTGTCGGCCGCAAGGATGCGCGGGCACAGCAGGCGCGACAGCGACAAGGCTGGCGCGCCCGCAAGCGCGTTGCCGACCTGCGCCGCGCTGCTGTTGCTCGCGGCGGCCTGCGCATGGGCCCAGGCCCAGCTGTCGGCGAGGTTGGGCAGCTCTTCGGCAGGCTTCGCGGGGGCCGCGATCTGCAGCGTGGTGCATGGCGCGTCGACCGTCGGGCCCAGCGTCACGCCGTCTTGCTTGCGCAGCACGACCAGGCACAGCCAGGGGCGCAGCTTGCCCGATGCGTCGGCGCGGGCCGGCGTGAAGAGCCAGGGAAAATCCGCACGGTCGAACTCGATGCCGGCGAAGTAGTTGGGTTCGAAGTCGATGCTGCCCGGACGCGGATCGCGGCGCACGACCTGGTTGGCGTCGATGCCCACCACGTCGGCCGGACCGCGCAGGCGCACGGTGACCGGTGGCGCGGCGCTGCCGTTGACCGACAGCACGGCGGACAGATCGGCCACCGCATGCTGGCCCGCGCCGAGCGTGTCGAGCGTGGCGATGCTCGCGGCCGCGCCCTGGCGCACCCAGGGCAGGAAGCTCAGGTTGGCTTGGGGACCGGAGCTGGGCATCGGTGGTCTCCTGCGCGTTCGGTCAGTCTTGCAACTCGTGCATGGGCACGACCTGCCAGCGGGCGCCGCCACGGTTGAGCTTGGCGAGCGCGGCGCGGTATTCGCTCCAGGTGCGCAAGTTGGCGTCGAGCTGTGCCGGTGCGCCGTCGGCCAACGGGACGATGGCCCATTGGGGTGCTTCGAGTTCGGTGGCCCGGGCTGCCAGCTGGGCGCGGTCTTCGTCGTCGGCGCGAAAGCGCGCGAGCCCGACCGCACGCATCGGCGCGCGCGCCGCCGCGCCGGTGCGGCTGTGAAAGCGCAAGCGATCGAAGCTCATGACGCGCGGCGGCGCCGGCGGCTTTGCCGGCGCGCTCATGTCGTCGATCACGATCGGCTCGTACGCCAGCGGGGCCGCGACGACCTGCTCGGCGTCGAAGCTCACGGCTTCGCTGCCGAAGACCAGCCCGGCATCCATGTCCTCGAAAGACGGGCCGGCGAGCTTTTCGTCGTCGCTCATGGCGAAGAACTGCGCGGGGGCGAACTGGTCGCGCACCGGGCCGGCGCCTTGCGGCAGCGCGTTGAGCGACGCGGAGAGCACGAAACGCCTGGCGCCCGCCACGGGGGCGCCGCCGAAGGAATCGATGTCGCGCGCCGTGTTGAGCGGCACGACCTGCTGCTTCACGACCAGGCGCCCCAGCGGATCGAGCACGATCGCGCCGCCCGCACCCGCCGCGCCACCCGCGAGCAGCTTGCGCAGCGCCACGCCGTGGCTCGCGTGCGCCGGCCCCAGCGTGGTCCAGCTCTGCGGCGTGGCCAGCGCCTGCTTCAGCTGCGCCAGCACGTCCACGGCCGGCGGCAGCGGCGGCTTTTCGCCGTCGATCAAGGTCTTGTCGAAGCGCACCGAGAAGTCGCACCACAGGATCTCGAACGAGGCCTTGCCGCTTACGCGCAGCGGCCGCGGCCCTTCGAGTTCGCCTTGCAGGGACACCTTGAAAAGGTTTTTCGACCCGCGCTTGAGCTGCACCGAGGCATGGAACTCCGCCAGGAAATGCAATGGCACGAGCTGGATGAGTACGTCGAAGCCGACGTCGCCGTCGACGCTGAAGCCATAGGCCGCCGCATGCAGCTGGGCCCGCGCGCCGAACTGCAAGGTATTGGAGGTGATCGCGAAATAGGCCTCGCAAGTGACGCGCGGGTTGTCGCCCGAGCACAGCGCGATGGCGATTCGGTCGAGCCTGGGCAGCGAGGCCGGCGGCGCGAAGCGCGGGTTGAAGCCCCCCACGGCGAGCACGAAGCCCGCGCCCGGCCCCGAGGTCCAGCGCGCGCGCAGGGCCATGGCGCCGGTGAGCGCGAACTTGTGCGCCAGGCGCGAATCGACGAGCACTGCGTCGATGGACGCGGTGCCCTCGTCGAAGTCGAGCACGCCCATCGCATCGAGGTTGAGCCGCACCAGGTCGTTGTCGCGCGAAGGCAGCATCGAGCTGATGCGGCCCAGCACCAGCAGGCGC
>JBDSEG010000105.1:0-3332 GCA_039920165.1 Burkholderiaceae bacterium
CATGGCCGAACTCATCCTGCACCACTACCCGACTTCGCCGTTCTCCGAGAAGGTGCGCCTCGTCCTAGGCTTCAAGCGGCTCGCGTGGCGGTCGGTGATCGTGCCGAGCTTGATGCCCAAGCCCGACGTGATGGCGCTGACCGGCGGCTATCGGCGCACGCCCTTCCTGCAGATCGGCGCCGACATCTATTGCGACAGCGCGCTGATGTGCCGCGTGATCGACGCGCTACACCCTGAACCCGCGTTGTATCCCGAAGCGACCGAAGGCCTTGCCGAGATCGTCGCCCAGTGGGCCGATACCGCGCTGTTCTGGACGGCGGTGCCGTTCACCCTGCAACCGGCCGGGGCGGTGCATGTGATGGCCGGCGCGACGCCCGAGTCGATGAAGGCGTTCGCCGCCGACCGCGCCGCGATGAACCCCAACTTCCGCCGGCCGACACCGGCCGATGCCGGAGCTGCCTTGCGCAGCTACCTCGGCCGGCTCGAAGCGATGCTGGCCGACGGCCGGCCGTTCCTGCTCGGCGGCGTCGCATCGATCGCCGACGTCTCGGCTGCGCAGTCGATCTTCTTCATGCGTCTCGCGCCGCCGATCGCGGCGATGTTGAGCGGGTCGCCGAAAGTGAGCGCCTGGCATGCGCGGGTCGCGGCCTTCGGCCAAGGCACGCCGACGCCGATGACGAGCGCCGAGGCGATCGAGGTCGCGTCGAAGGCGAATATCCATGCGCCGGTTGCCTTCGCTGCCGAACCCGGTCTCGAGCAGGGCGCTACCGTCACCGTCACGCCGGGCGACTATGCGCACGACCCGGTCGCCGGCAAGCTCGTCGGCCTCTCGACCGACGAGGTGGTGATCGAGCGCGACGACCCGCGCGCGGGTCGCGTTCGGGTGCACTTCCCGCGCATCGGATTCCAGATCAAGCCGCAGCCCGCTGCCTGAACTCCAAGCCTGAAGGACATCGTTCGATGAAGCACTTGAAGGGCCGCACGGCCGTCGTCACCGGCGCGGGTTCGGGCTTCGGCCTTGAGCTCTCGCGCATCGCCGCACGCGAAGGCATGAACCTGGTGCTGGTCGATGTCCAGCAGGATGCGCTCGACCGTGCCACCGTCGAACTCCAGGCGGTCGGCGCGGCGGTGCTCGCGGCACGCGTGGACGTGTCTCGCGCGGACGAAATGGAGGCGCTCGGCGCCGCGGTCCGGCAGCGCTTCGGCGCGCCGCACCTTGTCTTCAACAACGCCGGCGTCGGTGGCACCGGCGGACTTATCTGGGAGCAGGGCGTCCACAACTGGGATTGGGTGCTCGGCGTGAATGTCATGGGCGTCGTGCATGGCGTTCGCGTATTCACGCCGATGATGCTCGAAGCGGCAGAACGCGACCCCGGCTACGAAGGCCACATCGTCAACACCGCGTCGATGGCCGGCCTGCTCGCGCCACCCAACATGGGGGTCTACAACGTCAGCAAGCACGCGGTGGTCGCGTTGTCGGAGACGCTCTACCACGACCTTCGGCTCGTCACGGATCAGATCGGCGCTTCGGTGCTGTGCCCGTTCTTCGTCCCGACCGGCATCACGAGCAGCGGGCGCAACCGCCCGGTCGAGCTTCAGGACAGCGCTCGTCCAACGCGCAGCCAGCGGGTGGCTCAGGCGATGAGCGACAAGGCGGTCGGCAGCGGCAAGGTGACCGCAGCGCACGTCGCGCAGTTCGTGATCGACGCGGTGCTCGAAGGGCGCTTCTATATCTACAGCCATCCGCACGCGCTGCGCAGCGTGCAGACCCGCATGGAAGACATCGTCACCGGCCGCAACCCCACCGATCCCTTCGCCGACAAGCCGGAGATCGGTGAGCGGCTGCGCCAGGCGTTGCGGGAGGGGACGTAGGCGGCAGGGCGAGATGATGGACGAGGCGCCGGCTTGCCTTGTCGCGGCTTCGTGACGAGTGCGGTGAAGGTGCGAGCTGGAAGAGGACGGTGTCGATTGAGCATGGCAGACCGCTGTCGACCCATTGCTACCGGTGGCTGCGGTCGGCTGTCTGGTGCGCTACCTGCACTTCGCACGCTGCGATTTGGCAGCTCTTACCGCAATGGCGCCGATCCAATCGCCGGACAGGGTTTAGGGTCCGCCAAAGGAAGCGTGGCGCGCCCGCATTGACTCGGTTCGTACCCGCGTTCGTGATTGCCTGCACCGGCAACGTCAGTTCAAAAACCACATGGAGCATTGCATGAAGAGTCGTTTCTCCGCCCTGACCGCGATCAGCTTGGTGGGCCTCGTCCCCGCAGCCTTCGCTCTCGATGCCGCGCGCATCGACGCGCGCCCCAAGTTTTCGACCGAAGTGGCGCTCGACGTCTCGCAGCCGTTGCGCAGCCTGGGCAAGACGCAGCCCAAGCCGTCGCGGCTCGTGCCCTCCGAGGATGGCCTGATCGACATCCGCCCCGAGCGCGGGCCTCGTGCCGGCGGCAGTGGTGGTGGGACAGGGGACAAGGCACTGCAACGCACAGGCGCGCCGCTGTCGGCCGCCATCGCAGGGCCGCTGGCCAACTTCGAGGGCTTGAGCAACCAGGACAACTTCAACACGTTCGGTTTTCGCGTCAACCCGCCCGACCCTGTCGGCGCGGTGGGCCCCAACCACTATGTGGAGATGATCAACCTGGTTTTCGCGGTCTACAGCAAGACCGGCACCGTGCTTGTGCCGCCGACGGACATCGGCGCGCTGTGGGCCGGTTTCGCGGTGAGCGACTGCACCGATGCGTCGGGTGACCCGATCGTCGTCTACGACCAGTTCGCGGATCGATGGATCCTCTCGCAGTTCACGACCGCGGGGCCGGTGTACTTCAACTGCATCGCGATATCGCAGACGCCCGATCCGACCGGTGCGTACTACCGCTACGCCTTCTCGACCGGACTCAACTTCCCCGACTACCCGAAATACGGCCTGTGGACCGACTCGTATGTCATCACCACGCGCGAGTTCGGCCCTATTGACGAATACGGGATCGGCGTCTACGCGCTCGAGAAGAACAAGATGATCAATGGGCTGGCGAAGGCGCGCGCCGTCAGCTTCTTTCTGGATGGCAACGATCCCGATGTCCTGCCGCTGGTCGGTGACGGTCTGCTCCCGGCCTATGTCGACGGCAAGCAAAAGCCCCCGCCCGACTCGTCCATCCCAATCGTCGGCACTCAGGACGACGGCGGGGGTTATGGCGCCACCTTCGATGCGTTGAATATTTTCGAGCTCAACGTCAAATGGCGCAGCACTCCCGTCGCGAGCCTGGTCCTGAAGGAGCAATTGCCGGTGGCGAATTTCGACTCAAGCTTCCCATGCGCGCCGACCGCGCGCGATT
>JBDSEG010000106.1:0-3545 GCA_039920165.1 Burkholderiaceae bacterium
TCCGCCTTCGCGCCCGAGTCCTTCACCACCTTGGCCCATTTGACGATCTCGGCCGCCTGGTAGCGGGCGAGTTCCTCGGGGGTCGAGATCCACGGCTCCAGACCAAGGGCCTTGAGCTTGTCGGCCACGTCGGGCAGCTTGAAGACGCGCTGGAGTTCGGCGTTGACCTTCATGACGATTTCGCGCGGCGTGCCGGCGGGAGCGAACATCGCGAACCAGGTCGTGGCCTCGAAGCCGGGGATCGTCTCGGCGACGGTCGGTACATCGGGCGCGGCGGCGGAGCGCTTGAGCGTGGTCTGCGCGAGCGCTCGGATCTTGCCGTCCTTCGCCATCGGCAGCGCCGACGGCATGTTGTCGAACATGACCTGGATTTGCCCGCCCACCAGGTCGGGGATGGCGAACTGACGGCCCTTGTAGGGCACGTGCTGCATCTGGGTGCCGGTCATCGATTTGAAGAGCTCGCCCGAAACGTGGACGGAGGTGCCGATGCCTGGCGATCCGAACGAGAGCTTGTCCGGGTTGGCCTTCATGTAGGTGACGAGCTCGGCCACGCTCTTCACCGGCAGGTCGTTGGTGACGACGAGCAGGTTGGGCGCGGAGGCGACGTGCGCGACCGGGGTGAAATCCTTCACCATGTCGTACGGCATCTTGCTGTACAGCGCGCCGTTGATCGAGTGCGTTCCCACCGTACCCATCACCAGCGTATAGCCGTCGGGCGCCGACTTGGCAGCCTTGTCGGCGCCGATATTGCCGCCCGCGCCGGGCACGTTGTCGACCACGACCGGTTGGCCGAGTTGCGACTTGTCGGCGAACAAGCGCGCCAGGATATCGGGCGCGCCGGCCGCAGGAAAGGTGACGATGAGGCGAATCGGCTTGTTCGGATACGCCTGAGCCAGGGCACCGGCCGGGCCGATGGCCGCGGCGATGCCGATGACAGAGGCGAGCAGATAGTTCGTTGCGTGCATGTGGTCTCCAATGGTTGAAAGGTTCAGGCGATCTCGATCTCGATCAGCACCGGCAGCGTTGCCTGCAGCGCCGCGTCGAGCGCGTCTCGCAATGATGCCGTGTCGGCGACCCGCGTCGCCTCGATGCCATGCCCGCGCGCGAGGGCGACGAAATCGATGCCCGGCAATTCGCTGCCGGGCAGCGGGTCGTCCGGGGCAAAGCCGAAGACCGGCGCAAATTCCTGCAGCGCGGCGTAGCGGCGGTTGTTCAGGATCACAAAGGTGATCGGCAGGCGCCACTGCGCCGCGCTCCACAGCGCCTGGATCGAATACATCGCCGAGCCGTCGCCGATCAGCGCGATCACCCTGGCCTGCGGCCGGGTGGGGGCGAAACCGAGCGCGATGCCGACCGCGGCCGGCATGCTCCAACCGAGGCCGCCGCTGCACATCGTGTAGAAGGAAGCACTGCGCGTGATCGGTAGGTGCAGGTGCATGAAGCGGCGTGCGCTCGGCGCTTCTTCCACCACAACCGAAGCCGGGTCGCGCAGCTCGGCGAGGGTCTGCAAGACATACCCGACCGACATGCGTTCGCCGCTGGGCGGCGGCTCGACTCGCGGTATCGGGGAGCGCGGTGCGGGCCGTGCGCGCGGCGCGGGGGCGGGACGCGCGAGCAGGTCGGCAACACCCAGTCGCAGGCTGCCGACGACGGCGATGCCTTCGGGCGTCCACGCCGCGGTCGCCGGGTCGTCGATCAGTTGACACAACGCGGCGCCGGGCGGCAGGTGCGGCCCGTGACCTTCGACGTGGTAGGTGAAAGCCGGTGCGCCGAGCGCGAGGACGAGATCGTGGCCGGCGAGCAGCGCGACGATGCGCTCGCGCATGGCAGGCAGGTGACCGGCGAAAAGCAGGTGGTCTTCGGGGAAGCCGCAGCGGCCCGACATCGGCGCCGCGAAGACGCGCGCGTTGTGGCGCTCCGCGAGCTGCAGCACGCCGTCCCAGGCTTCGCCGCGATCGACCGCGGCGCCGACGACGAAGGCCGGTCGCGCGCTCGCATCAAGCGCCGCGCCGATGCGGTCGAGCAGCACCGGATCGGGCCGCGCCTGCTGGCTCACGATGCGCTCGGCCACCATGGCAGCTGGCCGGTCCCAGTCGTCGGCCGGAATCGAGACCAGCACCGGGCCGCGCGGCTCCTGCATTGCGATGGCATAGGCGCGCGCGATCGCGAGCGGCACGTCCTGCGCTCGCGCCGGCTCGACGCTCCACTTCACATACGGCTTGGGCAGCTCGGTCGCCTGGGCGGAAAAGAGGAACGGATCGAACGGCAGGATGGATCGTGCCTGCTGCCCGGCGGTCACGACCAGCGGCGTGCGGTTCTTGAAAGCGGTGAAGAGGTTGCCCATCGCATGGCCGACCCCCGCCGCCGAATGCAGGTTGACGAAGGCGGCGTTGCGCGTCGCCTGCGCGAAGCCGTCGGCCATGCCGACGACGACCGCCTCCTGCAGGCCGAGCACATAGCGGAAGTCGTCGGGCAGCTCGCGCAGCAGGCCGAGCTCGGTCGACCCCGGGTTGCCGAACAGCGTCGTCATGCGCAGCCGGCGCAGCAGATCGACGACGGCTTCGCGCACCGTGGGTTCGGAACTCATGCAGACAAGTGTCGCTCAGCGGGCCGAGGACACGGCCGCAGTCGAATCCGGATAGCCGCTCAGGCGTGGGCAGCGCCCTCGGCCGCCGCTGCGGCGCGCAGCGTGCGGTAGGCCTGCGCAAGGTCAGCGGCCACGTTGTCCGCACCCAGCGTTGCGCCGAAGCCGCTGCGCAGCACCAGGTCGCGCGGCTGCTCGTTCATTCCGGCCAGCAACAGCCGCACCTCTTGGCGCGCAAGGCGGCGCGCAAGTTGCTGCAGCGCGGCGACGCCGCTGGTGTCCATCGACACCATGCGGTGCATCTCCAGCACGACCGCGCGCACCTCGGGTCCGATCTCGTCGCCCAGCGCCTCCACCTTGCCGATCGCCCCGAAGAAGAGGTTGCCGTACAGGTGCAGCACGCGCACGCCCGCCGGCGCATCGGCATCGACCCTCGGCTCGACCCGGAACAGCTGGCCCATGCGCCAGATGAAGAAGACGCAGGCGAGGACGAGCCCGACCTCGACCGCGACCATCAGGTCGAAGACGACCGTGAGAAAGAAGGTGCCGAGCAGCACGGTGCGGTAGGGCACGGTGAAGTGGCGCAAGCGCGCGAATTCGTGCCATTCGCCCATATTCCAGGCCACGAAGAGCAGGATGGCGGCCAGCACCGAAAGCGGCACGTGCGCAGCCAGCGGCGCCGCGATCAGCACGATGGCGAGGATGGTTGCGGCATGCACGATGCCGGCGATCGGCGAGACCGCGCCGCTGCGCAGGTTGGTGATGGTGCGGGCGATGGTTCCGGTGGCGGGGATGCCGCCGAAAAACGGCGTCACGAAATTGGCGACGCCCTGCGCCATCAGCTCCTGGTTCGGATCGTGGCGCGGAAGATCCGACAGGTCATCGGCGATGCGCGCGCACAGCAGCGATTCGACCGATCCCAGCAGCGCAATCGTCAGCGTCGGAATCATCAACTGCTTGG
>JBDSEG010000107.1:0-3277 GCA_039920165.1 Burkholderiaceae bacterium
CATCGTGCCGATGCATCGGCACGATGGCGGCTTCGTCGCTGCTCATTCCACCCAATGGTCGGCGATCCAGGGCGCAGGCAGCATGCGGCGCCAGTGGTGGGTGCTGCGTCCGACCAGCGCGTCGGGCGGGTTGACGACGCCGTGGAAGATCAGGATGCGCGCGCCGGCCGGAATCTGCGGCGCGCGCCAATGGTTTATCGGCCAGCGCGGCACGCAGTGGTATTTGTAGCTGCGGCACCAGTCCACGGGCCAGTAAGCCAAGCGCCCCTGGCGATGGATGAAGTCCGAGAGATAGGCCTGCTCATGGCGAAAGCCCGCTCGCACGGCTTCGACATGTGAACGAAAGTGCTCGAGTACATCGGCGTGCGCGCCGAGTTCGAAGCGGTAGACCGACGAGTTGCCGGTGATGCGCCAGGGCCGCTTCCAGTCGTGGATGATGAGGAAATCGCCCGGCCGCTCGAAGAAGGGCTCGAGGCCCTCGACGATCACCACGTCGAGGTCGAGGAAGAGCGCCGTGCCGCGCAGTCCATGCAGGTTGGCGGCGAAGGTGGTGAGCTTGTTCCAGCCGCGTTCGGGAATGCCTTCGGGCAGCGCGAGGTCGGGGATGGGCAGGCAGCGCACCTCTGCGCGAATGCCTTCGGTCCGGTCGGTCAGGCATACGAAATCGAAGTGGCCGGGCAGGTGCCGCCGCACCATCGCGTAGAGCCGGTTCACATATTCGGGGCCGTATTTGGTTCCCCATTTCATGCACAGGATCGTGCGTTGCGGCGAGCTGATGGCGCTCACAGATCCTCCAGCCGCTGGGGCGGATAGCTGTCCCAGCTCAAGCAACCCGGACACTGCCAGAAATAGTGCTGCGCCTCGAAGCCACAGGCCGCGCAGCGGTAGCGGTGCCGTGGCTGGGCGGCGCGCGCGACGGCATTTCGCAAGGCGCCCGACGCGCTCGCATCGACGCCGGCCGATGCGCCCGCGGCCTCGAGCAATGCCTGCGCCGCCGACAGCGTCGGCGCGCGCTGCAGATGCGCCAGCAGCCGCTCGCGCTGGCGCGCCGGGTCGGGGTCGAGGAGGTTGATCGCGTCGAGCATCTCGATGCTCGGCTGGCGCTCGTAGCTCGACTGCAGTCGCTCGAGTGCGGCCGCCACGTCACCCGCCGCGATCACGCTCGCCGCGTAGGATTTCGCCACGAGGTTGAACGTGGCCGGGTATGCCGCGAGCAGGGCGTTCCAGTGGCTGATTGCGGCTGGATGGTCGCCTTGGTGGCGCGCGCGTTCGCCGGCCACCAGCAACGGACGCGGTGCCTGCGGCGCGGCCTCGCGGGCGCGTCGCAACGCCTCGTCGGCCTCGGGGCCGCGCGGCTCGCGCGCCTGTGCTTCCAGAGCGATCTCGCACCAGTAATGCGCGATGCGCGAAGCGAAGGATCCCGTGCCGCTGCGCTCGAGCCTGTGCGCCACATCGACGGCGGCGCGCCAGTCGCGCGAGCGCTCGTGCAAGTTCAGAAGGGCGAGCCGCGCTTCGGTATCGAACGGCGTGCCTTCGAGCGCAGCGAAGGCTTCCTCGGCCCGGTCGAAGAGGCCCGCCTTCATGAAGTCCTGGGCCAGCGCATGCCGGGCCCGATCGCGTTCGCCCTGCGGAAGATCGGCTCGCCCGAGCAGGTGCTGGTGGACACGAACCGCACGTTCGTATTCGCCGCGCCGGCGAAACAGGTTGCCGAGCGCGAAGTGCAGATCCAGGGTATCGGGGTCGCGCTGTACGGCTTCGATGAAGGCGTCGATCGCCTTGTCCTGCTGCTCGTTGAGCAGAAGGTTCAGGCCCTTGAAATACGCCTTCGGTGCATCGGTCTGTTCGCGTCGCCACTGGCGAAAATCCAGCCTCGACGCGAGCCAGCCCAGGCCGAAGGCGATCGGCAGGCCGAGGAGCAGCCACTGCAGTTCAAAGTCCATCGCGGGGCGGGTGCTGCGGCTCGGTCGCAACGACGGTCGCAGTGATCGGCGAGGTCTCGGCCAGCTCCGGTTCGGCAAACTGGCGCCGCGCGACGCGGCGCTGCCGCCACCAGCTCGGCAGCATCGCGAAGACGCCGAAAACGCAGCCGAGCGCGAACGCGGCGAGCACGATGAACACCATCGGCGCACGCCATTCGTAGCCGAAGAACCAGCGGATCCCGGCATCGTGCTGGTTGTTCAGCGCAAAGGCGAACAGGGTGAAAAAGATGGCTGCCCGAAGCAGCCAGACAAGAATACGCATCGCCTCTCCCGCCTCGATTCTAGGAGGCGGGACAAGCGAGCATCAGTCGTCGAGCCCTTCGCCTGCGTCGGCGTTCGCCGCCGATGCGATGCGCGCATCGCCGCGCGCATCGACCGCTTCGCGCAGGGCCTTGCCGGGCTTGAAGTGCGGCACCAGCTTCTCGGGCACGACGACCTGCTCGCCCGAGCGCGGATTGCGCCCCACGCGTGGCGGCCGGCGGTTGATCGAAAAGCTGCCGAAGCCGCGGATCTCGATCCGGTGCCCGCGCGCGAGCGCATCGGACATCGCATCGAGAATCGTCTTCACCGCGAATTCGGTATCGCGGTGGGTCAGCTGGCCGAAGCGCTCGGCCAGCTGCACCACGAGGTCGGATCGCGTCACGCGAAACCTCGGTCAGGAGTTACGAGTTGTCCTTCTGCGTATCCAGCTTGGCGCGCAGCAGGGCCCCCAGGCTGGTCGTGCCGGCGTTCTCGCGCTCGCTGGTCTGTGCCAGGCGCTGCATCGCTTCCTGGTTGTCGGCGCTGTCCTTGGCCTTGATCGACAACTGGATCGAACGCGTCTTGCGGTCGACGTTGAGGATCACGGCGTTGACTTCGTCGCCTTCCTTCAGCATGTTGCGGGCGTCTTCCACACGGTCACGGCTGATCTCAGACGCGCGCAGGTAGCCGGTCACGTCCTCGTTCAGCTGGATCTCGGCGCCACGCGCGTCGACCATCTTGACCTTGCCGGTCACCGACATGCCGCGGTCGTTGACCGAGGTGTAGCTGGTGAACGGATCGGAGTCGAGCTGCTTGATGCCGAGCGAGATGCGCTCGCGCTCGACGTCGACCGCCAGCACGATGGCCTCGACTTCCTGGCCCGTCTTGTAGTTGCGCACCGCGGCCTCGCCCGGCTCGTGCCAGGACAGGTCGGACAGGTGCACCAGGCCGTCGATGCCGGCGGCCAGGCCGACGAAAACGCCGAAGTCGGTGATCGACTTGACCGGGCCCTTGACGCGGTCGCCGCGCTGCACCGTGGTCGAGAACTCTTCCCACGG
>JBDSEG010000108.1:0-4913 GCA_039920165.1 Burkholderiaceae bacterium
GCCCGCGACATAGCGCACGAAGGGTAAGCCGAGCTTCGCCTCGAGCTTGAAGGCGCAGCGCTTTAGCTCTTCCCATTCGAAGGCCGCAGGCGCGCCCTTGAGCGCGAACACGATGATGTTGCCGTCCTCGCGCGCATTCAGGCACAACACACTTCCGCCGAAGGCTTTCTCGATCCTTTTGAGATAAGTGTCGAAGCGCCGGTCGTGGCCGAAAAAGTTGAGCACCATCACGCCCGGCGAGCGCAGCGCGCGATGCGCCGCGGCGTAGAACTCGTCGCTCACCAGCGCGGGCACCTGGTCGCCGTCATCGAAGCCGTCGATGAACAGGAGGTCGCAGCCTGCCTTCATCGCGTGCACCGCAGCCGCGCCGTCGCCGAGCTCAATGCGCAGCTTCGCGCTTTCGCCGGGCACGTTGAAGACCCCGCGCGCCGCCGTGATCACCGCCGGGTTGAGCTCGACCACCCGCGTGCGAACGCCCGGCAGCCTGCGGTGCATGAACTTGGGAATCGAGCCGCCGCCGAGGCCCACCATGAGGCACTCGCGGGGCCGCGGGTGGAACAGCAGGAAAGCCATCATCGTGCGGGTGTAATCGAGCTCGAGGTCGTCCGGGGCGTCGATCTTCATCGCGCTCTGGATGTGCTCGCCGCCGAGGTGCAGGTAGCGCACGCCAGCCTCCTCGCTCACCGTGATCTCCGGGTGGCGCGGCTTCTTCTTCAGCCAGCCCATTTGCGGCTCCGGGCGAGCACGTAGACCGCGGCTGCGCCGATGAACGACAGCAGCGCCGCGCCGAGGATCGGGGCATCGTAGCTGCCCATGCGGTCGAAGGCATAGCCAGCTAGCGTCGGCCCGAACAGGGTGCCGATGCCGGGCGCGGTGTACAGCCAGCCGATGATCGCGGAGACCGCACGGCCCCCGAAGATGTCCATCACCACGGCCGGCATGGTCGCGACGAACCCGCCATAGAAAAGCCCCATCGCAACGGCCATCGCGCCAAGGGCCCAGAGGCTCTCGGACATCCACCAGGCGATGAAGGAAGCGCCCAGGCCCGCGAACATCAGCGCGAGCGAGAACATGCGCCCCATTCGGTCGGCCAGGCCGCCGATGCAGAAACGCCCGAGGAGGCTGCCAAGCCCGATGAGGCTCACGAGCATCACGCCGGCGCTCTCCGGGTAACCGAGATCCGTTGCATACGGCGCAAGGTGCACCATGGGCACGAACACCCCGACCGTCGGCAGGAACAGCGATCCATAGAGGATCCAGAAGATCCTCGAGCGCAATGCCTCGGTGAGCGTCATGCCCGGCAGCGGCTCGGGCGGCGGCCACCGGGTGCTCGGCTCGCCGAGCCGCCGCTCCTTGCGGTCGGGGTCGTTGTCGATCACGCACGCCGCGACCCCGGCCAGCACAAGCGAAAATCCCGCGAGCGCGAGGTACGCGCCGCGCCAGCCGAACAGCTCGATCCACCAGGCGGCAAGCGGCGGCACGATGAGGTTGCCGGCGCCGATTCCCGCGACGGCTATGCCCGTGGCGAACGCGCGCCGATGGTTGAACCAGGGCTGCACCGCGCCGACCGACGGCACGTAAGTGAGCCCGACACCGACGCCGATGGCCACGCTATAGGTGATGTAGAGAACCTCGAGCGACGTGGCGAAGCTCGCGCCGGCGAGCCCAAGCGAAAGCACGGCGACCCCGGCCATCGACACTCGGCGCGGACCGAACCGGTCGGCCAGCATGCCGGCCGGCGCGCCGAGCACGAAATAAAGGAACGCGCACAGCGAGAACACCATCGACACATGGGCTCGAGGCGCGCCGAACTCGGTCTGGACTGCCTTGAAGAACGCCGCGAACGAATACACCACGCCGAAGCCGGTGAACATCAGCGTGAACGCCGCGGCGACTACCGCCCAGCCGAAATACGGATAAGGGCGGGTGCGGCTCCTCAACTGCCAGCCCTAGGCCAGGGCGCCGCGCGCGGTGATCGCCCAGAGCGCTTCCACCGTGCCTTCGCTCAAGCCCCCGCGCACGCAGACGAACCAGTCGTAGAGATTCACCGTCGGATCGCAGTGACCGGGCACGAGCAGCAGCTTTTCGCCGAGCGCCGGCGCTGTGCCGGTCTTTGCCTCCACCACACCGTGCTCGTCCGACGCCCTGGTGAATTCGAGTCCCGGCCGCTGCCACACCGTCGGCAACCCGGAGTCGATGCTCGAAGCCTTGAGGCCCGCGTCGAGCACCGCCCTTTCTGCATTCGGGCGGCTCATCACCGTTGCAAGAACGAACAGCGAATGCTCGAAGCGCGGCATCGGCGGCGCCCATTCGTTCCTGGCGTAGTCGGCGTCCATGAAGATATACGAGCCCGGCTGCAGCTCGTCGTACACGCCGCTCGCGGCTTCGAACATGAAGCTGCCGCTGCCTGCGCCGGTGACGATCGGGCACGGAATGCCCGCCGCTTCGAGCATCGCGCGTGTCGTCCGGGCCCCATCGGCGGCGGAGGCGATCTTTGCGCCGCGCTCCTGCATTGTGCGCACGTGCTGTGCGGCGCCTTGGTACGCCTGGAGTCCCGCGAAGCGCAGGCCCGGCGTCGCCACGATCTGCCTTGCCAGGACGACCGCCGCTTCGCCCGGCTGGACGCCGCACCTGCGCGAGCCGACGTCGATCTCCACGTAGATATCGAGACTCGCACCCTCGGCCTTGACCGCGGCGCCGAGCGCGGCAACCTGCTCCGCATGATCGACGCAGAGTCCAATGCGCGCGCGTTTCGCGAGGCGGGCAAGCCGGCCGAGCTTTGGCGCCCCGACCACTTCATTGGACACCAGCACATCCTGCACGCCGCCTTCGACGAGCGCCTCGGCCTCGGAGACTTTCTGGCAGCACACGCCGACGGCGCCCGCGGCGATCTGGCGCAGTGCAATCTCGGGACACTTGTGCGTCTTCGCGTGCGCGCGAACGCGGATCTTGCGTCCGGCAAGCGCGTCGTTCAGCGCCGCAAGGTTGCGCTCGAAAGCGTCGAGGTCGATGAGTAGCGCGGGCGTGTCGACTTCGGCGACCGTCTGCCCGAGACGGGCCGGCAGGATCCTGGTCATGCGGCTGCGGGCTCGCGGCGCATCGCTAGCCACACCGTCGCGGCGAACACCACCGCAAGCAACGGCATGGCAAACAGGTTGACCCTTTCCCAGCCGGCGCCGGTGACGAGCATCCCGGAGGTGAGCGAAGAGATCACCATCATCGCGAAGATGCACATGTCGTTTGTGCCCTGCGCCTTGGCTTTCTCCTCGGGCCGGTAGGTTTCGGTCAGCAGCGTCGTGCCGCCGATATACATGAAATTCCAGCCGACGCCGAGCAGCACCAGCGACAGCCAGAAGTGCGCGACCTGCGTGCCGGAAAGGGCGATCGCAATGCAGGCCACGTTGAGCACCGCGCCGACGAGGATGATCCTGAACACGCCGAAACGCTTGATCAGCGAACCTGCGATCAGCGAAGGGGCGAACATCGCGATGACGTGCGACGAAACGACGAACGCCGCATCGCCGAAGGGATGGCCGCACAGGCCCATCGCTATCGGCGTGGCCGTCATCAGCAGGTTCATCACGCCATAGCCGATTGCGCCCGAAAGCACCGCGACAATGAACTTGGGCTGCCGCGCGATCTCGCGCAACGACCGGCCTCCGCTGGCTTTTTCTTCCTCGGTCGGGTCCGGGATGCGTGTTGCCTTCAGCAGCAAGATGCTGACGACGCAGAACACTATGAGGACGAGATACGCGCCGAGGAAGCGGTCGGAAAATGCGTCGACCAAAAAGCGGCTCGTACCAGGGCCGATGATGCCTCCCAACAATCCACCGGCGAGCACAAGCGAGATCGCGCGCGCCTTGTAGTCCGGCGGCGAGACATCGGCGGCGGCGAAGCGGTAATACTGGCCGGTGGCGTTGGATGCGCCGAAGATCAGCGTGCCGAGGCACAGCAGCCAGAAGTCGTGAAGGCCGATCGCCAGCGCGCAGACCAGGGCCGCGACGATGCCGGTCGAGGCACCGGCAATCAGCCCCTGCGTTCGTCCGGCTTTCTTCATGTAGAGCGATGCCGGCAGGGTGGCTATCGCGCCGCCCAGCACCCAGGTCGTCACCGGCAGGGTGCCGAGGGCCGGGTTCGTTGCGAGCGACATTCCGGCCAGGCCGTTGATCGAGGCCAGTGTGGCGCTGTTGCTGAACAGCATTGCCTGGCAGGCGGCGAGCAGGGCAACATTGCGACCGGTACTGGTCATATGTACAGTATCATATCGGGGAACTGACGGAGGCGGTGCGAAAGCCCATTCTACAGAGCGCGAACATGCCGAACGACCCACGCAGCGAAATGCGCTCGATCAAGGTGCATGCCGCGCACGCCGAAAGCGCAGAGAAATCGCGCGGCGCGACCTATGCCCCGCAGGGCCGCTTCGAGAAGGAAGCGCGCGCAGCGTTCGACGACGGCTGGACCGCCGATGACGAGCTCCCCTCGCCGCGCGAGACGCAGGTCACCGAGGAAAAAGCGCGTTCCATCATCTCGCGCAACGATTCGCCGGACGTTCCCTTCACCCAATCGATCAATCCCTACCGGGGATGCGAGCACGGCTGCATCTATTGCTATGCGCGACCGAGCCACTCCTACCTCGAGCTGTCCCCCGGCCTGGATTTCGAGACGCGCCTCTACGCCAAGGTCAACGCGGTCGAGCTCCTGGTGAAGGAACTCTCCGCTCGCGGCTACCGGCCGAGCCCGATCGCGCTCGGCGCGAATACGGATTGCTACCAGCCGATCGAGCGCAAGTACCGCATCACGCGCGGCATCCTCGAGGTGCTCGCGGAATGCAACCACCCGGTCACGCTGGTGACCAAGTCGGCGCTCGTCGAGCGCGACCTCGACCTGCTCGCGCCGATGGCCAAGAAGCGTCT
>JBDSEG010000109.1:0-7213 GCA_039920165.1 Burkholderiaceae bacterium
CTGTGCATCGGCGGCGGGATGGGGGTGGCGTTGTGCGTCGAGCGGTAGGCGGCCAACGCGTCGCGGGGGCGAGTCGGAAGCTACCCGGGAGACAGCGGCCTGAGGGTCGTCGGTAGCAAGGGCGACACCGGCATCTCCCTTGCCTGACGGGGACTCGACAGGCGGGCGCCTTCACTCGCGTCAGGGCCGAATGGACCCGCTCGACGCTCTGATCAGAGCGCCGGCATCCAGTGGAATTGTCGGCGGGTGAGATGGCTGCTATCGCCACCCGAAGAGGCTTTCGCCCTTTCTTGACCCCCCGGCCGCGGCCACATAGAGTTGGTCCCTCCGTTCTGGACAGCCGCTTGGGGAGGTCGAGATGGTGCTTGCCCATAAGGTCATCGGGTGACTACGCGGCGTCAGCTCGTGCTCACACTTGGCGCAGTCGCGCTCGTGAGACCCTTTGCATCTTTTGCCGAGCAGTCACGGGCGAAGGTGTGGCGCGTCGGCCTGTTCCACGTCGGGCTCGACCACGTGCCGCCGGCGCTCGACGGCATCCGCGAAGGATTGAAGGCGCTCGGTTACGAGGAAGGCAGAGACATCACTTTCGATTTCCGCAATCTCGCCGACATGAACGCGGCGCGAACTACGGCTCGCGAATTCGTGCGCGAGAAAGTCGACTTGATCGTCGCCTTCGAGAATCAGCCGATACAGGCAGCGAAGGAGGCCACTGGGAAAATTCCCGTCGTCATGCTCAACCTAAGCGATGCCGTTGCCGACGGTTTCGTTCAGAGCCTGGCGCACCCCGGCGGAAACATCACTGGCTTTACCGGCACGGGTGAAATGCCGGCGAAAGAGCTGGAGCTGCTCAAGGAACTCGTGCCGCGGCTCGAGCGTCCGTTGCTGCTGTTCTCCGAAGACGATCCGGCGTCATTGCGCTGGCTCGGCTATGCACGCCAAGCCGCGCGCACGCTCAATTTGCAGCCGATCGAGCGCCAGGCGATGCGCGCATCGGACGTCGAGCGCGTATTCGCTCAGCTCAAGCCGGGGGAGGTCGACAGCGTATTTATCTGCTCGCCCCATCTGCGGCTGGACTTTCACGCGCTGATCCTCGATCAGGCCACTACGCGTCGCCTACCGATGGTCGGTTACCGCGCAGGTTGGGTCGAGCGCGGCGCATTGTTTGCCTACAGTCCCGATTTTCGTGCGGTGGGTCGGCTGGACATGGCACGGCAGATCGCGAAAATTCTGAAAGGTGTGAAGCCCGCAGACTTGCCCGTCGAACAGATCTCGCAGTTCCAACTGATCGTCAACCTGAAGACCGCCAAAGCTCTGGGCATTAGCATTCCGCAGTCCATCCTCTTGCGTGCTGACCGACTGATCGAGTAGCCGCCGGGGCAGAGGGAATCGCCGCAATGCCGCGAATGACCGATTTTTGGCCGGTCGCCGACAGCGAAGACTCAAGACGCCCTCCGCGGTGCAGCCGTTGACTGCGCCACCGCCCGCAACCGCGTATCGCTCCCGTCCCGCTGCACGTCCGGCAATGGACCTGCGCCTTCAGCCGGGCTGCTCGCCCACGCACCCGTTCGCCGTGCTCGCAACAAGCCGGTCGAGCAGCCGCTCCTGCTGCGGGCTCAACCGGTCCGGAAAACGCGGCACGACCATGACGATCTGGTCGGCCTGTGCGAGACCGCGGCCCGCCGGAAAACCCCGGCCCGACAGCCGGTACACCACCTGTCCGCGTTGCAGGTGCAATGGTTGCAGACCCTGCAGCGTGGGCATCTGAACTGTTCGATTGGCGATCCACCTGAAGCCGTCGACCGGCAGCTCGCAGCGCAGCGTCCCGTCGTCGTCGCACACCAGGAAGGGGTGCGGCAGCATCTGCACGCGGATGTCCAGCGCCACCGACGCTGACCTGCGGGTCGGCGCAACGTGCAGCACATCGCCGTCACGAACGCCCGGCGGCAGGCGCACCGATAAGCGGTAGTGGGCCACTTCGGACTTGCCGCATCCTTCGCACGCTTGGCACACCGGGCGCAACGCGCCCCGGCCCTCGCACGCCGCGCAGGACGTGGCGGGGCCGTACCAACCGAACCAGGCTCGCTCGCGCACCGTGCCCTGGCCGCTGCACGCGGCGCACGCTTCCAACGACGCCTGCCCGGTGCCGGCGCAATCGGCGCAGGGATCGACGACGGTGCCTCGCAATACCTTGATGCAGCCGGCGGCCGCTTCTTCGAGCGTCAACTTCACCCGGCGCTCGACGGTGCGTGGGGGCGAAGTTTCCGGTCCGGCGTCGGCCTCGGACTCGGGCGCGACGAGGACATTGCCTGCACCGCGGATCTGTTCCAGCGCTCGATTGATACGCTGCATTCGGGCCGAGGCGCCGGCGTGGCGATTGCGATCCGGGTGCCAAAGCGAGACGAGGCTGCGCCAGGCTGCCTTGGCCTGGGCCAGGCTGGCATCGCGGGGCAGGCCCAGTTCGGTATAGGCGTCGTCAACTGTCATCGGTTCGAAGGGTGAGGGGTTGGATTTGACTCTCAGGTCGTCGTTGGCGGCACATGCAATTCCCGCTCCAGCATCGTGCGCGCCACCGACCGCAACTGGTCATCGCTTCCGTCCCACTGCACTTCCAGCAGCGGCTTCGCATAACCCGGGAAATTGCGCACGATCGACTGCAGGTAGACCGGGTCGTAGTGGCGCTCGAGCAGATCGCGCACCACCTCGGCGGTGCGCCCGGCACGCGCCGCTTCCTGCCAGCCGTCGACGACCTCGTTGCCGCGCAGCACGCGCAGCGCATCGAGGCGTTCGCAGAAGGCCTCGACGTCGGTGACGAAGAAGGCGTAGTCCTGCATCAGCAGGCCGACGCGCGCCTCGATCGAAAGGCCGAGCCGCAAGCACGGACTGGCGCGCATGCGCTCGATGAGCGCCTGCGGGACGCGCACGTCGCCGACCTTCTTGCTCTCGCTTTCGATCCAGACCGGCTGCGTTGCATCGAAGCGCCGCAGCGCATTCCAGACCCGGGTGTCGAAGGCTTTCTGGCTCGGCTGCGGGCTGCCGGGAACGAGGCCGAGCACCGAGCCGCGGTGGTTGGCGAGCTGTTCGAGGTCGAGCACCTGGGCGCCGCGCGCGGCCAGCAGCGGCAGCAGCCGGCTCTTGCCGGAGCCGGTGGTGCCGCAGACGACGCGGTAGTCGAAACTGCGCGGCAACTCGTCGAGCGCGTCGACGACCGCACGCCTGAATTCTCGGTAACCGCCTTCGAGCAGCGACACCTTGAAACCGATCTGGTCGAGCACCAGTGCGAGCGATCCGCTGCGCTTGCCGCCGCGCCAGCAGTAGATGAGCGGCTGCCAGTCGCGGCCCTTGTCGGCCAGCTCGCGGTCGAGGTGGTCGGCGATATTGCGTGCCGCCATCGCCGCGCCGTGCTTCTTCGCGTCGAAGGCCGAGACCTGCTTGTATTTGGTGCCGACCTGGGCGCGCTGCGAATCGGTCAGCGTCGGCCAGTTGACCGCGCCGGGCAGGTGGTCCTGCGCATATTCGCTTTCCGAGCGGGCATCGATGACAGTGTCGAAGCGGTCCAGATCGGCCAGCACATCGGTGGCTGCAAGCGCGCTCAGCGGCATGGTCAGGCCGCGATCGCGTCCAGCAGTTCGCTCTCGATCTGCAGCTGTTCGCGGTAGTGCGACAGCGCCGGGCCGTCGACGAGGAAGGTATCTTCGACGCGCTCGCCCAGCGTCGTGATCTTGGCGAGCTGCAGGTTGATGCGATGACGCGCGAGCACGCGGGCGATCGAATAGAGCAGGCCGGAGCGGTCGCTGGCCGAGACCGCGAGCAGCCAGCGCTGGGCGCGCTCGTCGGGGCGCAGCGTGACGCGCGGCGTGACCGGGAACGAGCGCACGCGGCGCGAGCTGCGGCCGCGCCCGGGCTCGGGCAGTTCGGCCTGCGATTGCAACGCCAGGCCGAGCTGGGTCTCGACAAACGAGATCAGGTCGCGGTAGTTGGGCGCACTGCGTCGTTCGTCGCGCGGATCGCGCGGCGGCTCGAAGCGCGGGCTGATGACCTGGAAGGTATCGAGCGCATAGGCGGCGCGGGTGGTGTGCACGCGGGCTTCGAGGATGTTGAAGCCGGCGCCCTCGAAATAGCCGCAGATGCGCGAGAACAGGTCGACCCGGTCGGGCGCGTACACCAGCACCTGCAAACCCTCGCCGATCGACGAGACGCGGGCGCGCACGACCGGCTGGGTCGACACCACCCGGTCGTGCAGCGAGCGCGCGTGCCAGGCGATGTCGGCGGCGTCGTGGCGCGCGAAATAGCTCAGCTCGAGGGTCTGCCACAGCGCGCGCTCGACGCCGGCCCGCAGCGGCACCAGGTTGAGCATGTGGCGTGCCTCTTCCTTGCGTGCCTCGATCTCGGCGTCCATGTTCGGCGACGCGCCGCCGAGGGCGCGCAGCGTGAGCCGGTACAGGTCTTCGAGCAGCTTGCCCTTCCACGCATTCCAGACCTTCGGGCTGGTGCCGCGGATATCGGCCACGGTCAGCAGGTACAGCGCGGTCAGCCGCCGCTCGGTGCCGACCAGGCGCGCAAAAGCCTCGATCACCTCGGGGTCCGACAGATCTTCCTTCTGTGCAATGCGCGACATCGTGAGGTGGCCGCGCACCAGAAATTCGAGCAGCGCGCAGTCCTCGGCTGCCATGCGATGGTCGCGGCAAAAGCGCCGCACTTCAATTGCGCCGAGGTCGGAGTGATCGCCCCCGCGGCCCTTGGCCACGTCGTGGAACAGGGCCGCCACATACAGCACATGCGGACGGTCGAAGTTCGACGCGAGCTGCGAGCAGAACGTGTACTCGTGGGCATGCTCGGGAATGAAGAAACGTCGCACGTTGCGCAGCACCATCAGGATGTGCTGATCCACCGTATAGACGTGGAACAGGTCGTGCTGCATCTGCCCGACGATGCGCCGGAACACCCACAGATAGCGCCCGAGCACGCTGGTCTGGTTCATCAGCCGGAAGGCGTGCGTCTGGCCTTGCGGCGCCTGCAGGATCTGCATGAAGATGGCGCGGTTCACCGGGTCGCGCCGGAAGGCGGCGTCCATCACCTCGCGGGCGTTGTAAAGCGCACGCAGCGTGCGCGCCGAAAGCCCCTTGACGCCGAAGCTTTGCTGGAAGACCAGAAAGGTCTCGAGGATCGCGTGCGGGTCGCGCTGGTACAGGTCGTCGCTCACGACCTCGAGCATGCTGCCGCGCTCGAGAAACTTGGCATTGATCGGGCGCATCGGCGCGTCACCCGAACCGTTCACCCGCTCCTCGATATTGAGCATCAGGATCTGGTTGAGCTGGGTGACCGCCTTGGCGGCCCAGTAGTAGCGCTTCATCAGCACTTCCGATGCGCGCTGCGCCCGCGTGCTGCGGTAGCCGAAACTCTCGGCCACGGCGGTCTGCAGGTCGAAGACCAGCCGGTCCTCTCGCCGCCCCGCGATCAGGTGCAGCCGGGCTCGGATCAGGCGCAGCAGGCCCTCGTTTCGCTGCAGCTGCTTGACCTCGAACGGCGTGATGAGACCGTTCGCGGCGAGCGCGCTCCAGTTCTTGCCGAGTCCCGCGGCGCGTGCGACCCAGATCACGACCTGCAGGTCGCGCAGGCCGCCCGGGCTTTCCTTGCAGTTGGGCTCGAGCGAATACGGCGTGTCCTCGAACTTCTGATGCCGCTGCGTCATCTCCAGCGTCTTCGCGCGCAAGAACGCGCGCGCGTCCATCGCATTCGTATTCGCCAGCCGGAAGGTGTTGAAGACGCGGCGCGATCCGCACAGGTAGCGCGATTCGAGCAGCGCGGTCTGCACCGTCACATCGCTTTGCGCCTGCGCGATGCATTCGTCCACGGTGCGAACGCTCGACCCGATGTCCAGGCCGATATCCCAGCACGCGCTGATGAAGCCTTCGATCGCCGCCTTGGCCGAGGCCCGTCCCGGCCGTGCCACCGCGACGCCGGCCGGCGGCAGCAGGACCAGCACGTCGACATCCGAATGAGGGTAGAGCTCGGCGCGGCCATAGCCGCCGACCGCGATCAGTGCGGCGTCGGACGGCATGCCCGCCTGCTGCCACAGCGAGAGCAGCGTGCGGTCGACATGGCGAGTGATCGCATGGATGAGGCGCGTCGCCGCCGGCGCACTCGCGCGCGCGGTCCGAAAGGTGTCGAGCAGGGCCGCCTTGCCGGCGCGAAAGCGGCTGCGCAGTTCGGCGATATCGGGCGCCGGCGCGAGCGTCGGTTCGAGGACGGCCGCCATCCGACGAGACTCAGCCGCCGACGAAGGCCGGCGGCGCCGGGCTGCCGGCCGACAGCGTCATCACTTCGTAGCCGGAGTCGGTGACGAGGACGGTGTGCTCCCACTGCGCCGACAGCGAGCGGTCCTTGGTGACGATGGTCCAACCGTCACCGGTCTCGCGGATCTCGCGCCGCCCGGCGTTGATCATCGGCTCGATCGTGAACATCATACCGGGCACCAGCATGTCGAGCGTTCCCGGGCGGCCGTAGTGCAGGACCTGCGGCTCCTCGTGAAACTTGGACCCGATGCCGTGGCCGCAGAACTCGCGCACGACCGTGAAGCCGTTGCTCTCGGCGAAGGTCTGGATCGCGTGCCCGATATCGCCCAGATGAATCCCCGGACGCACCTTGACGATGCCCTTCCACATCGCGTCGTAGGTGAACTGGCACAGCCGCTTGGCGGCGATCGAGCCATTGCCGACGATGAACATGCGGCTCGTATCGCCGTGCCAGCCGTCCTTGATGACCGTCACGTCGATATTGACGATATCGCCGTTCTTGAGCGGCCGGTCGTTCGGGATGCCGTGGCAGACCTGATGGTTGATCGAGGTGCATATCGACTTGGGATACGGCGTATAGCCCGGCGGCGCATAGTTGAGTGGCGCCGGCGTGGCCTGCTGGACCGTGACGATGTGGTCGTGCGCGAGCTTGTCGAGCTGCTCGGTCGAGACACCGGCCTTCACGTGCGGCGTGAGCATGTCCAGCACTTCGGAGGCCAGCCGGCCGGCCACACGCATGCCCTCGACGTCGGCGGCGGTTTTGATGCTGATCGTCATGGAATGCTGTGCGCTCGAAGGGCTGGGTATCAAGGGGTCGATTATCTCATCGGCCCTCTAAAATCACGGGCTCATGAGCGCCAGCGCCCCGCACCTGATCCACCTCGCCGGCGCCAGCGCCCTCTCTGATTTCCGCGCGCGCG
>JBDSEG010000110.1:0-11645 GCA_039920165.1 Burkholderiaceae bacterium
TGAGCGAGCACCATGCGCTACCGACCATCGTCGGCAGCGCGCCCGAAATCCTGATGGCCGCGATCGCCGCGCGCACCGAGCGCATCCGCATCGGCAGCGCCGGCGTCATGCTGCCGCACTACAGCGCACTCAAGGTGGCTGAGCAGTTCCGCGTGCTGGAGGCGCTCGCGCCAGGCCGCATCGACCTCGGTGTCGGCCGCGCGCCGGGCGGCGATATGCGCACCGCACGTGCGCTGAATCCGCATGCCTCGGGGGGCGCGGAAGATTTTCCCGAGCAGGTGCGCGACCTGCAGGCCTGGACCTCGCAGCCCTCGCACCTCGGCATCGCGGCCTTGCCGCGTGGCCCGCATGCGCCCGAGGTCTGGATCCTCGGCAGTTCCGACTACGGCGCGCAGCTCGCCGCGCATTTCGGCCTGCCGTATGCGTATGCCTATTTTTTCGTCGACGGGAAGGGCGTCGAGCAGGCGCTCGACCTGTACCGGCAGTTGTACCGGCCGAGCGAGCGCCATCCCACGCCGCAGGCAACCATCTGCGTCTGGGCGCTGGCGGCCGACACGCACGAAGTGGCCTGTCACCATGCGATGAGCCGCGAGCGCTGGCGCGTGGACCGTGCGCGCGGCGTGCTCGGCCCGTTGCAGTCGCCCGATGTGATCGCGCAGCAGGGCTTCGATGCGGTCGCCCTGCCGACCGTGGAAGCGATGCGCCGCAAGGCGATCGTGGGCACCGGCGCCGAAGTCGCGCTGATGATCCGCGAGCTCGCGACGCGCCTGGAACTGGACGAGATCGTCGTCAACACCTGGGCCCATTCGCCGGCCGTGCGGCGTCATTCGTATGCGCTGCTGGCACAGGAATTCGCGCTCGGCGCCGCATGACCTCACCGGCACCGACCGACTTCGCTCTGCGCGGCGATCACATCGCGCTCGATGCCTTGCTGAAAGCGACCGGACTCGCGGCGAGCGGCGGGTCCGCGAAGGCGATGGTCGGCGAAGGGCGCGTGCGGGTCGACGGCCAGCCCGAATCGCGCAAGACCTGCAAGATCCGCGCGGGACAGGTGGTCAGCGTGGATGGTGCGGCGGTGATTCGCGTGCTGGCTGAAGCGCCCCGCGCCCGTACGTCGTGATGCGCCAGAGCTGCTCGAACGGACCGCGCTCGAAGCGCGACAGCCAGAAGATGCTGAGCGGAATCTGAACCGCGCAGAACAGCGCGAGCGCAATGCCGATCTGCGCCGCCGTATCGGCACGGCCCCACCAGCCGAAGCCCCAACCGTAGAAGAGCGTGGTCGCCATCGCCGTCTGCAGCAAGTAGTTGGTGAGCGGCATGCGCCCGGCCGCGGCGAGCGGCGCAAGGCGTTCGCGCCAGTGCACAGATTGCACGACGATCGCGATCGTCAGCGCATAAAAGAGCATCAAGCCAAGTCGGCCGACCGTCTGCAGCAGGTTGAGCAGCGCGCTTTGCAGGGTCGGCTCCTGCGAATCGATGCCGATGCCGACATAAATCAAGGTCGCTGCCGCACCGACGCTGCCAGCGAGCGCACGTGCGAGGCGCATCTGCGGCACGAGTTCGCCGAGCCGCTCGACCCAGCCGCGCCGCCCGACGACATAGCCGAGCGCGAGCGGCGTTCCCATCTGCACGTAGAACATCGCGATGCTCCACAGTCCGAGCGGTCGGGAGTAGGCCCAGGCCAGCATGCGGCTGTTCTCGCGCGCCGTCTCGGCGAAAGCGCCGCTGCCGTAGGCGAGGTTGTTCGATGCCTCGAGCGCCTGGTATTCGAACATGGCCCGGCCCTCGGTATCGAGCGAGAGCAACCCGGCGCGCAGGTAGACCGCCAGCGCTGGAAACAGCACGCCGCCGACAACCAGCCCCAGCAGCATGCGGTCGGGCACGCGGCGCAACAGCAGCAGCATCAGGCCGAGGATCGAATAGACGAACAGCACGTCGCCGGCCCAGAAGACGGCGCCGTGCGCGAGGCCGAGGAGCATCAGCACCAGCAGCCGGCGCAGGTAGATGCGTGCGCCTCGCCCGGGCCGCGCAGCTTGCAGGCGCGCGAGCTGCAGCGCGAAGCCGATGCCGAACAGGAAGGCGAACATCGCGTTGAACTTGCCGGCGATCACGATGTCGCGCAGCATGGTGACGGCGTCGGTCGCATGCTCGGCGAAAAGCGACGCGCTGAAGCTGGGCATATTCATGATGAAGATGCCGAGCAGCGCGACACCGCGCAGGATGTCGAGCGCCGGCAAGCGCTCGTCGGAGCGCAAAGGGCGGGGCGGCGAAGGGGGGTCGCTCGAAGTCATGGCGTGGCGCAGGCGGCGCGCCACTATGAGGCCAAACCACCATGCGCAGGTGCGCCGCGGCATCGCACGTTCCGACGCAAAATCCGCTCCACACGTTTCAACCGGAGCTCATCCAATGATCGAAACCGCCATCGCCGGCAGCCTGCCCAAGCCCGCCTGGTTGGCTGAGACCGGCAAGCTGTGGCCGCAGTGGAAGGCCGAGGGGGCGGAGCTCGAAGCCGCCAAGGGCGACGCGACGCTCCTGTGGATCAAGGCGCAGGAGGACGCCGGGCTCACGACGGTCGGCGACGGCGAGCAGGCGCGACAGCATTTCGTGCACGGCTTTCTCGCTGGGGTCGACGGCATCGATTTCGAGCACAAGGTGAAGATGGGCATCCGCGACAACCGCTACGACGCCATGGTCCCGCAGATCGTGGGCCCGCTTGCGCTGCGCGGGCGGGTGCATGCGATGGAGGCGCAGCTCGCACGCGCACATACGAAGCGCCGTCTCAAGTTCACCTTGCCCGGCCCGATGACCATCGTGGATACCGTCGCCGACCGTCACTACGGCAGCCGGCGCGATCTCGCCTTCGCCTTTGCCGAGCTGCTGAACCGGGAAGCGCGCGCGTTGCAGGCCGACGGTGTCGATATCGTGCAATTCGACGAACCGGCCTTCAATGTCTACATGCGCGACGCCGTTGACTGGGGCGTCGCCGCACTCGAACGCGCGGCCCAGGGCCTGACGTGCAAGACCGCGGTGCACATCTGCTACGGCTACGGCATCAAGCCCAACGACGACTGGAAGCAGACGCTCGGCGACGAATGGCGCCAGTACGAGCAGGTTTTTCCGGCGCTCGCGAAGAGCCGCATCGACCAGGTCTCGCTCGAATGCGCGCACTCGCACGTGCCGCTCGAACTGATCGGCCTGCTCGAAGGCAAGGAGGTGATGGTCGGGGTGATCGACGTCGCTTCGGATGCGATCGAAACCCCGGAAGAAGTGGCCGAGACGATCGGCTGCGCGCTTCAGTTCGTGCGAGCCGACCAGCTCATCGCCTGCACCAACTGCGGCATGGCGCCGATGCGCCGAGAGGTGGCGCTCGCCAAGCTCGACGCGCTCGCCAAGGGCGCCGCGCTGGCGCGCAGCCGGCTGCCCTGACGCGCGCGCCGCAGCAACTCAGAACTTGTACTGCAGGCCGACCGTATAGAGGTCGACATTCGACTTGCTGCCAAGCGCATCGAAGCGATAGCGCTCCCACTCGGCGCCCACGGCGGTGCGCTGGCTGAGGTCGTACTGCAGTCCGGCGCCGACCTTGATGTTGGTCCCGCGTTCGCTGCCAGCAAGGCTGCTGTCGAGCTTGCCGTTGAAGGCGCCGACGCGACCCAGTGCCGATAAATTGCTCGCCAGCGGAAAGGTGCCGACCGCATCGACGAGCACGCCGTCGGCCTTCACGTCGGCCGCCGAGCCACGGAATTTGCCGAGGTTCACATAGCCGGTTTCCACGCTCCAGTTCGGCGTGACGCGTGTTTGTTGCGGTGTGAAGTTTTGTGGTCCGACGTAACGCCGCGTATGCGTTCAGAGGCAAACGGGCGGGCCACGACGCAAGGGCATGATGGCGGCATGAGTTCCTTCCTCGGCCCTCCCGTCGTTCCGCCCGAGGCGGTGGCATCGCGGCTTGCCGCGATCGGCCATGCCGTGCTCTCCCCGCAGGGCCTGTGCGAACTTGCCGCCCTCACGCGCGGCGAACTCGAAGTCTGGCGGCCGAGCTGGGACGACCTGCCGGCCGACGCCTATCTGCGCGATGGCGGGCACTACCGGCGCCGGCGCCATTCGTGCTTCGTCGTCGATGCCGACCAGCTGACCGCCGCACCGCCGCGCGCGCACTGGCAGCCGGTGGAATACAACGCACTGCACGGCGGAATCGAACGCTGGTTCAAGCCGATGCAGGAGGCGATCGTCGCTACGCCGGGGTGGGCACGCCTGCTGGCTGCACTGGGCCGCGCCGCCTCGCAACTGCGCGGCGCGCAGCCGTGGTTCGTCGAAGCGCACCAGTTCCGCATCGATACCGAAGGCGGCATCGGACGGCCCACGCCCGAAGGGGCGCACCGCGACGGCGTCGACCTTGTCGCAGTGCTACTGGTCGCGCGGATGGCGGTGAAGGGCGGCGAGACGCGCGTCTTCGAGTCCGACGGGCCGAACGGATTGCGCTTCACGATGACCGAACCGTGGACCACGCTGCTGCTCGACGATGCGCGAGTGGTGCACGAAAGCACGCCGATCCAGCCCGAGGCCGCAGGTGCGCACCGCGATACGCTGGTGCTGACCTACCGTGCCAGCGGCTTCCAGGGACCGGTCTGAGCCGCATTCATTTCAGCAGCGTCTCGCGCAGGAAGAGCACGGTCGCGTAGAACTCGAAGTCGGCGTTCTCCTTGCGCGCGAAGCCGTGGCCTTCGTTCTCGGCGCGCAGGTACCACACCGGCGTTCCGTTGGCGCGCACCTGCGCGACGATCTGCTCGGCTTCGGTATACGGCACGCGCGGATCGTTGCGGCCCTGGACCACGAACAGCGGCTTGCGGATTTTCGCGGCGTGCGTCAGCGGCGAGATGCGCTGCAGGAATTCGAGCATCGCCGGATCGCGTTCGTCGCCGTATTCGACCCGCCGCAGGTCGCGCCGGTAGCTCTCGGTATTGCGCAGGAACGAGACGAAGTTCGAGATGCCGACCACGTCGATCGACCCGGCGATGCGCGGCGCGTAATGGGTCGCGACCGCCAGGCTCATATAGCCGCCGTAGCTGCCACCGGTGACGACGATGCGCGAGGGGTCGAGTCCGGGCTGGGTCGCGATCCAGTCGAGCAGGGCGCCGATATCCTTGACCGAATCCTCGCGCTTGAAGCCGTTGTCCAGGCCGAGAAAGGTCTTGCCGTAGCCCGACGAACCGCGCACGTTGGGCTGGATGACCGCGATTCCCAGCTCCTCGATGAAGTGGTTGTAGCGGCCGAGAAAACCGATCGTCGCCTGGCCTTCGGGGCCGCCGTGGATCGATATCAGCACCGGCCGCTTGCCCGTGAAGCGCGCTGGCGGCAGCGACAACAGCCCCGAGATCTCGCGCCTGTCGAAGCTCTTCCAACGCACGATCTGCTGGTCTCGAAAGGCCGTCATGTCGACCCCGGGCGGCGCATACGGCTGGGTCCAGGTCTCGATGCGGCTGCTCCGCGGGTCGATGCTGTGGACCTGGGTCGGCCCGCGGCTGCCGCTCACGCTGAAAGCCAGGTCGGGCAGGCGGCGGTGGAACTCGGACGCACGCACGCTGCCGGCCGGCAGACCGCGCAGCGGCTGCTCGCGCCGCGTTGAAGCGTCGAAGACGTGCAGTTCGGACCGGCCATCGACATTGATCCGCGCCGCGACCAGCGCGCCATCGGCCGAGTTCGCACTGCCTTCGACATCCCAGTGCACATCACGCGTGAGCGAGGTGAGGCTGCGGTCGGCGAGGCGGTAGAACATCAGTTCGCGAAATTCTCCGGCGCGGTCGCTGATGACATAGAAGCCGGAACCATCGCGTGCCCACGCCGCCGGTTCGTGGCTCGCCGGTGCAGCGCCCTGCGAAGGCAGGAGCCGGATCTTGCTGCCGTTGGCGAGATCGAGCAGCCAGACTTCCGATTCGGTCGCGGAGATGTAGCGCATCAACGTCGCCTGACTGTCGTCCCAGGCCACCTCGGACACGCCCCAACCAACCCCCGGCAACTCGGCGACCCGGCGCCGCGCTTCGGGACGCTCGGGATCGACGAGGGTCACGCTGAGCGAGAGTTCGGAGCGGCTGCCCCCCGGCGCGGTCTTGTCGAGCGGTGTCGACAGCACGAGCAAGCCGCTCGCGCCGTGCAGCCAGCCCTGCATGTCGTGGCGCTGGCCCGGATCGGTGAGCGGGGTCACGCGACGGTCCGCCATGTCGAGCCGGTACAGCTGGGTCGCCTCGTTGCCTCCGCTGCCCCGCGCGAAGACGAGGTAGCGGCCGTCCTGCGGCTCGTAGCTGGCGTTGTAGACCGGATCGGAAAAATCGGTGAGCTGCTCGGGCGCAGCCATCGGCGAGGCGATCCGGAAAAGCTGCGCCGTATTCGCACCCGCCTTCCGGTGCGTGACCAGCATTTCGCGCCGGATCGGATGCCAGTCGACGAAGCCGTGGCCGCGGAAGTCGGTATAGCGTTCGACCTCGCGAACCACGCTGAGCGGGATTGGCGGAATGCCCCGCACGACGAGGTTCGGATTCGGTTGAACGACAGCCGTGTCTGCCGGCGTCGGCCCCTGAACGCTAGGCTGGGCGCAGCCCTCTAGCAGGCCCGCCGCGAGCGCGAATCCGGCGAGCCACCGCCGAGTGCAACGATGCGTCATCTCGAATCCCAAAAGAACGAGGGGCCGCAGCCCCTCGAGAGTCGATCGAGGCGCAGGAATCAAACAGTCTGCTGAATGCCGGCGATCGCCCACTCGCGACTGCCGTCGTTCGGCTTGACGAGATGCCAGATCTCGTCGAACGGGTTCGCCACGCCGTCGAGCTCTTCGCGGATGAGGCCGTGAAAGCGCACGCTGACGACCTGGCGCTGGCCATCGTCTTCGAGGTCGAGCACTTGCGCGTCGACCTTGACCACATCGGTGCGCTGCGACTTGCCGCCGCGCTCCTGCAGGTCGAGCCGGGCGGCGGCGAACATCTCTGGCGTCGTGAAGGTGCGCAGATCGTTCAGGTCACCGGCATCGTTGGCCGCTTGCAGGCGGATGAAGATCATCTTGGCGATGCGCTCGAAGCCTTCGGCGTCGAAGCCGGCGGGCAGGCCGCGTGCGGGCACGACCGCTGCCGGTGTCGCCACTTGTTCGATCGCGGCAGGCGCCAGTGCGGCAGCGCCTGCGGCACCGGTCGCGCCCGGACGGTAGTCGGGAAAGACCGGACGGGCTGGGGGTGTCGCGGGAACGGCGCCCGTACCTTCGAACTGCATGCCGTTCGGCGTCGCCAGCTTGGGCGGCTGCGGCCCGAAGCGGCGCATCAGGAAGCGGATCAAGAACATCGCGGCCACCGCCAGCAGGACCATCATGATGATGTTGCCGAAGGCCTCGCCCATGCCCAGGTGGCTCATCAGAGCGGCGATGCCCAGGCCGGCGGCGAGGCCGGCGATCGGTCCCATCCACGAGCGCTTGGGCGCTGCGGCGGCGGCCGGTGCGGCTGCGGCGGCCGGGGCCGCAGCGGCCTTGCCCGGCACGCTGTCCGGCGCGGTTCGCGACGGCGTGCTGCGCTGCATGCCAGACGAGCCGCCTCCGCCGAGCCGCTTGGCATCGGCATCGGTGGGCGCCAGTCCCGCACCGGCGACCGCCAGGGTGAGGGCGATGATCAGGCTTTTCATACGTGTTTCCTTTGTGCAAGCAATGGGCATGTCGCGAATGATAGGGGCGGCGCTTCGCCCTGCAAACAGTGTTGGGACGGCGCCCGCAAATTCAAGCACGTGCGCTCGCGCGTTGACCTGCGCGCGGGTGGCGTGCAAAACTCGCGCTCCGCGAGCCGGTGTTGCTATTCCGGCGCTCGCCCAATGTCGTCACGAAGCCGGAGGTGCCCTATGAAAAGCCCCAACACACCCCTCGCGTCGCTCGCTGACTGAGTGCGGATCCCCACGCCGCTTCGCTGATTCCCTGCATGTGCGTGCCGCCCGGCACGCGACCGACGTTTCGAATGCCGACCGCGCGCCGCGTCCAGCGCGCCGCGGTCGATCGGCGCCCCATGCGCTGTCCGGAACCGAGGTTCGATATCCATGTTCGAGATTCCCTTCGAGCGCTTGCGCTCGCTCGGCCTAACGCCGCCATTGGCGCGAGAGGCCGCTTTGCTTTGCGATGACTCCGATATAGCCCGGCCGTTTCTCGCGCGACTCCTTGAAGTCCACCGCGAAACAGTCCGCATCGATGACGGTGCGCCCGACGAAGGTCTGGAAAAGAGCGCCCGCATCCTGCCCGCGCTCGCCCGCGCGGGCGAACTCGCGGTCGGCGACTGGCTGCTCGTTTCGCCCGACGACCACGGCCAGTGCTGGGTCCGCGCGCGGGTGCCGCCGCAGTCGCACATTGCCCGGCGCGATGCCGACGGAAAGCGCCATCCGGTGGTCAGCAATGTCGATACGGCCTTGCTCGTGATGGGCCTGGACGACGACTTCAATCTGCGCCGTCTCGAGCGCTATCTTGCGCTGGTGCACGGCAGCGGCGTCCAGCCGGTGGTGGTGCTGAGCAAGGCCGATATCGCCGCTGCGCAGCCCGACCTGCTCGCGCATCGAATCGACGAAGTGCAGCGCCGGGTCGGCCCGCAGGTCGAGGTGCTGGCGCTGGACGGCACCGTTCCGGCGAGCGTGGATGCGCTCGCGCACCATCTGCGGCCCGGCCGCACGCTCGTCATGCTGGGCTCGTCGGGCGCCGGCAAGTCGACCCTGACCAATACCTTGCTCGGTGCAGCGGTCCAGGATACCGGCGCGGTGCGCGAGCACGACAGCCGCGGCAAGCACACCACCACCTCGCGCTCGCTGCACCGCCTGCCCGGTGGCGCTTGCGTGATCGATACGCCCGGCCTGCGCACGCTGCGGCCCGATGTCGATGCGGCCACGCTGGGCGCGAGCTTCGCCGATATCGGCGCGCTCGCCACGCGCTGCCGCTTTCGCAATTGCGGGCATGTCGATGAACCGGGCTGCGCGGTGCGCGCGGGAGTCGACCCGGACCGCGTGCGCAACTACCAGAAGATGCTGCGCGAGAGCCGGCGCGATACGGCCGGCCCGCAGGAGCGGCGCGCCCAGCTCGCCGTCTGGAAGGCCCGCACCAAGGCCGCACGCCGGCGCGGCAAGGACGAGGCGCGGGCCAGCGGCAGTTCCTAGAACGGCACCTCGGATTCGAACACCAGGGCGGCGCCGGTGACCGGGTGGGCGAAGCGAAGCCGCGCCGCGTGCAGCTGCAGCCGCGGGGCGAGGGCTTGCACGTCGGTCGGCGAATACAGCGCATCGCCGAGGATCGGGTGACCGATCGCGAGCAGGTGCACGCGCAGCTGGTGCGAGCGTCCGGAGACCGGCGTCAGTTCGAGCCGCGCGACATTGCGCGCCGGGTCGTGGTCGAGGACGCGATAGCGCGTCAGCGACGGCTTGCCGTGCACCGCATCGACCATCTGCTTCGGCCGTTCGGGCCAGTCGGCGACTAGCGGCAGATCGATTTCGCCCTCATCCTGCGCCGGGCGTCCGGCGACGAGGGCAATATAGGTCTTGCCGACGGTGCGCTGGGCAAACTGGATGCTCAGCGCGCGCTGCACCGCGGCGCCGCGTGCGAGCAGCATCAGACCCGAAGTCGCCATGTCCAGACGGTGCACGACGAGGGCGTCGGGATACAGCGCTCGGGCGCGCGCGGCGACGCAATCGGCGAGCGCCGCGCCGCGTCCCGGCACGGCGAGCAGGCCGCTCGGCTTGTCGATGACAAGCAGCGAGGCGTCGACGTGGACACAGGCGAGTTCGAGATCGGGCATACCGCCGATGATGGCCCAGGCCAGTGTCGTAATACTGGATATAAACACAGTATCATGAACCGGCCATGTCGTCCGCCACTTCGTCCACCGTCTCACTCGGCGCCGGGCCCGCGATCGCCTACGCCGAGCTGCACTGCCGCAGCAATTTCACTTTTCTGACCGGCGCCTCGCACCCCGAGGAACTGGTCGCGCGTGCGGCGCGCCTCGGTTATGCGGCCATCGCCATCACCGACGAAGCGACGCTGTCGGGCGTGGTGCGCGCGCACGCCGAAGCCAAGCGCTGCGGCCTGCACCTAGTCATCGGTGCCGAGATGCGGCTGACGCTGCCCGGCGGCGCGCCGCATGCGCGGCTCGTGCTCTTGGCGCGGTCGCGGCGCGGTTACGGCAACCTCTCGCAATGGATCACGGTGGCGCGCCGGCGCGCCGAGAAGGGCCGCTATCTCGCGCACCCCGGCGACGTCGAAGGCAAGGTGCCGCACGCGCCCACGCTGGCCGGGCTGCCCGACTGCCTGGCGCTGCTGATCCCCGCGCCGGGGCAGTCGTTCGAATCGCTGTTCGCGCAGGCGCTGTGGCTCAAGACCTGGTTCCAGGAGCGCGCCTCGATCGCGATCGAACTGCTGCACCGCGCCGGCGACGACGAGCGCATCGAGCGCGTGACCAAGGTGGCGCAACTGGCCGGCTTGCGCATCGTCGCGGCCGGCGATGTGCTGATGCATCTGCGCTCTCGCAAGCCGCTGCAGGACACCCTCGCCGCGATCCGCCTGGCGTGCCCGATCGCGCAGTGCGGCCATGCGCTCGCGCCCAATGCCGAGGCGCACCTGCGCTCGCGCACGCGGCTGGCGGCTCTGTACCCGCGCGAGTGGACCGAGGCGACGCTCGAGCTCGCCGGGCAATGCCGCTTCTCGCTCGACGAGCTGAAATACGAATATCCGCAGGAGATCGTGCCGCCAGGCGAAACGCCGAAGAGCCATCTGCGCGCACTGACCGAAGCCGGCGCGTTGCGCCGCTACCCGAACGGCGTGCCGGCCAAGGTGCGCTCACAACTCGAACACGAACTGGCGCTGATCGCGCAGCTCGACTACGAGCGCTATTTCCTCACCGTCGCCGACATCGTGCAGTGGGCACGCGCGCAGAAGATCCTCTGCCAGGGGCGCGGCAGCGCGGCCAATTCGGCGGTCTGCTACTGCCTGGAAGTGACTGCGATCGACCCCGACCGATCGACCCTGCTGTTCGAGCGCTTCATCAGCGTCGAACGCAACGAGCCGCCCGATATCGACATCGACTTCGAGCACCAGCGGCGCGAGGAGGTGATCCAGTACATCTACAAGAAATACGGCCGGCACCGCGCCGCGCTCGCTGCCGTCGTCATCAGCTACCGGCCGCGCAGCGCGGTGCGCGATGTAGGCCGCGCGCTCGGCATGGACCTCGGCCTGATCGCGCTCGTCGCCAAGAGCCAGCACTGGTTCGACGGCAGTTCGATCGCCGCCGAGCGGCTGCGCGAGAACGGCATCGATCCCGACGCGCCGGTGACGAAGCTGTGGATGGAACTCACCGCGCAGCTCATCGGCTTTCCGCGCCACCTGAGCCAGCACCCCGGCGGCTTTGTCATCGCGCGCGAGAACATGGCGCAACTGGTGCCGGTCGAGAACGCCAGCATGGCCGACCGCAGCGTCATCCAGTGGGACAAGGACGACCTCGAGTCGCTCGGCCTGATGAAGGTCGACATCCTGGCCCTCGGCATGCTGAGCGCGATCCGGCGCTCGCTCGACTTCATCGCCGAAAAGACCGGCCAGCCGTTCGAGCTGCACCAGGTGCCCGACAAGGACGAGGCGACCTATGCGATGGCGCGCGCCGCCGATA
>JBDSEG010000111.1:0-8425 GCA_039920165.1 Burkholderiaceae bacterium
GCCGGCATCGCGGCCGGGCTCAACATCCGGGCCGATGCCGCCGTGAGGCGTATGTCCTGCGCCAGAAAAGGCGCGTGGCGCAGCGGTTCGAGGTCGTGGTGGCCCGCCTTGCCAGGGCCGAGGCTGCGCTGAACACGACGGGCGCGTCCTAGGCGGCGCCAGGAGCGCCAACAGTCCACCTCGCCCGCCTCGTCGACACTCAACGAGCAGCCTGCGTCCAGGCCGGGAGGCCATCCGAGGTGGAGTAACTCGGTCAGTAAGTCCGCAAGTCGAGCTCGCTGAACCTGAGTTTTCTCGGGAGCTTCAAGCCATCTTTCGAGTGAGCCCCAGGCCACCAAGCAATCAAGAAGAGGGAAACGGCATCCGACTCCTTTGATTGGGCGGCAGCCTTTCGTCGCCGAACTGTGACCAGACTGCTTCAGCTGGTCGACGGGACCCGGTCATGACCTGCCGCTCGTGAAGGGCTGCGGGGCGGCATCCCCATGGTTGGGGCGGTCGATGTCCGGCCTCAGGCGATTGAAGGCGCAGACCGGGGAGCTGCTGCGCCCTCGACATCGAGCCCCAGCAGCCGGAGCCCCCAGGCGTGCGTTCGAGATTGCGGCTCGGACAGCGTATTCAGCACATCCATGTGGTTGCGACCCGGTACCGGCGTTCCGGCGGTCACTGCGCGCGCGCCCCACGCCGTCCTGATCAGCGCGGCCTGACGGTGGAATTCCGCGCTCTCGTGCCCACCGACGATCGTCACCAGGTGGCCGCGCGGGGCCGGCATCGCGGCCGGGCTCAACATCCGGGCCGATGCCGCCGTGAGGCGTATGTCCTGCGCCAGAAAAGGCGCGTGGCGCAGCGGTTCGAGGTCGTAGATGCCCGAAATCGAAAGGGCCGACTTCACCAGGTTGCCAGGCAGCTCAGGCGCCACCGCCTGCCAGTCGCAGGCGAGCAACATGGTCGACAGGTGGCCGCCTGCGGAATGGCCGGCGACGACGATTCGCCGCGGGTCGCCGCCGTAGTCCGCTGCATGTCGGTACACCCAGACCAGCGCCTGCACCGTCTGCAACACGATGCGCTCGATGCTGACCGCCGGACACAACGAATAGTCCGGCAGGACCACCATGGCACCAGCGTCTACGAATGGCGGCGCGACGAAGCTCTGATCGCGCTTGTCCAGCGCCCGCCAATAGCCGCCGTGCAGGTAGACCAGCACCGGCGAATCTGCGCGGGTGGCGGGAAACACGTCCAGTCGCTCGCGGGGATCGTCGCCGTAGCTCGCTTCGAGCATCTCGGGGTGAAGTTCGCGCGCCCGCGCCGAGGCGTCGAGCCACTGCTGCAGTATCGCGAGGTGCTCCGGGATCCGGGCTCGGTTGTTGTATTGCGCGTCGAACCAGGCAGGAGACTGTCGCGGCATGGCGTGTCGAGAATGATGAACGTGAACGCGGCGGGGGCGGGATGCTCAGCGGGCGCGGGATGGCGGCGTGCGACTCGTCGCCGGGGGCGCGGCAGCGTTGTGCCTCGGGCGGCGCGGCGCCGTCGTCGGACCGGGGCGCCGCAGCGCGGCGTCGATCAACGCATCGGCCATCCACAGCGCGACACGCTCGACCTCGCGGTCCGGCAGGCTCCAGATATCTTTCAGGATGACATAGGGCTCAATGCCATAGACCACCGACAGTGCGTGGTGCAGGCGGTTGCGCGTCGCAGGCGTCATCAGCGGCGCGAGCGGTTCGATCGCGTGCTGCAGGATGCGCACACGGTGGCCGCGGCGGTACGGTTCCTCCTCCAGCAGCCCGGCACGCTCCAACGCCCATTGCTCGAGCGAGAGCTGTGCGGCGGCGCGCAGCTGGGGTTCGAACTCCTTGAACCGCGGGAAGGTCTGCACGAACAGTTCGTGCACACGCTCGCGGCCGCTCGGGTTGTCCGAGGCGAGTGTGCGCACCGGACCGAGCGAGCTGTCGATCACCGCGGTGACGAGCGCGCTGCGGCTCGCGAAGTAGCGGTAGGCAGTGGCGCGCGAGACCTTGGACCGCACCGCAACCTCGGCAACCGACGGGATGTGCCCGCTCTGATGGATGATCGCCATTGCGGTGTCGAGCAGCACGCGAAACGTCGCGGCCTTCACGCCGCGGGCGGGCGGCACGGGCGGTTCGGTAAGCTTGTGCTTCAGGCGCGCCATGGGGTTTGTCCGGAGTCCCGCAGGGGGTGGGCTCGCTTGTGAAGGTCTGATATCGGCACGTATGATGCACGCATCCCGAATTGAGACGCAAGTCTCAAACACCCGAATCGTGGCAATCGCTCCGGGTATGACGACCGATCTCGAGGCGGCGCGGCAGCACCCAGGATGAACCTCGAGACATCACGGAGATGGCATCGATGCGCATGGCCAGCTGGCAGTGGGGCGGACGCGAGCACGTGGGCATCATCTCGCCCGACGGGCGTGAGGCCACGCCGCTCGCTGCGGCTGACCCGTCACGCGGTGTCCTGACGCTCATCGAGGCACTGGCACGCGGCGAACCGTTGCCATCACCATCCGGCGCTCGGCTGCCGTTCGAGGTGATCACCTTGCGCTCGCCATTGCCGCGCCCGCGGCGCAGCCTCTTCTGCGTCGGCCGTAACTACCACGCACACGCCAGCGAGCTCGCCGGCACGGTGTTCCGCGAAACGATGCCGGCGGAGGACCCCTGGCCGATCGTGTTCAGCAAACTGCCCGAGTGCGTGGTCGGCCCGTTCGATGCGATTCGGCTGCCTGATCCGAAAGCGTCGGTGCAGATCGACTACGAATCCGAACTTGCCGTCGTGATCGGCCGCGGCGGACGCGACATTCCGCGCTCGCGAGCGATGGAGCACGTGTGCGGCTATACCCTCGTCAATGATGTGACCGCGCGCGATGTGCAGATGCGCCACCAGCAATGGGACCTGGGCAAGAGCTTCGACACGTTCTGCCCGATGGGGCCCTGGATCGTCACGGCGGATGAACTTGACGGCCGTGCCACACGCGTGCGCGGCTGGGTCAACGGCGCGCTTCGGCAGGATGGCCATACGAAGGACCTGATCCACGATATCCCGACGCTGCTCGAAACATGCTCGCGCGGCATCACGCTCTACCCCGGCGACGTGATCGCCACCGGCACGCCGGCCGGCGTGGGGATGGGGATGAACCCGCCGCAATGGCTCCGGGCCGGAGACGCCGTTCGCATCGAGATCGACGGACTGGGTTTCATCGAGAACCGGGTCGAGTAGGCGATGGCGTTCCGGCTGATCGACCGCATCGCAGTAGAGGACGAAGGCGACGGGCCGGCGATCGTCTGCGTCCACGGTCTGGACGGCAGCTCGAACAGCTTCACGCCGTTGATGCCCGCGCTGGTACGGCACCGCGTCATCCGCTTCGACCTGCCGGGCAGCGGCCGCTCGCAGGCCGCCGAAGGACCGCTGTCGATCGAGCGCTACGTCGACGCGGCACTGAAGGTCTGCGAACGGCTCGACGTGGTGCGCGCGCACTGGATCGGGCACTCGATGGGCACGATCGTCGTTCAGCATCTGGCGGCGGCGCACCCCCCTCTCGTCGCGAGCGTCGTCCTGTTCGGCCCGTTGATCGCGCCGACCGAAGCAGCGCGCGCCGCGATGATCGCGCGCGCCGCGAAAGCGCGCGAAGGGGCCGCGGCGATGCAGGAGATCATCGAGGCGCTGCTGAATGCGGCGCTCTCGACCGACACGCGTGAGCGGCTGCCGGTGGCCTGCGCGTACGTGCGCGAGAGCCTGATGCGGCAGAGCGGCGACAGTTATGCCCGCAGTTGCGAGGCGCTTGCCGGCGCCCAGCCGGCGGCGGTGGAACGGATCGAGGCGCCCGTGCTGCTGGTGACGGGCGATGAAGATGCAGTGGCACCGCCGCAGTCGGTCCGTGCGATGGCCGATCGCCTGCGCGCAGCGCGCGCATCGAGAGTCGTGGTGCTGTCGCGGTGCGGCCACTGGACCCCGATCGAGCGACCCGCGGAATGCCAACGCGAACTGCGCGAGTTTCTCGCTGCCCATGCCAGGAGCTAGATGATCATGGCCGATGTCCAATTCACCAACGTCCGGGTCTTCGATGGCGGTGGCGACGCGCCGTTCACCGGTGATGTGCTCGTGCAGGGCAACCGCATCGCCCGGGTCACCAGGACGGGCTACGGCGCGCGCTCGGCTTCGGTGGTCGGCGCGCAGGTGGTCGACGGCGCCGGCGCGTTCCTGATGCCGGGCATGGTCGAGGCCCACACGCACTTCTCGTGGAACGATCAACCAAGTCTCGATGCGATCCAGCGCATGCCACCGGAGGAGCACATCCTGTGGTGTGCCGAGGTCGCGCAGCGCTACCTCGACATGGGCTGGACGAGCTGTGTCGGCGCCGCCGCCGCCAAGCCGCGGCTGGACGTGGTGATCCGCAATGCGATCAACGACGGCACGATCATCGGCCCGCGCTACCTCGCCGCGAGCCAGGAAATCACCGTTCCCGGCGGTCTGGGCGACACCACCCAGCCGCACCTGCCGCAGCCCGAGTTCGCGTTCGGCGCGGTGGTCAGCGGCGCCGAGGAGATGCGCCGCTGCGTGCGCATGTTCGCGAAGTACGGCGTCGATTCAGTCAAGATCAACCTGTCCGGCGAATCGATCACCGGCATGTCCAGCGAGATGAGTCAGTTTACCGAGGACGAGGTGCGCGTCTGCGTGGAAGAATCGAAGGCGTGGGGCAAGCGCGTCGCCGCGCACGCCCGCTCCACCTGGGCGATCAAGCAGTGCGTCAAACATGGTATCGAGGTGATCTATCACGCGAGCTTCACCGACAACGAGGCGCTCGATCTGCTGGAAGCGCGCAAGACGGAGCACTTCATTGCGCCGGGCCTGGCCTGGCTCATCAACACCTGCCACAACGCCAGTGAATGGGGCCTGACGAAAGAGGTCACCGAGAAGATGGGGTATCACCGCGAACTTGCCGCGGCCATCGAAAGCATGCGCGCCATGCGACGCCGCGGCATTCGCATCCTGCCCGGCGGCGACTACGGCTTCGCCTGGACGCCGCACGGCACCAACGCGAAGGACCTCGAGTACTTCGTCAACTACGTCGGGATGAGCACGATGGAGGCGCTGCTGTCGGCCACCGCCTGGGGCGGCCCGATGATGCGGATGGGCAAGGTGCTGGGCTACATCCGCGAAGGGTATCTGGCCGACATCCTGCTGATCGACGGCGACCCGCTCGCCGACATCACCGTGCTGCAGGACAAGGCGCGCATCCTGGCGGTGATGAAGGATGGGGAGTTTCACCGGGCGCCGCCAATGCGCCAGTCGCACGCCACTCGCTGGGCCGCCTGACCGGAAGCCAACCATGACCGACACCGTTTTCACCAACGTCCGCATCCTCGACGGCACGGGCCAGAACCCGTACACCGGCAGCGTGCTCGTGCAGGGCAAGCGGATCCGCCAGGTCGGGCGCAGCACAGCGCCGATCGCGCCGGGCAACGCGACCGTGATCGACGGCGCCGGAGCGACCCTGATGCCAGGCATGTGCGAGGCCCACACGCACTTCTCGTGGAACGATGCCGCGACGCTCTCGGCCATCCAGACGATGCCGCTCGAGGAGCACGTGCTGTGGTGCGCGAAGGTCGCGAAGCGCTACCTCCAGGCCGGCTTCACCTCGTGCGTCGGCGCGGCCTGCGCGAAGCCGAGGCTCGACGTCGTGATCCGCAACGCGATCAACGCCGGCCAGATTCCCGGCCCGCGCTACCTCGCCGCGAGCCAGGAGATCACCGTGCTCGGGGCGTTGGGCGACGAGACGCTGCCGCACCTGCCCTTCCCCGAGTTCAGCTTCGGCGTCAACGTCAGCGGTGCCGACGAGATGCGCAAGGCGGTGCGCCTGTTCCTGAAGTACGGCGTCGACTCGATCAAGCTGAACCTGTCGGGCGACAACTTCACGCCGGACTCGCCGGCCGAGACGAGCTGGATGCTCGACGAGGAAGTCGCCGCCGCGATGAAGGAAGTGAAGATGCGCGGCAAGCGCGGCATCGCGCACGCGCGCTCGTCGGAAAGCGTGAAGCAGGCGCTGCGGCACGGCATCGACCTGATCTACCACGCGAGCTTCGTCGACGAGGAGGCGCTCGACATGCTCGAAGCGGCGAAAGACCGCGTCTTCGTCGCCCCCGGCATCGCCATCCTGTACGCGATGCTGCACGAGGCCGAGGCCTACGGCATCACGAACGCGATCGCCACCGAAATGGGCTACCAGATCGAGTGGGACGCCGCGCTGCAGTCGCTGTCGAAGATGCACAAGCGCGGCATTCGCGTGCTGCCGGGCGGCGACTATGGTTTCGCGTTCACGCCGCATTGCCAGAATGCGCGCGACCTCGAATTCTTCGTCAGGTATCTCGGCTTCACGCCGATGGAAGCGATCCGCTCGGCGACGCTGTACGGTGGCCAGATCATGATGAAGCCGGACGAACTCGGTGCGGTGAAGGACGGTTATCTCGCCGACTTGCTGCTCGTTGACGGCGACCCGCTCGCCAACCTGTCGATCCTGCGCGACCCGAAGCGCATCCTGGCCGTGATGAAGGACGGTGTCTTCGCGAAGGCGCCGGAGATCGCTGCGCAGCGGCGCTGGGAGCACGCGGCGTGAGGGATAGAAGGAAGATCGCGCTCTGGCTGCTGTTCGCAGGCCCGATCGTCGTCTTCTCGGTCTGGGCGATCGCCGACAACGCGCCGCTCTACTTCAAGACGCTGCTCAACGGGCTGACGCTGGCCTCGCTGTACTTCTTGGTCGCGAGCGGCTTCACGCTCGTGTTCGGGCTGATGCGCAACGTCAACCTCGCGCACGGCTCGCTCTACCTGCTGGGCGCCTACGTCGGGTGGGTCGTGGGCGACAGCACCGGCTCGTGGCTGCTTGCGGTGGCGGCGGGCTTCTTCTCGGCGGCCGTCGTCGGCCTGCTCATGCAAGTGCTGATCTTTCGCCACATGGAGGGCCAGGATCTGCGCCAAACGCTGGTGACGATAGGACTCTCGATCGTCTTCGCCGACCTGATGCTCTGGATCTTCGGCGGCGACATCTACACCTTCGATCCGCCGGCGCTGATCTACGGCTCGACGGTACTGCCGGTGGTCGAAAAGTTTCCGACCTACCGCATCGCGGTGCTGTTCGCCGCGATCGTCATCGGCATCGGCCTGTGGACCTTTCTCGCCAAGACGCGCGTCGGCATGATGATCCGCGCCGGCGTCGACGATCGCGGCATGCTGGCTGCCTCGGGCGTCAACGTGCAGCTCGTCTTCGCGGTGACCTTCGCGATCGGCGCCGGACTGGCCGGCCTGGCCGGCGTGGTCGGCGGCTCGGCACTCTCAATCTCGCCGGGTGAAGACACGCGCTACCTGCTCGCCTCACTCGTCGTCGTCATCGTCGGCGGCATGGGCAGCGTCGTCGGCGCCTCGATCGGCGCCTTGTTGATCGGCCTGGCCGAGCAGTTCGGCCTCGCGTACGCGCCGACCTACAGCGTCGTCTTCACCTTCGTGATCATGGTGGTGGTGCTCGCCTTCCGTCCGCGCGGGCTCATGGGAAAGGCCGCATGAGCCCGGCGCGGGGCCGCCCCCAGCCGGGCTCAGCCCCCTCGGGGGGCAGCGCCGTGGCGTCAGCCGCAAAGCGTGGGGGCTGCGTGAGCCCGGCGCCGGGCCGCCCCCAGCCGGGCTCAGCCCCCTCGGGGGGCAGCGCGGCGGCGTCAGCCGCAAGCGTGGGGGCTCCATGAGCGCGTCCCAATGGCGCAGGGCGATGAACTCGGCGGCGAGTGCGGCGACGCGTCCGGCGGCGCCTGTGCAGGGGCGCGCACGTCGCGAGCAGGTCGGAGCGCGAGAGGCCGGGGTCGACGCGCCCGGGCCGCGGCTCACGCGATTTGCCGCGACGATTCGCCTGCGCCACGTGATCGTGCTGCTCGCCGTGCTGCTCTTCCCCTTTGTCGCGTCGCCGTTCTTTACCTATCAGATCGGCGCGCAATCACTCGCGCTCGGACTGATCGCGCTGTCGCTGACCTTTCTCGGTGGCTACGGCGGCATGGTGTCGCTGGCCCAGATGACCGTGGCCGGCCTCGCTGGTTACCTTGTCGCGATATTCGGCACCAGCAGCGTGGCGGCGATCAGCCTCGGCTGGCCGTGGTGGCTGGCGGTCGGCGTCGCGCTCGTTGGCGCCACGGTATTTGCAGCCGCCGTCGGCTGGCTGTCGGTGCGCACCGAAGGCATCTACACCATCATGATCACGCTGGCGGTCGGGGTCGCACTCTTCTACCTGGCGCAGCAGAACTACACGCTGTTCAACGGCTTCCAGGGCTTCAGCAAGCTGGCGGCGCCAACGGTGTTCGATGTCGATCTGCGCGAGCCGATGCCGTTTTACTTTCTGGTGCTGGCGTGCTCGGCCGCAGGCTACTTTTTCATCAAGCACCTG
>JBDSEG010000112.1:0-2735 GCA_039920165.1 Burkholderiaceae bacterium
CATCCCTACCTGCGCCGGCGCGACGGCCTGGAGCCGGTGGTGTATCCGAGCAAGGAAATCCGGCAGGCGCTGTCGCGCACGCTCGGAGTGCCGATCTTTCAGGAGCAGGTGATGCAGATCGCGATGCTCGCCGCCGACTTCACCCCCGGCGAGGCCGACAGCCTGCGCCGCGCGATGGCGGCCTGGAAGCGCAAGGGCGGGCTCGGCCCGTTCCACGACCGTCTCGTCAAGCGGATGGTCGAAAAAGGCTATGCGCCCGAGTTCGCCGAAAGCATCTTCAAGCAGATCCAGGGCTTCGGCGAATACGGCTTCCCCGAGAGCCACGCCGCGAGCTTTGCCTTGCTCGCCTACGACAGCAGTTGGATCAAGTGCCACCACCCCGACGCCTTTCTGGCCGGCCTGCTCAACAGCCAGCCGATGGGCTTCTACCAGCCTGCGCAACTCGTGCGCGATGCGCGCGAGCACGGGGTCGAGGTGCGCACGGTCGATGTCGCTGTCAGCGGCTGGGAGAGCTCGCTCGAAGACGGCGCAGAAGGCCGGCCGCTGCGCCCGGTGCGACTCGGCCTGAACCGGGTCGCCGGATTGTCCGAGGCGGCTGGACAGCGCATCGTCCAAGCGCGCGGGCAGGGCGACTTCGCGAATGCCGAAGACCTGGCCCGGCGCGCCGGCCTGAATGCCCACGACCTGCAAGCGCTGGCGCAGGCGAATGCGCTCGAAAGCCTGGCCGGGCACCGACACCAGGCGGCGTGGGCGGTCGCCGGCATCGATACCCGGCCGCCCGAATTGCTGCGCCACTCGCGCGTCCACGAGGGCGCGGCGGTTCTGAATGCGCCGACCGAGGCGCAGGAGATGCTGGCCGATTACCGCGGCCTCGGCTTGACCCTCAAGCGCCATCCGCTCGCGCTGTTGCGCGAGCAGCTCAAGGCTTTCAAAGTCGAGCCGGCCGCTGTGCTGCGCGGTTATCCCGACGGGCGGTTGGCGCGCGCGAGCGGCCTGGTCACGCACCGCCAGCGCCCCGAGACCGCCAAGGGCACCGTCTTCGTCACGATCGAAGACGAGACCGGTGCGGTCAATGTCATCGTCTGGCCGCGTATCGCCGAGGCCCAGCGCAAGCCGCTGCTCGCTTCGCGGCTGCTCACGGTCTTCGGCCAGTGGCAGCGCGAAGGCGACGTGATGCACCTGGTCGCGAGCCGGTTGATCGACCACACCGATTTGCTGCAAGGCGTGGCAACGCGCAGCCGCGATTTCCGGTGAGGGAAAAAGCAAGAAATCAGATCAATACGATCGACCGAGGAATGCCAGGATGCAAATGATGCAAAGTTCTCAACCAAAGCCAGGGGCAAGACGAACAGCGTCCTGACGCCGACCAGCCAGCCATCACCCCGTGTAGCCCAGCAGCCTCGGCAGGAACAGCACGAGGCCGGGGAACAGCGTCACGATGGCAAGGGCACCGATCATCACGTAGAGGAAGGGAATGACCTCGCGCACCAGGTCGCGCAGCGACACCGCCGCGACCTTCGTCATCATGAACAGAAGCAGCCCGTAAGGCGGCGTGACGAGCCCGATCATGATGTTCATCACCGCCACCACGCCGAAGTGCACCGGGTCGATGCCCAGCGCCTGCGCCGTGGGCAGCAGCACCGGCAGGATGACGAGGATGATGGTCGTGCCTTCGAGGAAACAGCCGAGGACCAGCAGCAGCACGTTGACCACCAGCAGGAAAACAAGCGGCGACATCTCGTAGGCTGCAAGCAGTCCGCTCAGCGTGCGCGGGATATTCTCCGCCGTGACGACGAAGTTGAAGGCGATGGCGCCGGCGATCAGCATACCGATCGATACCGTGACACGGGCGCTGTTGCGCAGCGCGTCGTAGACGTCCCGGGCGCGCAGGTTGCGGTACAGCAGCGCGGACACGGCCAGCGCGTAGGCCGCCGCGACCGCCGCGGCTTCGGTGGGTGTCGTGATGCCGCTATACAGGCAGCCGAGCAGGATCACCGGCATCAGCAGTGCCGGCAGCGCCTCCCAGAAGACGCGCGGCATCTCCTTGAGCGGCACCTTTTCCTCGATCGGAAAGTTGCGCTTCTTCGCGCTGAAGATAATCAGGCCCATCTGCACGGCGCCGAGCAGCAGCGCCGGAATCACGCCACCGAGAAAGAGGTAGCCGACCGAGGTGTTGGAGATGAGCGCGTAGATCACCAGCGGAATCGACGGCGGCATGATCGGTCCGATCACCGCCGACACCGCCGATAGCGACGCCGCGTAGGCCGGCGTATAGCGGTTGTCCTTGGTCATCATCGTCTGCATCAGCTTGCCCGAGCCGGCCGCGTCGGCCAGGGCCGAGCCGGACATGCTCGAGAAGATGATGCTCTGCACCACGTTGACCAGCGCCAGGCCGCCGCGGAATCGCCCGACGATGGCATTGCAGAAGCGCAGGAGCTTGTCCATGATGCTGCCGGTGTTCATGAACTCGGCGGCCAGCACGAACAACGGGATCGCGAGCAGCAGGAAGCTCGTGTACATGCCGTTGAGCAACTGCTCGGCGGCCGTTCCCATGTCCATGCCGGAGACGAACAGGTAGAGGATGGAGCCGCCGATCATCGCCTGACCTACCGGCAGCCCCAGCAGGCTCAGCGCGATGATGGCGTAGAGGGACAGCGCGAACGGGCCGGTCAGGTTCATCGGCCGGGGCCCTCGTGCGCGATCCCGGTGTCCTCGGCCATCTCGCCGCGCAGCGC
>JBDSEG010000113.1:0-5105 GCA_039920165.1 Burkholderiaceae bacterium
AAGCACGCACCGCGCTGCGCGAGCGCGGCTATGCGCTCGTCGTCGAGGGTTATATGGACGTGGTCGCGCTGGCGCAGGCGGGCTTCGGCAATGCGGTTGCGACACTGGGAACGGCTTGCACGGCGGAGCATGTGCACAAGCTGCTGCGATTTACCGACAGCATCGTCTTCAGCTTCGACGGCGACGCCGCGGGCCGGCGCGCCGCGGGTCGTGCGCTGGAGGCGAGCCTGCCTCACGCGAGCGATACGCGCAGCATCAAGTTCCTGTTCCTGCCCACCGAGCACGATCCCGATTCGTATGTGCGCGAGCTCGGCGCCGAGGCCTTCGAGCGCTGCGTCTCGCAATCGGTACCGCTGTCGCGCCAGATCGCGCAGACCGCCGCCGAAGATTGCGACCTCGACACCGCCGAGGGCCGATCGCACATGCTCGCCAATGCGCGAGTGCTGTGGGCCGCGCTGCCCGATGGCGGCCTCAAGCGCCAGATGCTGGGCGAGCTTGCCGCGCTCGGCCGGCTGCCGCTCGACGATCTGGCGACGCTGTGGCAGCCGGCCGCTGCGCCGACGCGCGCAGCGGGCGCGCCAGCGGCGGCGCATCGCGCGGCGCCCGCCCGTGCCGTTGCCGGCGGCACATCCGCCAACCGCGCGCGTCGCATCAGCACGGGCATCGCGACCCTGCTCGACCGTGCAATCTGGCTGCTCGTGCACCACAGCGAACTGTGGGATGCGCTCGACTCGCCGGCACACGCCACGCTTGCCGCCCAGCCCGCACCGTACGACGCCCTTTTCGGCTGCATCGAGCGCACGCTGCACGAACACGGCCCGGTGGCGCCGGCTGCCCTGCTTGCCGAGTTGGGCGCTCAGGCCGAGGGCGATGCGGCGCAGCTCGCGGTGGCGCGCATCGCGGCCTTTCACGCGCCGCAGGCCGAGCCGACGGCCGAACTTCAACCGCGCGGCGAACTCGAGCGCGTGCTGACGCGGATCCGGCTGCAGATGATCGAGGAGGAACTGCAGCGCCTGTTCGAGTCGGGCGCGCTCTCGCCCGACGCGCAGGTGCGCAGCCGCCAGCTCATGAGCCTGCGCTCGACGCTGAAGGCGCAGGCGGCGAGCCCCGTCGCCGGGTAGGGTCGACGAATGCCGCGGGCTAAACTTCTGCGATGACCCAGATCGTCGAGCGCACCATCCTGTTTGCCGATCTGCGCGGCAGCACGGCGCTGTACGAAAAGCTCGGCAATGCCGAGGCGAGCGCGGTGGTGACGCAAAGCGTGGCGCTGATGGGGCGTGTCGTCGATGCGCTGGGCGGGCGCGTCGTCAAGACGCTCGGCGACGGCCTGATGGCGATGTTCGACGGGCCCGCCGCCGCCGTGGCGTCGGCCGACGAGATGCACGAAACGCTCGAGCGAATCGGCGATCCGGTGAGCAACAGCATCGCGATGGCGGCGCGCATCGCCGCGCTCAAGCTGCAGGTCGGGGTAGCCGTGGGTGAAGTGGTCGAGATGGGCGGCGACGTTTTCGGCGACGCCGTCAATATCGCCGCGCGGCTGCTCGACCACGCCGGCGACAACGAGACGCTCGTCACCGCGGGCGTACTCGGCGGATTGCCGCAAGCCGAGCAGGCGCGCTTTCGCAGCCTGGACCGAATGCAGCTGCGTGGCCGGGTCGAGCCTGTACACGTGCATCTGCTGGAAGCTCAGCGCTTGGGCGATACCACCGCCACCGCATTCGGCGGCATCGTGCCGACCGCGCCGGACCCCGAGGGCATCCGCCTGGTCTGGCTCGACCTGAACTGCATCTACGCCGGTGCGAGTCTGCCCGTCGTGCTGGGACGCAGCCCGCAGGCGACCTACTGCATCGACGACACCCGCGTCTCGCGCTCGCATGCGCGACTGGACTGGCACGGCGGCACGTTCCAGCTTACCGACCTCAGCTACAACGGGACCTTCGTGCTGTTCGACCACGACCCCGACATCATCAGCCTGCGTCGCGGCAGCTGCACGCTGCACGGCAACGGTGTGATCGGCCTGGGCGCGCCGCCCACCGACCCGCTCGGGCCGCGGGTGCGCTTCGAGGTCATGAAATTCGCCGATACCCAACCGCGCGGTCTTCCCGCGTGAGTTTTCAACCCGAACCCGAGCACCGCCACGAGAGCGCACCGCGCACCGCGGTCTTGCTGTGCAACCTCGGAACGCCCGACGATCCGAGCCCGGCGGCGGTACGCCGCTATCTGGCGCAGTTTCTGAGCGACCGGCGCGTCATCGAGATCCCGCGCGTGCTGTGGTGGTGGATCCTGCACGGCGTCATCCTGCGCGTGCGACCGGCGAAATCGGCGGCCAAATATGCTCGGATCTGGACTGCCGAAGGCTCGCCGCTCAAGGTCTGGACCGCGAAGCAGGCCACGCTGCTCGGCGGCTATCTCGGCCAGCGCGGCCATCGCGCCGACGTGCGCTATGCGATGCGCTACGGCAACCCGTCGATCGCGAGCGTGCTCGACGCGTTGAAGCGCGACGGCGCGACGCGCGTGCTGGTACTGCCGATGTATCCGCAATATGCCTGCGCGACCAGCGCGAGCACCTTCGACGCGGTCTACCAGTGGGCGGCGCGGACGCGCACGGTGCCTGAGCTGCGCTTCGTCAACCGCTTCCACGACGACGCCGCTTATATCGACGCGCTGGCCAAACGCGTCAACGACTACTGGATGCAGCACGGCCGCGGCGACAAGCTGGTGCTGAGCTTTCACGGCCTGCCGCAGCGCACGCTTACGCTCGGCGATCCCTACCACTGCGAATGCCAGAAGACCGCGCGCCTGCTCGGCGAGCGGCTGTCGCTGCGCCCCGGCCAGCTCGAAGTCACGTTCCAGAGCCGGCTCGGTCGGGCGCAGTGGCTGCAGCCCTATACCGAGCCGACGCTGGTCGCCCTCGCGCGTGCCGGCACCAAGCGCGTCGACGTGATGTGCCCGGGCTTTCCGGCCGATTGCCTGGAGACGCTCGAAGAGATCGATATCGAGGCGCGCCAGGCTTTTTTGCAGGCGGGCGGCAGCGAGTTCCACTATATCGACTGCCTCAACAACCGGCACGAAGGCATCGCCGCGCTGGCCGCGCTGGCGATCCGCCACATGCAGGGCTGGCCGACGACGGTGCCGTTCGACCCCGCCGAAGGCGAAGCGACGAAAGCGCGGGCGGTCCGGCTCGGCGCGCGCGCCTGACGCCCGCGCTCAGTCGTTCGCCGCCTCGCCGCGCGGCTCGACTGCCGCCATCGCTGCTGCCGAGGCATGCCGCAGCAGCGCCGCCGGCTGGTCGCCGTCCTGCGGAAACTGCGCGATGCCCACGCGCGCCGAAATCGCGACGCTGCTGCCGGCAACGCGGAACGGCCCGCGCAACGATTGCACCAGCTTGGCCGCGACGCGCTGCGCATCGGCGGGCGATTCGGTCGACGGCAGGAAGATTCCGAAGACGTCGGGGCCGATCGCCGCGACCACGTCGCTCGCCCGCACGCCAGCGCGCAGCCGCACCGCCACCTTGCGCCGGATAACATTCGCCGCCTCCAAGCCGTGTGCCTGCTGCACCGCCGGCAGGCCGTCGATGCGAAAGGCGAGGACGCCCACCGGCGCGGGCTCACGCTCGCGCAGCGCAAGCATCTGGCTCATATGCTCGATCAGCTGGCGGCGGTCGGGCAGTCCGGTCATGAGGTCGGTAGCGCGCGCCTTGGCGGCGTCGAATTCGAGCCGCTTGCGCGCGATGGCAAGCACGGTTCGCGAGGCCAGTGAGACCGCATCGGCGTGAACAATGACGTCCTGCACGCCGGTCTCGAGCAGGCGCAGCGCTTCGGCCTCGTCGATCGCCGGGACCCGAACCAGCACCGCGAATTCGCTGCAGGCTGCGGCGAAGGCGGGCCAGTCGAGCAGCTGGGTCACCGGCCGATCACCGAGCGAAAATACCGCTGCGTCGGCGCGCGCCGACCGCTCGGCCCAGGCCTGCAGGGAATCGATCGGGACGATCTCGATGCGCGAAAAACCCCTGGCCTGCACCGGCCCGGCGGGAGCCTCGGCGGCACCGGCTTCGGCCTGAACCCACAGCACCCGCAGCGGCTCGTCGTGGGGGTCGGGCGGTGGAATCATGCGGAAGCGGAGACTGCGAACTGGCGATACGACATGCCTGCTTTGTAACATCGTTTGCAATTCGGGCGACGCCGCGCTGCCGCCCTGCGCAAGGGGGTCCTATTCCGGCAGGACACCGATCTCGCGCGTGATCGAAGTCCAGCGCGCGGACTCTGCGCGCAGAAACGCACCGAGCATCTGCGGGTTCATGCCCGCATCCACGATCGGCCCGATGGCGGCGATGCGTTCAACCACTTCCTTGTCGGCAAGCGGCCGGCCACCATCGCATCGACGTGCCCGCCTATCAGGTCCTGCGTTCCGACGCCGACGTTCGCATACGGGACGAGGTTGGCGCCCGCCCCAGTGCGGGCATTGAACAGCCGTGCAAGCATGCCGCTGAAGGTTCGCGGGCCTTCGTTGCCCAGCGTAAAGCTGCCCGCCTGCGCCTGGCTGCGCGCGACGAGGTCGTCGATCGTGCGCAGCGGCGACTCGGCGCGAACCAATGCGCCGAATTGGCCGCGCACAACCAAGGCAACCGGGACGAAATCGCGCGCCGGACCGTAGGGAAGCGTATTGAACAGCAGCGGGTTGGTGATCAACGCCGCCGTGGTTGCGAAATAGAACGTGCTGCCGTCGGCCGATGACCGCGCTGCGGCCTGCGCGCCGATGGTGTTCTGCCCGCCCGGCTTGTTGTCGATCACGACCGCTTGACCCCATTGGCGGGCCAGGCGCTCGCCGAGGATTCGCGCCACGTTGTCCGGGCCCGAGCCAGGCGGCTGCGACAAGATCCATCGAACGGGCTTGTCGGGCCAGCTTTGCGCCACCGTTCGTGGCGCGGCGACGAGCCGGGCGCTGCCCGCCAGAAGACACTGGAAATCGCGTCGGTTCAACATGCTCGGATTCCCTTTCGAGTGAAGGCGCGCAGTGGTCAGGCGAGCGCTGCGCGCCGCGCATCCGGCAGCGCGAGAATTGCTTGGGCATCCGCCGCAGTGCCGAAGACATAGTGGTCGGGACGC
>JBDSEG010000114.1:0-6664 GCA_039920165.1 Burkholderiaceae bacterium
CGAAGCTGGCGGAAGCACATGCTGCCCGAGCATTCATGCTGAAGACATTCGATTGGGATTGGCAGGGTGCCGCGGCCGAGTACCGTCGAGCGAACAAGCTCAGCGCGGATCCGCATCGATACGATGCCGGCCTTGCTGGAATTGGCCTGCTGTTCGGCCAGGTCGACGAATCGATCGCCGCCAAGAGGCTTGCGTTGGACCGTGATCCCTTGTCCGTCACCGCGATGCATGCATTGGGTATCGACCTGTACGTCGCGGGCCGCTATGAGGAGGCTGCAAGCGCATTGCGCAAGGTGATCGAACTGGATCCGTCCTTTGCAAGCGTTCGGTCCTTCCTCGGAACAGCCCTGCTGCTCCAGGGTCAGCCGGAGCAAGCACTGGCGCTCGTCGAGCAGGAGCCGGACCCTTCGTACAAGTCCAGTGTTTTGCCACTGGTCTATTGGACCCTGGGCAGACGACAAGAATCAGACGACGCCATGACTGCCTTGAAGCGCGACTTCGCGCCGGTCGCTGCTTTTCAGATCGCGCAGGCCCACGCCTTCCGTGGCGAGACCGGCGCTGCGCTGGATTGGCTTGAGAGGGCGTATCGCGAGCGTGATTCCGGCGTGCAATGGATCAAAGTGGATCCGCTCCTTCGACGGGGTTTGCGAGACGAACCCAAGTATCAGGCGTTCCTGGTCAAGCTGAAGCTGGATGGCGACGGTCTGTTTCTGCGCTAGGCCAGCGGGTGGACCAAGCCGTGGATAGAGAGCGCAAGCGCCGCCAGCTTGGTGGCCCGCATCGTCCGCCAAAACAGCCAACGCAGCGCTGGCGTCTACTCGCCGGACACCCCGGCCAACGAGCCACGCGCAGCGGTTTCGGGCGAACCACGTCCCCACGCCTGCACGGGGACATCTCTGCTTTGGCTGGCAGGCCCCCCGCGGCAAGCGCTCGTGACAGACTGCCGCCCATGCCCGCCGTCCGCCCCGCACCCTTGACCGAATTTCCGCTTGCTGCGGCAGGCGCCGCGGTAGGCGTCATGAGCGATATTGACGATACGCTGACGACCGACGGCGCGATCACGCCCGAAGCGCTCGGCGCGCTGGCCCGGTTGCGCGACGCCGGTCTTCCGGTCATCGCCATCACCGGCCGCCCGATGGGCTGGAGCCTGCCGTTCGCGCGCGACTGGCCGGTCGCCGCGATCGTCGCCGAGAACGGCGCGGTCGCGCTGCTGCCCGGCGGCCGGGTCGACTATGTGCAGGACGAGCCGACCCGGCGCCGTAATGCGCTTCGGTTGCAAGCCGTCGCTTCGCGCGTGCTCGCCGAGGTGGACGGCGCGCGGCTGGCGCGCGACAGCGCCGGACGCGTCACCGATATCGCGATCGACCACGCCGAATTCGCTCAGCTCGCGCCCGCGTCGATCGACCGCGTCGTCGCGATCATGCGCAGCGAAGGCATGAACGCGAGCGTGAGTTCGATCCATATCAACGGCTGGTTCGGCGCGCACGACAAGGCCAGCGGCGCGCGCTGGATCGTCGAGCGCCTGTACGGTCGGTGCCTGGACGACGAGATCGATGGCTGGGTCTACGTGGGCGATTCGACTAACGACCAGGCGATGTTCGAAGCCTTCGTGCTCAGCGTCGGCGTCGCCAACCTGATGCAGTTCGCCGACCGCCTGAGCGTCTGGCCGGCCTATATCACCCGAGCCGAGCGCGGTGCCGGCTTCAAGGAAGTCGCCGACCTGCTGCTGGCGGTCGGCGGTCGACGGCCTCCCGTTTGAAGCGCGCTCACGCGCAGTCCAGAAATTCGCGCATCCGCTGCAGCTCGGCATCGAGTTCGTTCCGGAACAGCCCATCGCGCGGCGCGCGGCCGGCCGCGTAGCCGAAGTCCGCGCGCAGCGCCCCGCCCTCGACCGCCAGGTTGCCCCAGCCGATGACCCGGTCGCGCCACAGCAGCGGCAGTGCGTAATAGCCGCGCACCCGCTTCGCCGCCGGCGTATAGGCCTCGAAGCGGTATGGCCAGCCCCACAGCCGCTCGAAGCGCGCCCGGTCCCACACCACCGGATCGAAGGGCGCGAGCACGCGCACCGTGTCCTCGATGCGATGGCGTTTCGACGCGAGGTTTTCGTCCGCCGGCCAGTACCAGACGCTGCCGTCGACGCTCGCGCTCGCCAGGCGGGCGCAGGCCCGCGCGAGCGCCGCGGCGCGCAGATGGGCCCACTGCGGCGCACCACCGCGCAAATAGCTCACCAGTTGAGCCAGGCCGCGCGCCGGCAGCGGCGCATACAGCCGGACCACGATATCGATCAGCGCATCGAACGCCACGTCCGGATCGCCGGCGCCATCTTCGGGCGCGATGCGCACGGCATACAGGCGCACGCCGCCGACCCGGCGTTCGATTCGCAGCAGGCCGCGGTAGTGCATCGCGTCGAGCAGCTGCGTGCTGGCGTTGCCCGATCCGCCGAACCAGTTGCGCGCCTTGCCGTGCGCAAAATGCAGATCGACCTCGCGTGGATGCACCACGCCGCGTTCGCGAACGAAATCGAGCACCGATTGCGCCTGCGCCGCGCGCGCCGCAGGCCACGCTGCGCGCGCGGTTCGCGGATGCATCAGGTGATGCGTCGCGCGCGGCACGAAGCCGTAGTTGACGAAAAAATCCTCCTCGATCGGCAGGCGCGGATAACGCCGTTCGAGGTCGCCGGCGCTATAGCCCGCGACCCGATGCCGCAGCAGCAGATCCTGCGCGCGCGCCGGCGCCCGGATCGGGTCGGCCTGCACGAAACCCAGGCGCCGGATCGCCGCAGCCAGCGTGGTCGGCGCGAACAGGCTGCGCGCGACGGCGTAGCGGCGCAGGTCGGCGAGATCGACGGCGGGCATGGGGCGAAAGTCTAGGGTGCCGCCGCGGAAATACCCGATGCGCCACGCCGCGCGGCGGTGGTCCACTGGGGCTGTCGCCACCCCGGAATACCGCCATGACCGGCAACCGATCGATTCTCGACCACGTCTTCGACCACGAAGCGGCCCAGCCCGACCTCGTCTGGATGACCCAGCCGCTGGGCGGCGGCCGGGTGCGCGACATCACCTGGGGCGAGGGTCTCGGCGAGGCACGCCGAATGGCGACGCATCTGCGCGGATTCGGCCTCGCCCCTGGCGCGCGCATCGCCATGCTGGCGAAGAACAGCGCGCATTTCATCCTTGCCGAGCTGGCGATCTGGATGGCCGGCGGGACGACGGTCGCCATCTTTCCGACCGAGAGCGCCGAGAATATCCGCTTCGTGCTCGACCATTGCGAAGCGAGCCTGCTCTTCGTCGGCAAGCTCGACGCCTGGGATCGCCAACGCGCCGGCGTTCCCGACGGCCTGCCGTGCATCGCGCTGCCGCTCTCGCCGGCCACCGGCATGCCGAACTGGGACGAGATCGTCGCGGCCAACGCGCCCATCGCCGGTCGGCCGCAGCGCGCTGCCGACGATCTGGCGATGCTGCTGTACACCTCGGGGTCGACCGGCCAGCCGAAGGGCGTGATGCAGACCTTCGGCAGCGTCACGCGTGCGACCGAAGGCATCGTGAGCGATCCCGACGGCGACGACGACGAGTCGCTCGAAAAGCGCGTCCTGTCGTACCTGCCGCTTTCGCACTGCTACGAGCGCGCGTGGGTCGAATGCGCGTCGCTGCTGAGCGGGCGCGGGCATCTGTATTTCACCGAGTCGCTGGCGACCTTTGCCGACGATCTCAAGCGCGCGCGTCCGACGCACTTCATCTCGGTGCCGCGGCTGTGGACCAAATTCCAGCAAGGCGTCTTCGCTTCGCTGCCGGCGACGCAACTCGACGCGCTGCTCGACAACCCGGTGATGCGCGAGCCTGTTTCGCGCAAGGTGCTGGCCGGACTCGGCCTCGACCAGGTGCGCCGCGCCGGGAGTGGTTCGGCGCCGCTACCGGCCGAGCTGCTGACCTGGTACCGGCGCCTGGGCCTCGACTTGCGCGAGGGTTACGCCATGACCGAGGATTTCGCCTACTCGCACCATTCGACACCGAATGCCACCGCGCCGGGCCACGTGGGCATTCCGTTCCCCGACGTGCAGATGCGGCTGGACGACGACGGCGAGATCCTGATCAAGTCGCCGGGCCGCATGGCGGGCTACTACAAGCGCCCCGATCTGGATGCGGAAGCCTTTACCGCCGACGGCTTCTTTCGCACCGGCGACCTGGGCGAGCACAACCCCGACGGGCTGCTCCGGCTGACCGGGCGCAAGAAGGAATTGTTCAAGACCGCCAAGGGCAAGTATGTCGCGCCGGCGCCGATCGAGAACCTGCTCAACGAGCATCCGATGGTCGAGCTGGCGCTGGTCTCGGGGGTCGGCCAGCGGGCACCGTTTGCGCTGCTCGTGCTGGACGAGAACCTGCGCCCGCGCCTGGCCGATGCGGCGGTGCGTGCCGAGGTCGAGAGCGCGCTGGCGGCGCTGCTGACACGCGTCAACGAGGCCGTGCCGGCGTGGGAACGGCTCGATCGGCTGGTGGTGGCGCGCGAACCCTGGTCGATCGAGAATGGTTGCCTCACACCGACCATGAAGATCAAGCGCAGCCGCATCGAAGCCACGGTCGCGCCGCACCTAAATGCCTGGTACGGCGCACCCGGGCCGGTGTTGTGGGCCTGATGCGTTCCGACGCACATCTTGCAAGGATCGAACCGATGGACGCCACCACGCTCGAAAAGCCAACCGCGCTGCGCCACGCCGATACCCTGCCCGGGCCGAAGGGCGTGCCGGTATTCGGCAATGCGCTGCAGATCGATGCGTCGCGCATGCACCAGCAGCTCGTCGACTGGTGCGAGGAATACGGGTCGATCTACCGCATGCGGCTGGGCCGGCGCAAGCTCGTCGTCGTTGGCGACCATGCGGTCGTCGCCCGCATCCTGCGCGACCGGCCGGACGGTTTTCGCCGCACCACGCGGCTCGAAGAGGTGTGGAACGAACTCGGCCTGGTCTCGGGCGTCTTCGGCGCCAACGGCGAGGCCTGGAAGCGCCAGCGCCGGATGGTGATGGCCGGCTTCGACCCGGCCCACGTCAAGAATTATTTCCCAGCCTTGCAGCAGGTCGCGCAGCGCCTGGCCGGGCGCTGGCAGAAGGCGGCGCGCAGCGGCACGCCGATCGAACTGCAGCCCGACCTGATGCGCTATACGGTCGATGCCATTGCCGGCCTGGCGTTCGGCGCCGAGGTCAATACGCTCGAGTCGCAGGGCGACGTGATCCAGCAGCACCTCGACAAGATACTTCCGGTCGTCTTCAAGCGCATCTTCGCGCCGGTACCGTGGTGGCGCGTCGTCAAGATGCCGGCCGATCGCCGGGTCGATCGCAGCGCCGCGGCGGTGATGGCGGCGGTGCGCGGCTTCATCGAACAGGCGCGTGCCCGCATGGCCGCCGACCCGCAGCTTCGCGAGCATCCGCGCAACCTGCTCGAAGCGATGCTCGCCGCTGCCGATCACCCCGAGAGCGACATCGACGATGCGCAGGTCGCCGGCAATGTGCTGACCATGCTGCTGGCCGGCGAGGACACCACCGCGAATACGGTGGCGTGGATGATCCACCTGCTGTGGCGCAACCCGACCGCGCTGGCGCGAGCGCGCGACGAGGTGCGCAGTGTGTGCGGCGATGCGCTGTCGCTCACGCCCGAGCAGATGGCCAGGCTCGACTACATCGAAGCCTGTGCGCACGAGACCATGCGCTTGAAGCCGGTCGCGCCGCAGGTGCCCTTGCAGGCGATCAAGGATGTGACGCTCGGTGACGTTCACGTGCCGGCCGGCACGGTCGTCATCAGCCTGATGCGGCGCGACAGCGTGAGCGAGGCGCACCTGCCGCGTGCCGCGGCGTTCGAACCCGAGCGCTGGCTCGACGGCGGCGGGCCGGGCGCGCAGGCCAGTGCGGTCAAGCGCATCTCGATGCCCTTCGGCGCCGGCCCGCGCATCTGCCCGGGCCGCTACCTCGCGCTGCTCGAAATGAAGATGGCGATGGCCGTGCTGCTGGGACGCTTCGAGATCGACAGCGTCGATACGCCCGACGGCGCCGAAGCCCGGGAGCACCTGGCGTTCACGATGGCGCCGGTCGGGCTCACGTTGAGGTTGCGCGAGCGCACCGACGTTTAACTCGCTCGCCCCTTTGGGGAGAGGGTGCAACCCGCTCCTTCGACCCGGCCAGGAAGAGCCTCGCCCAGAGGGCGAGGGAGTCAACGCGCGGGTCGGTTAACGTGGGCGACCCTATCCACCCGTGACGTCGTCCCATGCAGAGTGACATCGAGATCGCGCAGGCCGCGCAGATGCGGCCGATCCTCGCGCTGGCGCGGGAGCGCCTCGCCATCCACGAGGACCAGCTCGAACCCTATGGCCGCTACAAGGCCAAGGTGTCGCTCGCGCACCTGCGAGACCTGCCCGATCGGCCCGATGCCAAGCTGGTGCTGGTGAGCGGCATCAGCCCGACGCCGGCCGGCGAGGGCAAGACGACGACGACGGTCGGCCTGGGCGACGCGCTGAACCGGATCGGCAAGAATGCCATCGTGTGCCTGCGCGAGCCCTCTCTCGGCCCGGTTTTCGGCATGAAGGGCGGTGCGGCGGGCGGCGGCTATTCGCAGGTGGTGCCGATGGAGGACATCAACCTGCACTTCACCGGCGACTTCAACGCCATCGCGCTCGCCCACAA
>JBDSEG010000115.1:0-4280 GCA_039920165.1 Burkholderiaceae bacterium
TCTGTTGCGGCTGCGTTCCGGCCGGCTCGCGGTAGTGGCCGAGCAGAATCCGGACGCTTTGCTCAAGCCCCGCGTGGTGGTGTTCTTCGACATCGCGTCGAACCGGCGCCTGGACCCGATGGATCTCAACCTCGGCGCGCAGCACTGCGACGACCAGGTCGCCGGCTGCGAGTCACCGGAGAACTGGCCTTTCAGCGACCTCGACCAGCTCTGGGGTGCCCCGGATCTGGGTCCGGCTTGACGGTTCGAGCAGCCCAGGAGCGTCAGCGCGTCGGCGATGGTCCGACGACGCGCACGGCCGCCTCGCTGTGAACCACGCGCCGGCCGCCAGCGGCGACATCACCCCGCCTTCTTCGGTCGGGCGGCCGGTTTGGCGCCGCGCAAGCGCAACGCTTCGCGCAGCAGGTATTCGACTTGCGCATTCGCGCTGCGCAGCTCGGCCGCGGCAAGCCGCTCGATCTGGGCCCACAGCGCCGGGTCGATGCGCAGCAGGAACGGTTTCTTGTCGGGACTTGCCATGGGCGGGCCGACGGCGCTTCGCGGCTCGGAATCAGTTGTAGAGCGTGCCCGCATTGACCACCGGCGTCGCATCGTGGTCGGAGCACAGCACGACGAGCAGGTTGCTGACCATCGCGGCCTTGCGTTCGTCGTCGAGCTGCAGCAGGCCGCGTTCGGCCAGTCCGTTCAACGCGAGTTCGACCATGCCGACCGCGCCCTGCACGATCTTGGTCCGCGCCGCAATGACGGCTTCGGCCTGCTGGCGGCGCAGCATCGTGCCGGCGATCTCGGGCGCATACGCGAGGTGCGTGAGCTTGGCGTCGACGACCACGATGCCGGCCTGCGCAAAGCGCGCGTGCAGTTCGGTGCGCAGCGCCGCCGCGACTTCCTCGGTGCCCGAGCGCAGCGTCACTTCGCGGGTCGAATCGGCAGTCGGCTCGTCGAGGTTGTCGTAGGCATAGCTCAGCGCCAGATGGCGCAGCGCCGACTCGGCCTGGGTCAGCACATAGGCTTCGAAATTGTCGACATCGAAGGTCGCGCGCGCCGTGTCCTCGATGCGCCAGACGATGGCCGCGGCGATCTCGATCGGGTTGCCGCGCAGGTCGTTCACCTTCAGCTTCTCGCTGTTGAAATTGCGCGCGCGGACCGACACCGTGCGCTTGACATAGAACGGATTGGCCCAGCGCAGGCCATCGCCGCGGTCGGTGCCGCGGTAGCTGCCGAAGAGGGTCAGCAGCGCAGCCTGGTTCGGCTGCAACATGTACAGCCCCGCCAGGCACCAGGCCGTCACGACGACGCTCACGACGAACAGCGCCACGCTGACCAGCCCTGGCCGCAGGATGGCCAGCGCGATGCCCAGGCCGAGCGCGAGCACGGCGACCGCAAGGTAGACGAAGCCGCTGTGCGACGCGGCGGGGCGTTCCTGCGAGGTCTGCTGGTTCATGACGGTGCCTTTTTCAGATCGATTTCAAAGTGATATCACTTTAGAATCAAACTGGTGGCGTTGTCAAGCCTCGGATCGGGGAGGGAGATCACCATCTGGCCCTGAGATGTCCGGACCCAATGGCGCCAAGTTCGCGAAGCTTGCAAAGAAAGGCGGCGCGGCCAAAAGATCACACCGGCGCGTCGGTACGGCTTCGTCTTCGTCTTTGCGTCCTGGGCGCCTTTGCGTCTATGCGTCTCTGCGTCCGGTAATTTCTCGGCAGGGATCAGCCCGCGGATTCGACATCCGCTTCGATATCGAGCCCGAGCGTCGTCGGGTCGCCGCGGCCGCGCCGCACGACGGTCGCGAGCGGGCCGGTGAGATCGATGACCGTGCTTGGCTGCATCGCGCAGGCGCCCGCGTCGAGCACCGCGTCGACGAGCTTCTCGAAGCGCGCGCGGATCCGCTGCGGATCGTTCAGCGGGTCCGTCTCGCCGGGCGCGATCAGCGTCGTCGCAAGCAGCGGCTGACCCAGCACCGACAGCAGGTCCTGCGTCACGCGATGGTCCGGAACGCGCAGCCCGATGGTGCGGCGCGACGGGTGCGAGAGGCGACGCGGCACTTCCTTGGTCGCCTCGAGGATGAACGTGAAGGGGCCGGGCGTGCCGAGCTTGAGCATCCGGTATTGCCGGTTGTCGACCCGCGCATAGCTCGCCAGTTCGCTCAGGTCGCGGCACAGCAGCGTCAGGTGGTGCTTCTCGTCGACGCCGCGGATCCTGCGCAGCTTCTCGGCCGCCGCCTTGTCGTCGAGATGGCACACGAGCGCATAACTCGAGTCGGTCGGAATCGCGGCGACGCCGCCGGCGTGCAGGATCTGCGCGGCCTGCTTGAGCAAGCGGCCTTGCGGGTTGTCGGGGTGGATTTCGAAATATTGCGACATTGCGCGATTGTCGTGGCGCTGCCGCGCCGCCGCCTCAGTCGCCCACGGTATCGAGCACCACGGCCGACGGCCGGCACTGCGCAGACGCATCCCGCACATTGAGCCAGGCGCTCGCCGCCCCGCAGGCACCGAGCAGCGCCATGCCGAGCCAGGCGATCGCGTCGGGCAGCTGCCCGAACGCGAACCAGCCGAGCAGCCCCCCGATCGCGATCTGCGCGTACAACAAGGGCATGAGCGTTGAGGTCGGCACCAGCCCGAACGCGAGGATGAGCAGCAGGTGGCCGAAGGTGCCGAGCAGACCGATCGCGAGCAGCCCGGCCAGCTGCCACGCGCTCGCGCCGTGCAGCGTCGCGGCGATATCGACGCTGCTGGCGGACAGCACCGGTGTGACGATCGCCCTACCGACGACGCCGGTAAGCACGGTCCAGCCGAAATGATTGCCGCCGGGCCGGATCACGATCAATGCGCCCGCGAAGCCGCCCGCCACCAGCGCCCAACGCAGCCTCGAGACCGGCTCGTGCAGCACCCAGCCGGCGAGCAGCGTGACCGTCACCGGAGCATGTTGGTGGCCGTGAATTCGGCGACTGGCAGCGTCTGCAGCGCGACGAACGCGGCCGCACTGCTGCCAAGCAGCGTCACGCCGCGCATCGCCTGGAAGCGCGGATGCGCAGTCCGGAACGCAGCGCGGCGCGCGAGCGCGATCCACGTACCCATGGCCGCTGCCTGCAAGGCATAGCGAACCCACAGCATCGCCAGCACCGGCACGCCCTTGCCGATCGACTTGGCCACCGTGTCCATGCTCACGAAACATGCGACCGCCACCAGCACCAAGCCGACCGCGAGGCCGGGCCGCCGACGCTGCGTCAAGACCTTCAGAGGGAATGGACGACGCGATCGGCCAGCGCTTCCCACACGGGGGCGAGGCGCGGCGACAGGGGCGGCAGCGAGCCCAGGTCCATGTGGCTTTCGCCGGGGCCGTGGAAGTCGCTGCCGCGCGAGGCGAGCAGCTCGAATTCGAGCGCGGTCTCGGTATAGCGGACTGCGTCGGCGCTGCTGTGGCTGCCGGTCACGACCTCGACCCCGCGTCCGCCGTGCTGCTTGAACTCGGTGAAGAACGCGTACTCCTCGTTCGGCGTGAACCTATAGCGCGCCGGGTGCGCGATGACGGCCATGCCACCGGCGTCGCTGATCCACCGCACGGCGTTCGCGAGCGTCGCCCAGCGATGGGCGACGAAGCCGGGCTTCCCTTCGATCAGAAAGCGGCGAAAGACCTCCGAGGTGTCCGCGCACACGCCCGACTCGACCAGGTGGCGCGCGAAGTGGGTGCGCGAGATCAGCTCGGGGTTGCCGACGTAGCGCAGGGCGCCTTCGTAGGCGCCCTGGATGCCGGCCTGGGCCAGCCCGTCGCTCATTTCCATCGCGCGTTCGCGGCGCCCGCCGCGCGTGGCCGCCAGGCCGGCCGCGAGCGCGGCGTCGCCGGCATCGAAGCCCAGGCCAACGATGTGCACCGTGGCGCCGGCGAAGGTGACCGAGATCTCGGTCCCGGTGAGGTAGGGCAGGCCGAGCGCCAGCGCCGCCGCGCGTGCGCGTTGCTGGCCGCCGATCTCGTCGTGATCGGTCAGCGCCCACAACTCGACGCCGTTCGCCTTGGCGCGCGCCGCCAGATCCTCGGGTTGCAGCGTGCCGTCGGAGACGGCCGAGTGGCAATGCAGGTCGGCGTTGATCATCGGTGTCGATTGTATTGAAGCTAGATTCGGCAGTTGACCGCTTGAACTCGCTAGGAAACGCTGGTGAACACTGTCGTTTCGGCCCACGACCACGTTCACCACCGGGGTAAGAGCGCTACGCACCCGCCTGAGCCGCGCTGAGGCACGCCGGCCGCGTTGCTCCTCCTTGTGGGCACGAGCCCACTGCGTCGTC
>JBDSEG010000116.1:0-3810 GCA_039920165.1 Burkholderiaceae bacterium
ACGCGAATCGACCCGGCCGGCAGACCTGGCGCTCATCGGTTCGCCACCGGATACAGCCCCTGCGGACGCCACAGGAGCACCGCGACCATGAGGGCGATGCTCGAGAACGCGGTGGCGACCGGCGCGACGAAGCCGACATAGTTGGCGAGCAGTCCGACCAGCAGCGCGCCGACGAAGCAGCCCAGCGTCGATCCGAGCCCGCCAATGATGATGACGATGAAGATCAGCACATTGACCTGCGCGCCGAGCTGCGGGATGACGTTCTGCTGGAACAGGCCCCACAGCACCCCGCCGAGGCCGGCGAGTGCCGAGCCGACGATGAAGACGCCAACGAAGAGGCGGCGGATCCGATAGCCGAGTGCCTCGACCATCTCGCGGTCCTGCACGCCGGCGCGCACCAAGAGGCCAATCTTGGTTCGGTTGAGCGCATACAGCATCAGCACCAGCACGAGTGCGCCCACCACGACCGCGAGCAGCCGGTATTTGCCGATCGCCGCATCGCCGATCAGCAGCGACCCGCGCAGCGCCTCGGGCAGCGGCAGCGGGCGCTGCTCGGCGCCCCAGATCACCTTGATCAGTTCCTCGCCGATGATCATGCCGCCCATCGTGATGAGGATCTGCTTGAGGTGCTGGCCGTAGACCGGGCGAATCATCACGCGCTCGAAGCCCCAGCCGATGGCGCCGGCCAGCACCATCGCGACCGCCATCGCGGCGGCCACCGCAGCGAGGTTGCGCGGCAGGCTGTCGACCGCGGTCCAGTCGGCCATCCCGGCGAAGACGGTGGTTGCGACATACGCGCCGAACGCGATGAAGACGCCGTGGCCGAAATTCAGCACGTCCATCAAGCCAAAGATCAGCGTCAGGCCGGATGCGGTGACGAAGACGATCATCCCCATCGCGAGGCCGGCGACGGTCAGCGTGAGCCAGGTCGAGCCCGAGCCGACGAGCGGGTACGCCAGCAGCGCGAGCAGCGGGACGAGGGCGAGCGGGAGCCAGTCGAACTGCGACTTCGGGATGGTCGAACCGGTCGACGTGCCGGGCGAGGCCACGGCGCTCACTGATGCGCCCCCAGCGACAGCCCGAGCAGCCTGCCCTGCAGGTCCTCGTCGCCCGCCAGCTCGGCCATGCTGCCGCGGTGCACGACGCGGCCGTCGTCCATCACCGCGACCGTATCGCCGATCGACCGCGCCATCGCAAAATTCTGTTCGACCAGCAACACGGTGGTCCGGCTCGTTTTCAGTTCACGCAATGCGGTGACGAGGTTTTGCACGATGGCTGGCGCGAGGCCTTTGCTCGGTTCGTCGATCAACAGCAGGCGCTGCTCTTCGACCATCGCGCGGGCGATCGCGAGCATCTGCTTCTGCCCGCCCGACAGCTTGCCGGCCGGGTATAGCCAGAATTTCCTCAGCGCCGGGAACAGCTCGAACAGCCGTTCGAGCCGGGTCGTATCGATATCCTCGACGCGGCGCGCCGTGCGCGCGGCGAGCAGCAGGTTCTCGCGCACGGTCAGGTCGCCGAAGATGCCCATGCTCTCGGGCACGTAGGCGATGCCCAAGCGCGCGACCTGCGGCGTGGCGAGCGCCTGGATGGGCGAGCCGTCGAACTGCACGCTGCCGGCGGACGCCCGCCACAAGCCCATGATGGTCCGCAGCGTTGTCGTCTTGCCCGCGCCATTGCGACCCAGCAGAACCGTCACCTGCCCGGCCGGCACCTCGAAATCGACCCCGTGCAGGATGTGGTACGAGCCGATGTGGGTGTGCACGCCTCGCAGTTCGAGCAGCGGAGTCACACCCCCTCCTCCACCGGCGCCATGCCGAGGTAGGCCTGCTGCACGACGGGCGAGGCGATGACGCTGGCCGGGTCGCCGTCGGCCACCAACCGGCCGTTGTGCAGCACGACGATGCGGTCGGCGAGTTCGCGCACCACGTCCATCTTGTGCTCGACCAGCAGGATGGTCTTGTCGCGCTGCGCCTTGAGTGCACGGATCAGGTCGAGGATGACCGGCACGTCGTCGACGCTCATGCCGGCGGTCGGCTCGTCGAACATGTACACGCTCGGCTCGAGTGCCATCAGCATCGCGACCTCGAGCTTGCGCTGGTCGCCGTGCGGCAGGCTGGCCGCGGTCGCATCGGCGCGATCACCGAGCCTGACCCGATCGACCAGGGCATGCGCGCGCTCCAGCGTATTACGGTGGTCTGACCAGATCGACCACAGGTCCAGACCCTCGCGCCGGCGCGACTGCACCGCCAGGCGGACGTTCTCGACCACCGAAAGATTGGGAAACAGCTGGGTCAGCTGGAACGCCCGACCGATACCCCGGTGGGTTCGCTGCGGCGCGCCCTCGCGCGTGATGTCGACGCCGTCGAGCCACACCGAACCCTCGCTCGCGCGCAACTGCCCGGAGATGAGGTTGAACCAGGTCGTCTTGCCCGCTCCGTTCGGCCCGACGATGGCCGTCAGCGTGCCCGGCTCGAACGCGCACGACACGTCATCGACGGCCACATGGCCACCGAAGCGGATCGTGAGGTTGCGGGTTTGGAGCATGGGCTATGGGGATCGACCGGGGTTACTCCCTCTCCCTCGAAGAGAGGCGCCTTCTTGTCCTACTCCTCTCCTCTTAGGAAAGGGTTTGGGCGAGGGCCGGCGACGCCGGATCGGGCCAGCACGCGCCCCTCGTCCCTGCCCTCTCCCAGAGGGAGGGGGAGCAATACGTGGTGATCGGGAGTTCGAAGCGCCTCAGCGCTTGTTCTTGATCGGCACGTCCATCTCTTCAGCCTTGATCTCCCGCACCAGCTCAGGCACGCCCCAGGCAAAGGCCGGATCGACCTTGATCTTGAAGTGGTACATGGACTGCATCGCCTGGTGGTCTTCCTTTCGGAAGGTCATCTTTCCCTTGGGCGTGGCGAAGCTCATGCCTTCCATGGTCTTGATCAGCTTCTCGGTGTTGGTATCGCCGTTCGTCTTCTTCAGTGCCTCGACGACCGCGATCGCCGCACTCATGCCACCGGCGGTGAAGAAATCGGGCGGCGATTTGAACTGCTTGTAGTGGTTGGCGACGAGCCACTCGTTGACCGGGTTCTTCGGGATGCCGAAGTAGTAGTACGTGGCGCCTTCCATGCCGGGAAAGTTCTTGTACGCGGCCATCGCCGGCAGGATATTGCCGCCGGTCGCGATCTCGATGTTGTAGCGCTTCAAGTCGAGGTCGGCGATCTTGAACGGGTTGCCCGCGCCGGCCCAGATGATCCAGATCACCTTGCGGCCGGGCAGGTCCTTAAGCTTGTCGATGATGCGTTGCGCACCCGCCGTGAAGTCGGTGGTCGCGGTCGGCAGGTATTCCTCGTGGACGATCTTGGCCTTCTTGATCGAATCCTTGAACGCCTTCACGCCGTCGCGTCCGAACGCATAGTCCTGCGCCAGCGTGGCGATGCTGGTGCCGGCCTTGTCCTGCGCGACTGCGTTGCTGATCGCGTCCTGCGAGCTGTTGCGGCCGGTGCGGAAGATGTACTTGTTCCACTTGTCGCCGGTGATCGCATCGGCGACCGCGGGCTCGACCAGCAGGATCTTCTTGTACTCCTCGGCCACCGGCAGCAGCGCGAGCGCGACGCCCGACGATGTCGGGCCGACGGCGATATCGGCCTTGTCGTCGCCGTAGGCGGTGGCGAGCAGGCTCTTGCCAACGTCGGGCTTGCCCTGGTCGTCCTTCTCGATCACGACGATCTTCTTGCCGGCCACGGTCATGGTGCCGCCGGTCGCGTAGTCCAGGCCCATCATGAAACCGGTCTGGGTCTGCTTGCCGTACGCCTCGAGCGG
>JBDSEG010000117.1:0-3772 GCA_039920165.1 Burkholderiaceae bacterium
CCTTTGCGGATGCGTTCGTGCGGGGGCAGCGCGGTGATGTCTTCACCGAAAAAATGGATCCGTCCCGCGGTGGGCGGAAAGTCGCCAGTGATGGCGTTGAACAGCGTCGTCTTGCCGGCGCCGTTGGAGCCGAGGATCGCCGCCTTCTCGCCCGCTGCCACCGAGAGCGTCACGTCGTCGACGGCGCGCAGCGCGCCGAAGACGCGGCTCACGCCGGCGAGCACCAGCGCATCGCCCGACAGCAGCGTGCTGCCGGACGATGCGCGGGGTCGCGGCCGTGCGCCGCTCTCGCCGCCGCGCGGACGAAGCGACGTGATCGACGCCATCGATCGTTCCTCTTACTTGCGGCAGTCGGGCACGTCGCGCGAGCCCAGGCCCATCTTCTTGAAGTCGGCTTCCGGGAGGCCGAGCGACTGCGAGATGTCGGGCACGGTCTTGACGACCTTGTTGTAGAACGAGCCGTCCGCCGCCTTCGTCACTTCGGTGATGTAGGTCGTGCCAACGCCGTTGCGGTTGGCATCGATCTTCACGTCGCCCGCCGGGCCCTTGAAGTTGGTCTTCTGCAGCGCCGCGCGGTAGGCCTTCTGCCCGCCCGAGAGATCGCCCTTGACAGCATCGAGCGCCTCGAGCGTGGCCCGGGTGTTGATGTAGTAAAGGTAGGCGAACAACGACGGGCTGGGGAAGCCGTCCTTGAACTGCGCCTTGTAGTCGGCCACGAACTTCTTCCACTCGGGCGTGTCGATCGAGTCGGCCATAGGGCCTGCCGACATCGTGCCGAGCAGCGACTCGCGACGCTTGCCCTTGTAGTTGAGGACCGTCTGGTCGACCGTGATCGTGCCGCCGACCATCGGCTTGTTGCCGCCCGCCTGCTCGTACTGATTAAGAAAGTTCACCGCATCGGAGCCGCCGAGGACGACGACAACCGCGTCAATGTCCTTGGGAATCTTGGCGACCACCGCGGCGTAGTCCTTGGTGCCGAGCGGCACCCAGGCCTTGTCGACGACTTTGCCGCCCTTCGCACAGTAGCTGGCCATGAAGCCCTGCACCTGCGAATACGGGAAGCCGTAGTCCTCGGCGACGAGGAAGACCTTCTTGTAGCCCTTGGCGAGCGCCGCCTCACCGACGCCAACCATCCACTGCGCCCCTTCGGTGTTGAAGCGGTAGAAGTTCGGCGCCGGATCCGACAGCGTCGTCGCCTGCGCACCCGACGAGCCGTTGATGAAGGTAATGTCGGGCTTGGTCTTGGCGTAGTTCTTGACAGCGATGCCCTCGTCACCCGAGAGCGGGCCGATCATGATCTGCACCTTGTCCTGCTCAACCGCCTTGCGCGTCATGGCGACCGCCTTGTCGGGCGTCGCGTCGGACGAGACCTTGACGAACTCGATCTTCTTGCCGCCGGCCATGCCGTTCTTTTCCTTCAGCGCCATGTCGGCGCCGCGGTAGCCGTCCTGGCCCGGCACCGCGAACGGGCCTTCGAGGTTGGCGAGCACCCCGATCTTGAGCGTCTCCTGGCCCCAGGCCGAGCCCATCATTGCGGCCACGGTGGCCGCGCCAAGGGCGCTGCGCAACCAAACTCTGTTATTGGTTTCTCTCACGGTTGTCTCCTATTTGGGTGGGAAGGCTGGGCCTGTCCCAGGCGTGAGCGAAGCTTCGCCCACAGTCCGAGCAGGCCATCGGGGGAAAACAGGACGATGGCGAGAAAGACGCCACCGATGACGAGGTTGAAGCGCTCGCGTACGAACAGGTCGATCGCGAAGTTCTGCAATAGCACGTAGACGATCGCACCGATGAAGGCGCCGATCGGATGCCGCATGCCACCGAGCACGGCGATGATCAGGATCGCGATCATCGCGCCGAGGTTGGCGGTGCCCGGCGAGATGCGGCCGTTGTACCAAACAAAGAGCACGCCGCCCACGGCCGCCAGCAGCCCCGCCACGGCGTAGGCAGCGACGCGATGCGCGGTGACGTGGTAGCCGAGCGAATCCATGCGCCGCGGGTTGTCGCGGATGCCCTGCAGCGCCACGCCGAAGGGTGCGCGGACAAGCTGCTTGACGAGAAAATAGCCGGCCACCGCACACGCCAGTGCAACGAAGTAGAACGGCACCGGCTCCTTGAAGTCGATGCCGAAGACCTCGGGCGCGGCGACCTTGCTGAAGCCGCCGAAGCCGTTGAAAAGCGTGTAGTTCTGCTGAGCCAGGTAGAAAAACGCAACGCCGATCGCCAGCGTGATCATGATCGTGTAGATGCCTTCGGTGCGCACCGAGAGCCAGCCGACGGCGGCGGCGAACACGGTGGCGCCGACCAGCGCAAACCCAGCCGAAAGCCACCATGGCCAGCCCAGGCTGATCGCCGACACGCTGCTCGTGCCGAAGATGGCGACCAGGTAGCCGGCGAGCCCGGCCACCGTCATCTGCGCGAGCGACACCATGCCGCCGTAGCCGCCGAGAAAGGTGAGCGAGAGCGCGATCAGGCCGAGCGCGAGCGATTGCGCGGCAATCTGGTAGGTAAAGAACGGCGACGCGACGAAGGGATAGAGCAGCACGGCGAGCATCACGATCACGTGGCGCGGGCGAATCGTCGCGGCAAATCGCGCGAGCCGCAGCCCTGGCGCGTCGACTCCGGCCACTCGCGCCCCGACCTGCTCGCGTGCGCGCACCTGCACAGGCGCAGCCGGACGCGTCGCCGCACTGGCCACCGAGTTCATCGCCCGTCGCCACTGCGAGGCGCTCATGCCGCCCTCCCCATCAGCCCGCGCGGCCGGAAGGCGAGCACCACGACCATGATCACGAAGGTGAAGACGACGCTGTAGGTCGGCGCGTACGCCAGGCCGAACTGCTCGGCCAGGCCGATCAGCAAGGCGCCGATGGAGGCGCCGACGACACTGCCCATGCCGCCAACGATGACGACGACGAGCGAGGCGAGCAGGTAGCGCGTGTCTTCACCTGGTGAAATCGAGAGTGCCGAGCCGCCGACCACGCCGGCCAGGCCCGCCAGTCCGGCCCCGATCGCGAAGGTCACCGCGAAGACGAGCTGCACATTGACGCCCGAGGCGGCCAGCATGCCGCGATCGTCGACGCCGGCACGGATCATCATGCCGACGCGCGTCTTGGCGAGAATGGTCCACAGGCCGATGCCGATGACGATCGCGGCGAACAGCACCGCGATGCGGTAGGTCGGAAATTTTTCGACCACCGGCAGCACCGTCGATCCGTAGATCAAGGACGGCGGATCGAAGGTGTAGATCTCCCCGCCAAAGATCCAGAGCATCAGGTCGGCGAAGACGATCGAGAGTCCTATCGTCACGAGCGTCTGGCGCAGATCCTGGCCCTCCATGTGGCGGAAGATCAGCACTTGCATCAGCAGGCCCACGAGGGCCGCCGAGAAGAAGCCCGCCGCCACCGCGAGCAGCCACGAGCCGGTGCTGTCGCCGACGACCCAGCCGACGTAGGCGCCCAGGAGGTAGAGCGAGCCGTGCGCGAGGTTGACGTTGCGCATCAGCCCGAACACGAGCGTGAAGCCGCTCGCGACCAGGAAGTAGAGCGAGGCGAGCGTCAGGCCGTTGAGCAGGGTCTTGAAGTAGAGCGGCGCGTTGTCGACGATCGCCCAGACCGAGAAGACGGCGATCGGCCCTGCGAACAGCAGCCAAAGCGCGATCTTCTTCTTGTCTTTCATCGAACCCCCGAGGCGCGTACCGCGCCGTCCCCCCGAGGGGGAGCGAGCCGTCTTGGAGCGGACCGGCGACGGCTCACGCCGCGTGCTCCCAGCGCCGCTG
>JBDSEG010000118.1:0-6203 GCA_039920165.1 Burkholderiaceae bacterium
GCGTGGCCTCGGTGCCTTCGATACGCGTGTCGGCGATCTGCGTGAAGCGTTGGAAGATCTCGCGCGCGATCGCGCTGTCGCTGCGGTGCTCGAAGGGCGCCTCCACTTCCTCGTCGCGATTCAGGAAAGCGCTGTCGTCGCGCACCACGATGGTCGCGGTGCTGCGCCCGGGCTGGGAATCGAGCGAGGCGTCGACGCTGGCCAGCGGCCCGTCGATCAGCGGCGCGAAGCGGCCATTGCCGATGTCCAGCTCGACGCGTACGCGCGAGAAAGGCTGCGCCGTGTCCCCCGGCCAGTGCAGCCAGGCGCCGTTGGCGTCCAGGCACAGCACCATCTTCAGCTGCGCCTCCCACAGGGCGTCCATCTCCTGCGTCACCTCGATCTCCTCGATGCGCCGGAGCTCGTCCTCGCTCGCTGCGCGATCGCCGAAGAAGACGCGAAAGCGTTGTTCGCTCATGCCGAAACCTCCGTCGTTCGCACGGCGGTGCGAGCTTGCTTGGGGTGGCTCGGCGCGGCGCTCATGTTCAAGCCTTCGGCACGATCAGCATGTCGCCGGGCGCAGCAACGAGGGTGCGCCCGTCGAGCGCGGTGTTGGCGTCGGCGATATGCCAGAACTGCGTGGCGTCGCCGGTGCGCGCCTGCGCGAACAGGTCGAGCCGGTCGCCCGACTGCACCACCTGCGGCTCGCCGCCGGCGGGTGTCAGGCGACGCAGCTTGAGCGCGACGACCTTTTCGCCGGTCGAGGTGGTGGTCTCCACGGTGCTGACCTTGGCGTAGCGAGAGTTGGGCAGGAACATCGTGGTGTCTCCTTACAGCGGAATCAGCTCGACAATCTGCTCGGCCGTGTTGGCCAGGTTGGCGATGGCCTGCGCTTCCTTGGCCAGGCTCGAGTACTCGAGGGCGCCCTTGGCCAGAACGTCGTCGGAGCAGTCGTCGACTGCGATCACGCTCAGCGTGATGTCGACCTCGGCGCGTGTCGGGTTCAGCACCGCGTCGTATTCAAGTTCGCTGATGCTCATCGAGTCGATGGTCACAGGCAGCACGCGCGTCAAGCCCCAGATGAACAGGATGCGCGGGTAGGTCTCGCGCGGAATCGGCTGGGCTGGCGGGTTGCTGGCTGCGCCACCGCCGATGGCGCTGCCGATGGCGTCGATGGCGGCGCCGATCAAGCCGGCGATCTTGCTGCTGGGCAGCACCATTTTTTCCAGCGCCGCCAGTTGCGGGCCGATGCCGAACATCTGCGCCAGCGCCTTGCCTTCATCGAGCATGTTGGCGGCGCTGAAGTGGGCCTTGAAAGTGATTCTCTCGAAGGTCTGCTCACCGGCCTGCGTGGTCTCACGCTGCGTCGCTCCGGTGGGCCGCGCCGGGATCTGTAGCGAGCGCGACAGCGATTCCGGGTTGAACTGGAAGATGACGACGTTGGGGATCGGCCCGATCAGGCTGGTGCCGTACTCGATCATGGCGCCGCGCAGCAGGGTCATGGCTGGGTCCCTCCACCGCCCAGCTGGCCGGCAATGCGCTGTGCCATCTGCGTCGCGAGTGCACCGGCGCTGGGCGCCGCCATGCTGCGCAGGCGGCCGGCGTCGAGGTGTTGCAGCGGCGCGTGCGCGCCGATCTCTTGAGTTGCCATGGCCTCGGCCAGTGCCGGCCCGAGGGCGCGCGCGGCCGCCTGCGCGATGGCCGGGTCGATGCCGCGCAAGTCGAGCACGAGTCGGTCGATATGCAGGCGGCGCGGGGTGGACGGGGTGGAACTCATCGCGCCTTCCTTTGCGAAGCGATCAGCTCGGCGTAGGGGCCGAACTGGTCCAGGCTGTTGGCCCGCTCCAGCTTGTCGTACTCGCGCTGCACGGCGCGCACCAGCGCGGCCATCGTCAGGCGCCGCTCTGCGCCCTCGGATGCGCTTTGCAGGCAGGCCTGGAACACGATGGCGCGGATGTGGCCGCCGGCCAGCGGGAAGCGCTGCGCGAGGAAGTCGAAATCGACCTCGCTGGCATCGACGCCCGTGGGCACCATGCCGCGCCAGATGCGCGCGCGCTCGGCCACGCCAGGCAGCGGAAACTCCACCACGAAGCGCAGCCGGCGCAAGAAGGCCTCGTCCAGGTCGCGCTTGCGATTGGTCGCCAATATTGCCAGGCCCTTGAAGCGCTCCATGCGTTCCAGCAGGTAGCTGATCTCCAGATTGGCGTAGCGGTCGTGCGCGTCCTTCACCTCGGTGCGCTTGCCGAAGAGGGCATCGGCCTCGTCAAAGAACAGGATCACGTCGGACGCATCGGCCGCGTCGAACAGGCGGCGCAGGTTCTTCTCGGTTTCCCCGATGTACTTGTTGACCACCTGCGACAGATCGATGCGATACAGGGGCAACGCCAGCTCGGCGGCGATGGCCTCTGCCGCCATGGTCTTGCCAGTGCCTGGTGGGCCGGCGAAAAGTGCCGCCAGTCCGCTCTCGTTCCAGGCGCGCGCCGTGCCCCAGTCGTAGTGCGCGCGGGTCAGGTTGTTCATGGCGGCGACGATCTCGTCGATCTGCTCGGCCTGCTGGGGCGCAAGCATCAGCTCGTCGCGCGTGAAGCGGGGCAGCACGGTCTGCGCCAGGCTGCCAAGGTCGAGGTCGGCGCGCGCGGCGGCCAGGGTCTCGGCATGCGTCGGCGTGCGGCCCAGGGTGGCCAGCTCGGCACCGACGCGCGCGATGGCGCTGCGCTCGTAGCGGAAGCGCCGTGCCAGCTCCGGCCAGAGTGCCGCGGCTTCTTGCATCGGCAGCGCTGCGCGCCAGTGCGCCAGCCGTTCGGCGTGGATCAGCGGCGGCACCACGATGGGCGGCAGCGCGCCGGGCAGACTGCGCAGCGCGGCGCGGTCATGCAGGCCGACGAACACCGTGAGCGGCAGGCCGGGTAGCGCAGGGGCGGCCAGCGCCATTTCGTGCGCGCCGGGATCGAGCAGCAGCGCCGCCGGCAGGTAGACCGCGTCGCCGCGCAGCCAGGCGGCGGCCAGCGCCTGTCCCAGTTGTTCGCGCGGCAAGGCCACGCTGGGCTGCACGGTACGCACGCCAACCTGCAGCGCGCAGGCGGCGGCCAATTCGGCCAGCGGTGCATCGGCCGGGCCGATGACCGGGATCAGGCGCAGTCCACGGTCGTCAGCTTGCGAGCGGAGCGCGGCGGCCACGCGGCCGAGCGAAGCGGTATCCAGGCCCTGTGGCAGGTCGACTGGCAACACGGGCTGCAGGGCCGCCGGCAGCTCGTCGGGCGCGTAAAGCAGCTGGCGGGCGATGAGCGCCGGCACGTGCAGTGGTGCCTGCCACAGTTGCGCGCCGGACTCAGGCGCGAGCACGAGCACGCCGTGGCGCATCAGCGCATGCGCCGGTGTCATGCAGCGCAGAAGGTCGTCGGGCGCATCCCAGAGGCGCTGCGCCAGGGCAAAGGTGGGGGCGGTGCGCGCCGCCTCGTTGAGGCAACTGGCGATCACCGGCCCGGCCGCGCTGTCGACGCTCGGCAGCAGCGCCATGGCCAGCACGAAGCACTCCACCGGTGCGAGGTGCAGCTGTTGCACCACCCAGCCAAAGCTGCCGCGCCTCGCCCCCTCGCCGGCAGGCGCCGCCATGGAAATGCGGTCGCCCAGGTGTTGTGCCGTCGGATCCTCGGCGAAGAAGGCGCGCTTGTCGCGCTCGTAGCGCAGCAGATCCAGTGCGGCCAGCGTGCGATCGACGCTGGGCGGCAGCGGTGAGCCGTTGTCGGCGGCGGCCTGCACGCCGCGTTCGCGCCACAGCCAGCACACCTCGCGGCGAAGCCGCAGCGCGACCTGGCCGAGCCAGTACTGCGCGAGCGCGTCTTCGCCCTGCACGCCGGGCAAGAAGCCAACCGTGGCCGGCAGCAGGGCTTCGGCGGGAGGGTTCACGCTCATGTGGCCCCTACGCTCGGCACTGACGTGTCCTCGCTACCCCCCAAGGGGGTGCGAGCTTGCTTGGGGCGGCCCGGCGCTGCGCTCATACCGTCACGCTCGGGCTCGCCTTGGCCTGCTGGTTGTTGACGCGCAGGATCACACGGTAGTTGCCGGCCGGTAGGGCCGCGGCGGCGCCCGCGATGCTCAAACTCTTTTGATCGGCGGCGGTGACGACGTTGTCGAACAGGTGCGCTGTCGTGCCGTCGTCGTTGCGCACGAACAGCACCATGATGTCGTCGCCGGTCGCGCCCAGCAGTTGCCCTTGCAACTGGAGGTTGCCGCCCACCAGGGCCGCGCTGTTCAAGGTCGGCAACAGACGCGCTGCCAGCATGTTGCTGCTGCGCGTGTGCGTGGGCGAGAGGCGGCGTCGGGCGACGAGAGGGATCTCGCCGGCCGATAGCGTCCCGCCGTCGGCGATCGGCGTGCCCGGACTGCCTTCCGCGCTGAGCACCAGCCGATCGACGTAGCGCTCGACGATGCTCAGCATCACGTCGCCCAGCATCACCTCCATGCTGCTGGCGGCGAGGTCGCTGCCATACAGGGTCAGGGTGGCGCCGGCCTCGAAGCGTTCTGGTTCGACTCTTTCGAGCACCGCGCCGATGGTCGGGATCACGTTGAGCTGCACGCCCTCGCGGCCGATGATCGTCTCCGGCGTCGTCTGGTAGTCGACGCCGACGAGCAGCGCGCCGCGCGGCAGGCTGGCCGGCACGATCATCACTGGCCGCATCTGGAAGGCGACCGACAGTCGGTAGCGCTCGTCGGCACCCTGCATGATTTTGGACAAGAGGTCGACGCTGGTCTCGTCGAAGCTGAGCTTGAGCGGTTCGGGGTTGTTCTCCAACGCCAGCCGCACACCGAGCGCAACCAGCGGATCGAGCCGCAGGAAACTCAGCTCGTGCAGAGCCGACATGCCGCGCCCCAGCAGGTCGTGCGCGAGCGCGGTGTCGCTGCTTTCGTCGGGGTCGAAGGCCGTCAAAAGGTACTTGAGCACCAGCCACAGCGGCGGCGCCTCGCCATCGCGCAGCGACAGATTGCGCAGCTGTGGATCAAATGCGGTCTCGTACAGGAAAAGGTTGAGCTTGGCGTTGCTGTCGTTGCGCGCGGCGTCTTCCGGCTTGCCGATGGAGACGTCAAAGCCACGCCGGATCAGGTGGTCCTGCAGCAACCGCGTGACGGCACCGATGGCCCGACCGGAGTCTGCGAGCGACATCTCAGATCCTGCGCAGCGCGCGGCGCGCCAAGGCGCTGCGGGGTGGGGTGGGGGCGACGTGGGCACTGCGCGCTGCCGGCGAAGGGGCGGGCGCCGTGCGCGCCACGGTCTGCGGCGCCGGCGCATCGACGCGCAGGTGGATGGCGCCGATGGAGATTTCAAAGCGCTCATCGTGCGCGGGCGCGGCGAAGGTCTCGGCTGCAGCCGGCGGCGTTGGCGTGAGGCGGGCATCGGCTTGCACAACCATGGCGCGCGGCGCAACGCTTTCGGCGGGTTCGCTGCGCGCGGGAGGCGGCGTGAGCACCGCGACGACGGTCGTGTGGGCCTGCGGTGCAGCGGCTGCTTCTTCATGCCAGGCGTGTTCGGATGCAGCAGGCGTTGGCGCCGCTTGCTGGGGATCGGCCGCCACCCAGCGCATCGCGGCGCGCACGACTTCGTGTGCTGGCGCAACCTTGGATTCCCGCGCGACGATGCCCGGGTGCGCAGCTTCAGGCGGCGTCTGCGCAACGCCGTCATTCACAGACGCAGAATTCGTCGCGTCCCGCGCCGGCGGATCGCCGGCGTGTTCATTGCCTTCGTTGTTCTGCGCGGTTGCTGCTGCGACTGTCGCCGGCGCCACAGGGGTCGCCACAATAGGCGCGTTTGCCGCGTGCGCCGCCGTCGCTGGAACCAGGCGTTCCCCCACCACCTCCAGCGACGTCACAGGACGCGGCACCGCGCGCGCCGGCGCCACGCCACCCACGGTCATGGCGCTCGACCGCATGAGAGCGCCGAAGTAGTCGCTCATCGTGCGTCCTCGTCGATCAGCGACAGGTATTGCGCGCGCCGCACGGATGGCACGGCGAGCACCTCTTCTTCGCTCCAGCCGTAGCGTGAGGCCAGCACATGCACCTCGCGCAGCACGCCTTGCTGGCGCGTGTGCAGCAGGCCGAGCGCCAGCGCCTCCAGATCGACTGTCACCTCGCTCGGTGCGCCGCAGGCCGGGCAGGTGCAGCGCGCGCTGAAGGTCACCAACGGATCGAGAGCGGCAATGGCTTGCGAGAGTCGCGCTTCATCCTGATGC
>JBDSEG010000119.1:0-6053 GCA_039920165.1 Burkholderiaceae bacterium
GCAGCGACGATTGCCATCTCGTCGCTCAGCCACGGCAGGACGGTGAGGTCGGGGTGCGTCTGTGGCCCTTCGATGAAGCCGACGTCGGCGTCATAAGCCACTACAGCGGCAATGACTTCGCTGGTGTTGCCGATCGCGAGCTGCACCGGGCTTTCCGGATGCGCCTCTTTCCAGCGCGCGACCATGCCGGGCAGGACGAATTCGCCGATCGTCAGGCTCGCCGCGACACGCAGCGGAACACGGTGGCTGCCGGTGAAGAGTTGCTGCAACTCGGCGGCGTGCGCGAGCAGCAGTGTTGCCTTCGGCAGTAGCGCCGTGCCGTTCTCGTTGAGAACGAGGCGCCGGCCGACCCGGTCGAAGACGGGCACGCCGAGCACCGACTCGAGTTCTGCGATGGCGGCGCTCGCTGCCGACTGAGAGCGCGCGATGCGCTCGGCGCCGGCGCGCGTCGAGCCGCCGCGAACGACCGCGAGGAAAGCGTCGAGCTGGCGCAGCGTGAAGCGCGTGGCACCTGGAGCGGGGAAAAGTTTTTGACTGATTTCCTGCTTCATGCTGACCACGATTGTCCGATCCTTGATCTGACACGGGATGCACACTAATGAGCCCGCCGGGCGTGGCCGGCAACAGGCTCGGGAGCAGCAACCATCAGGGCGGGGAAGTACCGTAGATCGACATGCTCGTGGTGGCTCAGCCTCGAAGCGATTGATCGAGTTTTACACTCATAATGACATTTATTGTGCGCTTTTTCTTTTGACCATCGGAGCCTACCATTGCACCAGCCGCACAGCTTCGGAGTGCGCCGCCAGCGGAGCCCAAGCCGATGTTCAAGATCTTTTCGCGTGAGCCGATCCACGACCCGGTCGCGCCTCCCTTGCCTGCGGCGTCGACCGAGGTCAAGACCACCACCTGCTACATGTGCGCGTGCCGCTGCGGCATTCGCGTGCACCTGCGCAACGGCGAGCTTCGCTACATCGACGGCAACCCGGATCATCCGCTCAACAAGGGCGTGATCTGCGCCAAGGGCGCATCAGGGATCATGAAGCAGGTGTCGCCCGCGCGGCTGACGCAGCCACTGTTGCGCAAGGCCGGCAGCGCTCGCGGCGCCGGCGAGTTCGAACCCATCTCATGGGAGCGAGCGTTCGACCTTCTCGGCGATCGGTTGGCGAAGATCCGCGCCACCGACCCGACCAAATTCGCACTTTTCACGGGGCGCGACCAGATGCAGGCGCTGACGGGGCTGTTCGCGCGCCAGTTCGGCACGCCGAACTACGCGGCCCACGGCGGCTTCTGCTCGGTCAACATGGCTGCCGGCATGATCTACACGATCGGCGGCAGCTTCTGGGAGTTCGGCGGCCCCGACCTCGAGCGCGCCAAGCTATTCGTGATGATCGGCACCGCCGAGGACCACCACTCGAACCCGCTGAAGATCGGCATCGGCAAATTCAAGCGAGCGGGTGGCCGCTTCATCTCGATCAATCCGATTCGCACCGGCTATTCGGCGATCGCCGATGAATGGATCCCGATCAAGCCTGGCACCGACGGTGCGCTGTTCATGGCGTTGCTTCACGAATTGATCGGCAGCGACCTGATCGACCACGCGTTCCTGAAGCGCTACACCAATGCGCCGCAGCTGGTGGTGCTCGACGATGGCGAGCGGGAAGGCATGTTCGCGCACGACCCGGACCCGGCCAAGGGGCCGCCCGGCGACGGCCGCCATCCGCACAACAAGCTCGTATTCGATGCCGCCTCGGGAACGATCATGGCCGCTTATCCGGAAGGCATCGCTGCAGGCTGCGACCCTGCGCTCGCGGGCTACTACACGCTCGCCGACGGCACCCGGGTGGCGCCGTCGTTTCAGTTGCTGCGCACTCGCGTCGAGCCGTGCACTCCCGAATGGGCCGCTGCGATCACCGGTATTCCTCCCGAGCGCATCAGGAAACTGGCGCGCGAGCTCGGCGAAACGGCCTTGCAGCAGGCATTCGAGCTGCCGATCGCCTGGACCGATGCTTGGGGGAAACGGCACCCGACGACGATTGCGCGGCCGGTCGCCTTCCATGCGATGCGCGGCCTGGCGGCGCACTCCAATGGCTTTCATACTGTGCGTGCCTTGGCGGTGCTGATGAGCGTGCTCGGCACCATCGACGCGCCTGGAGGCTTCCGCCACAAGGCGCCTTACCCCCGCCACATCGTGCCGAACTTTCGCGCCTTCAACTCGCCCGAGATGCTGAAGCCAAACACACCGCTCAACGCGGCACCGCTCGGCTTTCCCGCCCACCCCGACGAGCTGGCGATCAACGACGACGGCTCGCCGATGCGGATCGACCATGCGTTCTCGTGGGAGGCGCCGATCTCAGCGCATGGCCTGATGCACACGGTCATCACCAACGCGACGCGCGGCGACCCGTATCGGCTCGACACGCTGATGATCTTCATGGCCAACATGGCGTGGAACTCGACCATGAACACGATGGCCGTTCGCGAAATGCTGAACCGACAAAACGCGGATGGAGACTACGAGATTCCGTTTCTCGTCGTCTGCGATGCCTTCCAGAGCGAAACGGTCGCCTTCGCCGACCTGGTGCTGCCCGACACCACCTATCTCGAGCGCCACGATGTGATGAGCATGCTCGACCGGCCGATCTCCGAGTTCGACGGGCCTGTCGACGCGGTGCGTGTGCCCGTCGTGGCGCCGCTCGGCCAGTGCAAGCCGTTCCAGGAAGTCTTGATCGAGCTGGCGTCGCGCCTCAAGTTTCCCGCCTTCACCACGCCCGAAGGCGAGCGCAAGTTCAAGAACTACCCGGACTTCATCGTCAACTTTCAGTTGACGCCCGGCGAGGGCTTCCTGATGGGCTGGCGCGGCATCGACGGCGATCAGCATGTGACCGGCGCACCGAACCCGAAGCAGTTCGAGATGTACGCCAGGAACAACTGCGTCTTCCAGTACCCCATGCCCGAGAACATGCGGTATATGCGCAACTGGAACCGCGACTACCTCGATTTCGCGCAATCCAAGCGCTGGCGCCAGCGCAACGACCCGATCCAGCTCGCACTCTATTCCGACGCCCTGCAGACCTTTCGCCTGGCCGCGCTCGGCAAGACCCGGGGCCGGCAGCCGCCCGAGCACCTGCGCCAGCGAATCGCGACCTACTTCGACCCGCTTCCGTTCTGGTATCCGCCGCTCGAAGACGGCGCAACCGACATCGAGGCGTTCCCGCTCAATGCCCTGACGCAGCGGCCGATGGCGATGTACCACTCGTGGGATTCGCAAAACGCCTGGCTGCGTCAGATCCACAGCCACAACTATCTCAACGTCAACCCGACGACGGCGCAGGCGGCAGGCATCGCCGACGGCGGCTGGTGCTGGGTCGAGAGCCAGTGGGGCAAGGTGCGCTGCATGCTGCGCTACAGCGAAGCGGTCGAGCCTGGAACGGTGTGGACCTGGAATGCGATCGGCAAGGCTGACGGCGCCTGGCAGCTCGCACCCGGAGCCGACGAGTCGAGGAAAGGCTTCCTGCTCAACCATCTCATCTCGGACGAATTGCCGCTGGGCGATGGACGCACGATCAGCAACTCCGACCCCGTGACGGGGCAGGCCGGCTGGTACGACGTGCGGGTGCGCATCCGCCCCGCCGACGCGGAAGATGAGGAGGTGACGTCGCCGCAGACGCGGACATTGCCCGACACACCGGGCGTGCTCGGCAAGCGCCGCACCTCGGTCGAGCCGCTCGCCTACTTCGCCGGAAGGACGCGCTCATGATCGACTGGCTCAAGCGCATGCTGCAGTCGAACGCGCTGGCCGAGGCGCCGTCGCAGGCCCGTGCCGGGGTGCGTGCTGTCGGCGCGCGAACCGGCGTCGCGACGACGATCGACCCGGCGACCATCGGCACCGACCACGGCCCTTCGCAGACGCTCGCCAAGCAACTGGCGCTGGTGATCGACCTCAACGTCTGCGTCGGCTGCCACGCCTGCGTCACCTCATGCAAGGAATGGAATACGTCGGGTGCGGCCGGCCCGCTGGTCGACGAGAACGCCTATCGCGCAGGTCCGACCGGCACCTTCTTCAATCGCGTGCAGACCTACGAAGCCGGCAGTTTTCCAGCCACCGAGACCATCCACTTCCCGAAGAGCTGCCTGCATTGCGAGGAGCCGCCCTGCGTTCCGGTGTGTCCGACGGGTGCCAGCTACAAGCGCGCCGAGGACGGCATCGTGCTCGTGGATTACGACAAGTGCATCGGCTGCAAGTACTGCGCCTGGGCCTGCCCCTACGGCGCACGTGAGATCGACGAGGAACGCCAGGTGATGACCAAGTGCACCCTCTGCGTCGACCGCATCTACGACGAGACGATGGCAAAGGAAGACCGCCAGCCTGCTTGCGTCAAGGCCTGCCCGACCGGGGCCCGGCTGTTCGGGGATGTGAAGGATCCGGATTCGGAAGTCTCGCGCGCGATCCGCGAACGCGGCGGCTACTCGCTGCAGCCCGAGTGGGGAACTTCGCCCGCCAACCAGTATCTGCCGCGCCGCCCGACCGTGGCAGTCGGTGCCAACAAGCCGCTGCCATCGCAGCGCGACTTGTCGTGAATCCGGAACGAGTTGTGACCGGGCTTCGCCGGATATCGCCTGTCTAGCGGCAAGCTGCCTCGACGCGTATGAACCCCGCTTTTTCTGTGGTCGTCTTCACCACCATTGCCGGCGCGGCGCAGGGGCTGGTCGTCGCGCTTGCGCTGGCAGCCCTGTTCGGACTGCGGCTCGCGCCCGGCTTCGCGGCGCTGTGCCTGCTCATCGTCGGCGTCATGCTTCTGGTCGGGTTGGGCGCATCGTTCCTGCACTTGGGCCGTCCTGGGCGCGCGTGGCGCGCTGCGGCGATGTGGCGCACGTCGTGGCTGTCGCGCGAGGTCATCGTCCTGCCCGCTTTCATCGGCGTCGTCGCTCTATGGTGGCTCGCTCTGCGACTCGGCTGGCCGACGCCCATGACTCGGTTGGTTCTGCCTATGGCGGCGATCGGCCTCGCTGCCCTGCTCTGGTATTGCACCGCGATGATCTACGCCTGTCTGCGCTTCATCGAGGAATGGGCGCAGCCTCTCACCGTCGTCAACTTCGTGCTGCTCGGCTTGTCGTCAGGCGGGTTGCTTGCCGCTGCGCTCGGCGTCCTCGGCGGCGAAGCGGCGTTCGTCGCCGTCACCGGCCCGGCAGCGCTGCTGGCGACGCTTGTCGCATGGGTCTGCCGCACGCTCGCGCTGCGTCACAACGCCGCGCTGCGCCACCGGACGACGCTGCAGTCGGCCACCGGAATCACATCGCCGCGATTGGTGCAGAAATCGATGGGCATGTCGGCCGGATCGTTCAATACGCGCGAGTTCTTTCACCGCGCTTCGCCGCAAGGCTTGCGGCAGGTGAAGCTGGCACTGGTCGTGCTCGGCTTCGCCGTGCCGGCGCTGCTGGCAGCCTGGGCGCTCGTGAGCGGCGTGGTCTGGTCCTATGTGCTGGCCGTGCTGGTGCAGGTGCCGGGCCTCGTTGCCGACCGCTGGTACTTTTTCGCGCAGGCCAAGCATCCGCAGAACCTCTACTACCAGACGGTGGGCTGAGCCGCAGCGTTGCGTCGCTGTCGCAGGCGTCGGCCCCGCGTGGATCGCCTGCCCGACGCTCTCGTGCGCCACCGGGGACGACGAGTTGAACGCGGCTTCGGTCGTCGGTCAACGTTCGCTTATCTGGAGGCGGGGTCGGAATCGAACCGGCGCTAGCGTCATAGGGGAAACGTCTAACGAAAAGACATGTAATTTGCCCTTACCATCAGTATTACCATCAAGCGCATCTCTGTCCGCGGTTCGAGGCAGCCACATTGCGGGGCGTATAGCCAGAAAAGTTTTTGAGATACCCCCAAACGTACCCCCCGAGCGGGGCGGCACGGCTCCGTCGGCCGACGCGCTCGAAACGCCGCCCAAGCGCCGACCGCGCTCGGTGCGTAGGCGCTGCTGCTGTGGCGCCGGTACCCGCAGACGGAGAAGCTGCCAACGCGCCTTTCGTAAGTCGGCGCATCCGGGTACAGTCATTTGCTC
>JBDSEG010000120.1:0-6679 GCA_039920165.1 Burkholderiaceae bacterium
TCGACAGCAAGATCATTCCGCAGATCCCGATGGGCCGCCTCGGCAAACCCGAGGAGGTGGCGGGTCTCGTCGCCTATCTCGCCAGCGACGAGGCAGCGTTCCTCACCGGCGCGAACATCGCGATCAACGGCGGACAACACATGTTCTGACGCACACGCCACGCGCGCCCCCTCCCGGGGCGCGCGGTGAACCGGGGGAAACCATGCTGGCTGCCACTCGCACGCGACATTCCCAGGCCGCCGCCCGGCTGGCGGCGGCCCTTCCCGCCCCGTTGCTGTCGAGCCGGAGTCGCAACTGGCACGGCGTCACCGTCGAGCTGCATCATTTCCGCGGCGTGGACGCGATGATGCCCATGCGCGAGCACCTGGTGGGGATCCACCTCTCGGGATCGGTCAACCTGCGGCAGACCCGGGGCCGCCGCAGCGCTGTGGTGCACGTTCGACCCGGCGACGTCACGATCTCGCCGTTCGGCGAGCCCAAGCGCTTCCAGCATGCCGGCGAGAACGTCGTCCTGCTCCTCAGGATCGCTCCGGCGTTCGTCCAGGATATCGCGGGCGAAGAGTATGCGCTCGACCCCTTGCGCTTCGAGCTTCGCGAGGCCTTCGGCACGCCCGACGTGGAGCTCGTGACGCTGGGAAAGCAGCTGCTCGCGGGGCTGGAGCTCGAAGGACTGCCGAGCCGCCTGCAGATCGAGTCGCTTGCGGCGCAGCTCGCCCTCCACCTGCTGCGCCATCACTGCACGAGGGCCGTATCGGAGCGAAGGGCTGCATCGAACCTCTCGCCGCGAAAATTGCAGCGCGTTCTCGACTACATCGAGTCCAGCCTGCGCGACGACGTTGCGCTTGCCGATCTCGCCAGGCTGGTCGCGATGAGCCCGGGGCACTTCGCGCACCTGTTCCGGCACACTACGGGGCTGCCCCCGCACCGCTTCGTGCTCGAGCGGCGCATCGAACGTGCCAAATCGCTGTTGCGCGACACCGAACTGCCGATCACGGAGATCGCGCAGCAGGTCGGCTGCGCAAGCCACAGCCATCTTTCGGTGATGTTCCACCGCGACACGGGCATCACGCCCAGCGACTATCGCCGCCAGCGTTGAGCGGCGCCGCGCCGTCGTCGTCCGCACGCGCTCGCGCGCGGGCGGGCGGAATATGACAAATGAAACTCAGGATCGTGAAAGTTTTCGCAGGAATCTGAAAGCGCCGAGCCGCGCTGCCTTTATACAGTTGGCTCGTCGTCCGCGTTGCGACGCCGCTCCGGCGCCGAAGGCAGGACGCCAAAAACGCGCGAAGCCCGGCAAAAGCGCGTCAACAATGGGGGTCGGCGTGCTGCGCGTTGTGTGCATCGTGGGTATCGCGTTCGCAATGGCGCCGGCCGCCTCCGCGCAGATCTTTAAATGCACCGCCAAGAACGGGCTCGACCTCTACCAGAACTTTCCCTGCGAGGTCGATTCGCTCGGAAGCCTTCCCCGGGCACCTTCGGCGGGCAAGGCGACCTCCCAGCTTAAATCGATTCAAAGCGATCCCCGGAATGCTTCCACGGCGACTCCGGTCGCCGCCCCGCGCTCCGCCGGCGACCCGCGCACCGGAATGTCGGCCGACGAAGTGACTGCGATGTGGGGCGAACCCACGGAAATCGTGCAGGACGAGCCACCCTCCGGCCGGATCGAGATCTGGCAGTACGGCGACGGCCGGATCGTCCACATCAACACCAAGCGCCGCGTGACGGCGGTGCTGAGGCAATGAGTTTTCTGCGGGCGCAGCGTCGGCCCGGTTTCCCCAAGCGGTAGATGGACTTAAGCCAAGAGGAAAAATATGCACACATTTCATCGGTACGGCAAAGCGCGGCTCGGCGCGCTTGCGACGGCCTTTGCCTTTGCCCTGACGGCCGGCGGCGCGTCGGCCGTCAATCAGAGCAACGAAAAACGCAACATGAAACGGGTGGGTCACACGGACCTGCAGGGGCGCCCGGCGTACCAGCCGAATATCATCCAGTATCCCGACGGCAGGTACATCGCCTTCGTCGGCATGCACAGCGGCGTGCCGGTGCCCGTGCCCGCATGCCCGTCGTTCCTGCCGAATCCGCTGAACGGCAACGCCTGCGAGAACAACGGGACGATGATCATCGACGTCAGCGATCCGAGAAATCCCGTCGAGAAGGCGCTCATTCCGTCCCCCAGCACGGGTCAGTCGCAATCGGTGCGCATGTGCCTGGGCTCGCAGTTGCCCGGCGGAACGCCGGGCAAGGTCTACATGATGCGCAATAACACCAACCCATCCGGATATCAGGTCTGGGACGTCACCGACGTGACGGCACCCGTGCTGAAGTCGTCGCTGACCGGCCTCCGGTCGACGCACAAGCACTGGTGGGAGTGCAACACGGGCATCGTCTACCTGCCGGGCAGCAAGAACGCCGCGCCGTTGTGGCGGCAATCGCAGTCGATGCTCGTCTACGACTGGAGCAACCCGAACGCGGCGCCCGTCTACATCCGCACCTTCGGACTGCCGGGCGGCCAGCCGGGCTCGACGGGAACGGTGGCAACGTCGCTGCACGGCGCGATCTCCGCGTACGAGCATCCGCAGGCCACGCAGCCACTGGCCGCCTGGACCAACGCGGGGGTCCCCGCCGGCACCAACGTCGTCGGCAACCGGATCTACACGGCATGGGGCGTCGGCGACAACGGCGTGATGACGATCATCGACCGGATGAAGCTGCTCCCGGCGCCTTGGGGTACCTGGGTGCCGACGGCCACGAACCGGGACTCCCCGGCCGAAGCGGAATTGATCGGCCCGAACTCGCCGACCGTCGGGTACTACCTGATGTCGCCTGACCAGGGCGGTCACACGTCGTTCCCGATATTCGGCATGCAGCCGCCGAGCTACGCGAAATTCAACGAGTTCCGGACCCGCGACATCGTCCTGCTCGCTTCGGAAGCCACCGCGGACGGCGTGGACGGCCGCTGCAACGAGTCGCCGCACTGGAGCTTCGTCGTCGACGTCACCGTCGAGAACTCGATGACCGTTCCGCCGGGCACGCGCGTGCAGCACGACCCGTATCAGGGACCCATGGGCCTGTCGACGATGTCGGTCGACGAGCGCGCCGGTGACAAGTTCAAGCGCGGGAACTATTGCGGTCGCGGCGCGCGCTTCGGCGTCCACTCCAGCGAGGAGAACTTTCGCAACCCGATGTACGGCAAGCTGACGTCGATCGCGTATTTCAACGGCGGCGTACGCATGTGGGACATCCGCGAGCCGCAGGCGCCGAAGGAGGTCGCGTTCTACGTGCCCGAATCCAACGCGAAGACCGATCCGGACGGCTACATGACCAACAACGTCGAGATCGACAACCGCGGCTACGTCTACATCGTCGATCGCAACGGCGCGGGCTTCGACATACTGGAGCTCACCGGCTGCGCCAAGCAGGTTGTCGAGAAAGGGAAGTTCTGCACCGACCTCGACAACGACAACGCCGACTGACCGCCGGAAGGCGCGACCGCCCGGTCGCGCTCTGATTCGCTTACTCGACCGGCTCGGCGCGCTGCGCTGAGCCGGTTTTCACGCCCGGCAATGGAGGCGACATTGAAGCGTTGCATACGTCTGCTTGCCGGTTTCACCGTCGCGCTGGTTTTCGCAGCGCCGTCGCATGCGCACGACTGCCGCGTGCTCGGCAACGGCCTTCTCGAGGGAAGCTACGAGGGCGACTGCACCGGGAAGGACGAAGTCGCGCACGGACGCGGCGAGGCCAAGGGCGCCGACACCTACGTCGGAGATTTCGTCAAAGGCAGGCCCCAGGGCAAGGGCAGCTACGCCTGGGAGAACGGTGCGCGGCTCGACGGGACTTTCTTGGCGGGCAAGGCGAACGGACCCGGCGTGTACGTCTCCGCCAAAGGCGTGCGCTACGACGGCCCCTTCGACAACGGCAAGCTCAAGGCTGCGCCACCCGCCGACTGCCCGGCGACGCCGGGTCCGCTCAACTGTTAGGCCGCGCAGCCGCGTCGGCGCGGCATCACGTCGCGGGTGCGGTGCCGCCGGATGACACGTAGCCGCGCCGCAGCGAGAGAAAGGGTCGCTCGATCACGCGATACGTCACGAAGGACATCGCGAGGGTGACCGGAAGGGCGAGCACGAGCGTATTGACGAACACATCGGTCTCCCACGCGCCTGTCGGGTGCCACAACAGGTAGCGCCGGCTGCTGAGCGCCTCCAGGATCGGCCGATGCAGCAGATAGACGGAGTAGCTGATCGTGCCGATGGCGCAAACCGCATTCGATACGACGGCAGGAAACAGCTGCCTAGTTCCGACATACCCCAGGATCACGAGGCTCCACACGAGTCCTTCGACCGTCGGCCAGACGATCTTCCAGTTCGCATCGACGCCGAACCTGCCCAGCGCCTGGTAGCCCCACAGGACGAGCACCGCCAGCGGGAGCGCAACGGCCAGAAGCCACGGGAAATGCTGTTGCAGCCTGCTGCGGTAATTCACCAGCAGCGTCGCGGTGAACATCCCGAGCACGAACTGGTCGATGCGCCCCGTCAGATGCCAATAGGACATTTCCTCCGGGCTCCCGTACATGCCGAGGCCGAGGACTCGGATCGCGAGCGCGCCGCTGATTGCGCCAACCGTAGCGATCAGCGGCCCGCGGTTCAGAAATCCGAGCAATAACGGAAAGATGAGATAGAACTGGAACTCGATGGAGATCGCCCACCCCATGGCCACGAGCGGCGCGCCGTGCGTCCATTTGAAATCCGCCAGCGGCAGGAGGCTGGTGACGAAGGACAGGAAAGGCGTTCCGTTGGGCGACTTCGACACGGCGAGCAGCAGAAGGCAGAGGTAGAGCGGGTAAATCCTGAGGATGCGATTGACGATGAAGTCGCGATAGGACACTTCCTTCCTGAAAGTGCCCAAAGTGAAGATGAATCCGCTGAGGACCATGAAAAGCGCCAGGGCCGTGTGGCCCTCGGTCCACAGCGCATGCAGCGGATTGCGCGTCGCCTGGCTGTACGCGGCCAGTTCGCTTGCCGACGTGAGCGCCGGTCCCATGATGTACAGCCCGTGGTAGAACAGGATCCAGATGCAGGCGAAGGCGCGCAGGTGATCCACCTGCGGGACGTACTCGATGTTCCTGCTTCTCATGGGTGGCTCTCGCGTTCGGGGCCGGTCCGCATGGAAAGCTCCGCCGGCCGGCGATCGATGGCCCGGTGGTGTTTGCGCGCCTCGACGCGCCGATCTTAGCCCGCGAGCGGGATCGGCCCCGCCCGCTTCGGACGAACGGGGGCGCCGCCCGGGAAACCATAAAAAAAGCTCCGCTTTCGCGGAGCTTCAGGCTGTATCAATCAGGAGGAGAATATTGATACAGAGGAGACCACACCCACGAGATTGGGACCGGCAGCGTCTTTTCAAGTTCCCTGAGGGAACCCCGGCGCCTGCGGCCTTCTCGCGTGACCGGGCCACCGGGATTTCTCCCGGCGGCCCGGCTGGACCCAGCGGCGCTTACGCGGCGCGCTTGCCCTTGACCGTCTTGGTCGCCTGAGCGGCGGCGGCGCGGTAGTTGGCGTCGGCCATGCTGACGACTTGCTTGCTCGCCCTCTGAAACTGGTCGAACGCAGCCGTCGAGGCAGCAAGCGTCGACTTGAACGCGTTGAAACCCGACTCCGTACCCGCCGGCGCCGACTTGCTCGCCTTGTCGACCATGGCGGCGACGCCCTTCGTGTACGACGCCCAGGCCTGTTCGGCGAACGCCGTATACTCGGCTTGCGCTTCCGACGCCAGTTCGTACAGCGTCTTCGAGTAGCCGGTCGCGACCTGGACACCCGCTTCGGTGAACCGGGTGCGCAGCGCCATCAGTTCCTGGACGTCTTTCACCGACGCTGCGGCCTCGGCACTCTCGACGCCCTGCGCCAGCGCGGCCTTCGCGGCGCTGAGGTTGAGCTTGACGATCTTCTCGGTGTTCTGCAGCGACAGCGCGGCAAGCTTGACCACGTTGGCGTAATTGACCTTGCCGAAATCGGCGAACTGCTCGGTGGTGTTGTACATGGTATGTCCTCTAGGTTGGAGTGGAACGATCTAACTCTGGCCGGCGATCCGTCGGGGACCCCATTTAAGGGTCCGGGGTCACAAGGGACTTTGGGGACTTTGCCGGTCCTCCGGCCCCTTGCCACCCACCCGATGCTGCACCGCACAAATTCATTGTAGGGACAGGGGACGGTCCAGTCAAGCGCTTTTTTGTGCATTGCATCAAACCACGCGCTGGTGATCGGACCGGTAAATCCAAACTTTCGCTAAATCAGCAGGTTATAATTAAACGTTTCCACTCAGCCCCTCCGGAGATCGCCATGAGCGAGTCCGTCCGCATGATCAAGAAATACCCGAACCGCCGGCTGTACGACACGGCCAACAGCGGCTATATCACGCTGGCGGACGTCAAGCTGATGGTGCTCGAGGGCATCGAGTTCCAGGTGGTGGACGCCAAGACGGGCGTCGACCTCTCGCGCGCCATCCTGCTGCAGATCATCCTCGACGAGGAAGCCGGCGGCATGCCGATGTTCAGCTCGGAAATGCTGGCGCAGATGATCCGTTTCTACGGCAGCGCACAGCAGACCATCATGGGCCAGTACATCGAGCAGAACGTCAAGGCGTTCATGGCGATCCAGAAGAAGCTGCAGGACCAGGCGAAGGTCGTCTA
>JBDSEG010000121.1:0-2951 GCA_039920165.1 Burkholderiaceae bacterium
ACGCATCGCGCCGGCAGTGGCGCCGCACGCGATCGTCGCCAGCAACACCTCGGGGCTGTCGATCACGAAGCTGTCGGAGGTGCTGCCCGAGGAGATCAAGCCGCGCTTTTGCGGCATTCATTTCTTCAACCCGCCGCGCTACATGGCGCTGGTCGAGCTGATCAAGACGCCGACGACGCAGCCGGAGATCCTCGACCAGCTCGAGGCCTTCGTCACCACCTTCCTCGGCAAGAGCGTGGTGCGGGCCAAGGACACGCCGAACTTCATCGCCAACCGCGTCGGCATCGCCGGCATGCTGGCGACGATCAAGGAAGCCGAGAACTTCGGCCTCACCTACGACGTGGTCGACGATCTCACCGGCAAGAAGCTCGGCCGCGCCAGCAGCGGCACCTTCCGCACCGCCGACGTGGTGGGCCTGGACACGATGTCGCATGTCATCAGGACGCTGCAGGACAACCTCGCCGACGATCCGTTCTTCGCGAGCTACGCGACGCCGCCGGTGCTGGCGCGGCTGATCGAGCAGGGCGCGCTGGGCCAGAAGTCCGGGGCCGGCTTCTACAAGAAGATCGGCAAGGACATCCTGCAACTCGACCCCACGAGCGGCGGCTACGTTCCCACTGGCGGCAAGACCGACGAGATCGTCGCCCGCATCCTCAAGAAGCCGCCAGCGGAGCGGCTGAAGCTGCTGCGCGAATCGAAGAACCCGCAGGCGCAGTTCCTGTGGGCAATCCTGCGCGACAGCTTCCACTACGCGGCGGTCCACCTCGCCGACGTTGCCGACAGTGCGCGTGATATCGACTTTGCGATGCGCTGGGGATTCGGCACGAGCCAGGGTCCGTTCGAGCTGTGGCAGGCGGCCGGCTGGTCTACCGTCGCGCAGTGGGTCAAGGAAGATATCGATGCCGGCAAGGCGCTGAGTGCCGCGCCTCTGCCGGCCTGGGTGTTCGAGGGTCCGGTCGCGGCCCACGGCGGCGTGCACCGTACCGAAGGATCGTGGAGCGCCGCGTACTCGCGCTGGGTCGCGCCGAGCACGCTGCCGGTCTACCGCCGCCAGCCCTTCCGCGATTCGGTTCTGGCCTCGGAAGCGGTCGCCGCGCTGAAGTCCGGCACCGAGGAATTCAGGAACGAGGAGATCCGCGTCTGGAGCCTGGACGGCGAGGTGCTGATTGCGAGCATCACCGCCAAGCTGCACCTGATCAGCCCGCTCGTGATCGAAGGCCTGCTCAAGGCCGTCGAGATTGCCGAGGGGAAATACAAGGGCCTCGTCATCTGGTCGCCCGACGATATGTTCTCGGCCGGCGCCAACCTCGAGGCGCTGATGCCGGTATTCATGAAGAGCGGCGGCAAGGGAATCCTGCCGGAGGAAAAGAAGCTGCAGGACGCGATGCTGCGCATCCGTTATGCAAGCGTTCCGGTGGTCTCGGCCGTGCGCGGCATGGCGCTCGGCGGCGGCTGCGAACTCGCGATCCATTCGGCGCGCCGCGTCGCGGCGATTGAAAGCTACATGGGTTTCGTCGAGGTCGGCGTCGGACTCATTCCAGGCGGGGGCGGCCTCGCCTACATCGCACGCCGCGCCGCGGAAATGGCCGCGGCGGGCAACGCCAATGCCGATATCTTCAAGTTCGTTTCCGACGGCTTCACCAGCGCCGCGATGGCGAAGGTCGGCACCAGCGCCGTCGAGAGCCGCAAGCTCGGCTACCTCCTGTGGAGCGATGTCATCGTGCCGCACAAGGACGAGCTGCTCTACGTCGCCACGCAGCAGGCCAAGGGGATGTTCGAAAGCGGCTACCGCGCGCCGGCGAAAAGCCTGTTCCCGGTCGCCGGCCGCAGCGCCATCGCGACCATCCAGGCACAGCTTGCCAACCTGCGCGACGGCGGCTTCATCAGCGTGCACGATTTCCACATCTCGTCGCTGATCGCCGACGTGGTGTGCGGCGGCGATGTCGACTCCGGCTCGCTGGTGAACGAGGAGTACCTGATGACGCTCGAGCGCAAGCACTTCTGCGGCCTGCTGGACCACGAGAAGACCCAGGCCCGGATCATGGGCATGCTGCAGACCGGCAAGCCGGTTCGCAACTGAGACAGAGCACGAACATCATGAACAAGCAAGTTCAAGACGCCTACATCGTTGCCGCCACCCGCACGCCGATCGGCAAGTCGGGGCGCGGCTTCTTCCGCAACACGCGCTCCGACGACCTGCTGATCCTGGCGATCCAGAGCGCGCTGCGACAGGTGCCCACGCTGGACCCGAAGGCGATCGAGGATGCGGTCATCGGCTGCTCGTTCCCCGAAGGCGAGCAGGGTATGAACATGGCGCGCGTCGCGGTGGCGCTGGCGGGGCTGCCCAACTCGGTGGGCGGCATCTCCGTGAACCGCTTCTGCGCCTCGGGCCTGTCGGCAATCCAGATGGCGGCCGACCGCATCCGCGTCGGCGAGGCCGACGTGATGATCGCCGGCGGCGCCGAGTCGATGAGCCTGGTGCCGATGGGCGGCAACAAGCCCTCGTTCAACCCGAAGGTGTTCGAGCGTGACGAGAACATCGGCATCGCCTACGGGATGGGCCTCACGGCGGAGAACGTCGCCAAGCAGTGGAAGGTCTCGCGCGAGGCGCAGGACGAGTTCGCGCTGCAGTCGCACTTGCGGGCGCTGAAGGCGCAGCAATCAGGCGAGTTCACCGACGAGATGACACCGGTTGAAGTGGTCGAGCGCTTCCCCGACCTGTCGAGCGGCGCACCCGCAACCAAGACCCGCACGGTCTCGCTCGACGAAGGGCCGCGGCCCGATACCTCGATCGAAGGCCTGGCCAAGCTGAAACCGGTCTTCGCCGCCAAGGGCAGCGTCACCGCGGGCAACAGCTCGCAGACGAGCGACGGCGCGGGCGCGCTCATCCTCGCGAGCGAAAAGGCGGTGCGCGAGCACGGCCTCACGCCGCTGGCGCGCTTCGTCAGCTT
>JBDSEG010000122.1:0-5421 GCA_039920165.1 Burkholderiaceae bacterium
CGATGCGCAGCGCGAGCTGCATCGTCGCGGCTTCCAGTTCGTCCGCGGGCACGGCCAGGTTCGCGAGGCCCCAGTCGGCGGCCTGCCGGCCGTCGAGCAGATCGCCGGTGAACATCAACTGCTTGGCACGTGCGGCCCCTAGCCGGTAGGTCCACATCGCAGTGGTCGGACAGCCCCAGACCCGGGTGGGCATATAGCCGATGCGCGCATCGTCGGCCATCACGAGCAGGTCGCAGCACAGGGCGATGTCGCTGCCTCCCGCCACCGCGTGCCCGTGCACCATCGCGATGGTCGGCTTGCGGCAGCGCCACAGGCTCATGAAGTCTTCGGTATAGCCCTTCATCGCCGCGTAATCGGTCATCGCGTCGTAGGGGTGGGCCTCCTGCTGGCAGGGGTGCGGCTCGCGCCCGGAACCGAATTCGACCAGGTCGTAGCCGGCACAGAACGACCGGCCGGTGCCGCCGAGAACGACGACGTGCACCTCGTCGTCGTCCTCGGCCCATCGCACGGCTGCGCGAATCTCGCCGGGCATGTCGGGCCCGATCGCATTCAGCCGGTCGGGCCGGTTCAGCGTGATGCGGGCGATGCGCGGATGCGCGGGGTCCTTGCGAACCAGCAGGGTGTTGAAATCAGGCATGGAGTCGATCCGCGGCGCGCCGCCAGCCGGCGCGCAGACCATGCTGCGCGGCGGCGCCGTACCGGTCAATGCGGGCTCGCCCGCAGCGCCGCCGCCCTTGCTACTGGAACTGCGCGAGCATGCGTTCCAGCGCCATCGTGAAAGGCGTCTGCAGCAGCGGCAGCGTGAGCAGCACGCCGAGCATGCCCACGCCGAGCGTGATGGGGAAGCCGATCGCGAAGATATTCATCTGCTGCGCCACGCGCGAGACGATGCCGAGCACGAGGTTGGTAAACAGCAGCATGGCCACCAGCGGCAGCGCGATCCACAGGCCGAGCTGGAAGATCTCCGCGCCCCAGCGCTGTGGCTGCACGGTGCGCAGAAAGGCGAACGGCTCGGCGCTGACCGGAAAGGCGTGAAAGCTCTGGACCACCGCGGCGATCAGCATCAGGTGGCCGCCCATCACGATGAACAGCCAGCTCACCGAGACGCCGAAGAAGCGGCTCATCGCAGTCGCCTCGCCGCCGGTGCCGGGGTCGAAGAAGCCGGCGAAATTCAGGCCCATCTGCAGCCCGACGATCTCTCCCGCGAGTTCGACCGCGGCAAAGACGATGCGCACCGAGAAGCCGAGCGCGATGCCGATCAGCAACTGCTGCGCGATCGTCGCGAATCCGGCCGCCGAATCGAGCGCGACGACCGGCATCAAAGGCAGGCTCGCCTGCGCACAAAAGGCGATCAGAAACGCCAGCGCCACCCGCAGGCGCACCGGCACGCTGCGCTGCGCGAACACCGGCATCGCCCCGAATAGCGCCAGCACCCGAATGAACGGCCACAAGAGCGGCGTGATCCATTCGAGCACCTGCGTATCGGTGAAGGTCAGCATGCGATGGTGTGATGCTTCGACGGCTCGGGGCGGGCGCGCGAGACTGGTCCGGAAACTTTGTGGCGTCCTCAGGTCGATGCGATCACCCCACCGCGGAAGGAATCGATTGCAGCGTGCGCTGCACATACTCGACCAGCGTCGTCAGCATCCACGGGCCGGCGATGGCAAGCACGGCGACGGCGGCGATCAGCTTCGGAACGAACGACAGCGTGGCTTCGTGGATCTGCGTCGCCGCCTGGAAGATGCTGACGAGCAGGCCGACCGCGAGCACGGTCAGCAGCACCGGGGCGGCGATCGTGAGCAGCATGTACAGGCCGCTCTGGCCGACCGTGAAGACATATTGCGGGTCCATGATTTCCTTGGGCGGTCTAGGTCGAGAAGCTCGCCGCGAGCGAACCCAGCAGCAGGTTCCAGCCGTCGGCCAGCACGAACAGCATCAGCTTGAACGGCAGCGCGACGAGCACCGGCGACAGCATCATCATGCCGAGCGACATCAGCACGCTCGCGACGATCATGTCGATGATGAGAAAGGGGATGAAGATCAGAAAGCCGATCTGGAAGGCGCTCTTCAGCTCGCTCGTCACGAAGGCCGGCACCAGCACCTTGAACGGGACGTCGGCGCTCTTCACGGCTGGGTCGATCTTGGCGAGCTTGGCGAACAGCATCACGTCGGCCTGGCGCGTCTGCTTGAGCATGAACTCGCGCATCGGGGCCTCGCCGCGCTTGAGCGCCTCGTCGAAGGCGATCCGGTTCTCGCTGTACGGCTGGTAGGCCTCGGCATACACCTTGTCGAGCGTCGGCCCCATCACGAAGAAGGTGAGAAACAGCGACAACCCGACCACCACCTGGTTCGGCGGCGCCGCCTGGGTGCCGATGGCCTGGCGCAGCAGGCTCAGCACGATCACGATCCGCGTGAAGCCGGTCATCAGCAGGAGCACCGCGGGCAGAAAACTGAGCGCGGTGAAGAACAGCAGGGTCTGGATCGGCACCGAATAGCTGGTGCCGCCTGCCCCCTGGCCGAGCAGCAGCGGCAGCGTGGCGGTGCCGGTCGCCGCCTGCCCGAAGGCAGCCTGCGGCAACGCTGCGACGATGAGGAGGGTCGCGAGCGCGGCCAGCGCGCGCCGCGCTGCGCCCGCGCGACGATCAGCCACCGTTCAGTCCGCTGCCGTTGGTGGGTCCGTGGGTGGCACCGTTCGACGGACCGCTGGCGGTTGCGGGGCCGTTGCGCAGGCGGTTCAGCATCAGCGCGAAGCCGGCCGGCTCACTGGTATCGGAGGGCAGAGGTTCGAACGGTGCGACGCTGTACAGCGTGCTGATATTGGATGGCGTCACGCCCAGCACGAGCCAGCGCCGGTCGTCGCCGTGGCCGACCTCGAGCGTCACGATGCGCTGGCTCGGCGAAAGCGCGAGCGAGGCGACATTGCGCAGCCCGGCGCCGTGGCTCGCGCCGGCGCCGACCGGGCTGCGCTTGAGCAGCCACAAAGAGATCGGGATCAGCGCGAGGATGGCGATGAACCACAGCGCCGAGGTCCAGGTGGAAGCGTTCATGGGCGGTCGTATTTCGTACTTCGGATAGAGCGAGGCCGATCAGGCGCGGCTCAGGCGGCGCATGCGCTCGCTCGGCGTGACGATGTCGGTGAGGCGGATGCCGAATTTCTCGTTCACCACCACCACTTCGCCCTGCGCGATCAGGTAGCCGTTCACGAGCACGTCCATCGGTTCGCCGGCCAGCGCCTCGAGCTCGACGACCGAGCCCTGCGCGAGCTGCAGGATGTTCTTGATCGGAATGCGGGTGCGGCCGAGTTCTACCGTGAGCTGGACAGGGATGTCCAGGATCATGCTGATGTCGTTGGTCGCACCCGCTTCGCGCTGCGCCCCGGCCGGCGTGCCGGCGAAGTTCGCGAACTGGGCCGGTGCGACCTGTTCGATGTCGGTGCCGGGCCCGGCGCGGGTCGGCTTGGTCTCGGCGAGTGCGGCGGCCCAGTCGGCGGCCACGACGTCTTCGGCGGTATTTTCAGCGGACATGTTGTTCTCCCAACCAGCCCTGGGCAGAGGAGCTGGAAATCAGTCGATCGATCTTGATGGCGTAGCGGTTGTTGGCGGTGCCGTAGTGGCAGTCGAGGACGGGAACGCCGTCGACCTTGGCCTGGATCTGGGTCGCCAGGTCGAGCTCGATGAAATCGCCCGGCTTGAACGACAGCAGCTGCTCGACGGTCGCGGTCGTGGTGGCCAGCTCGGCCACCAGGTCGACCTCGGCCGCCTGGATCTGCGCCTTGAGCAGGTTGACCCAGCGCTTGTCGGGCTCGTTCGATTCGCCCTGGATCGTGCTGTACAGCGCGTCGCGGATCGGCTCGAGCGTCGAGTACGGGATGCACAGGTGAATCGCGCCCGAGGCCTCGGCGATCTCGATCGTGAAGCTGGTCGCCACCACGATCTCGCTGGGCGACGCGATATTGACGAACTGCGGCTGCATCTCCGAGCGCTGGTAGTCGAGTTGCAGTGGGTAGACGCCTTGCCATGCCTTGGCGTACTCGTCGCAGATCGTCTCGACCAGGCGCAGGATCACGCGCTGCTCGGTCGGGCTGAACTCGCGGCCCTCGATGCGTGTGGGGTATTTGCCGCTGCCGCCGAACAGGGCATCGATGACCGCGAACACCAGCGTGGGGTCGCAGACGATCAGGCCCGAACCGTGCAGCGGCTTGACGCCGACGACGTTGAAGTTGGTCGGCACGACGAGCTCGCGCAGGAAGGCGCTGTACTTCATGACCTTGACGCCGCCGACCGACACCTCGGGACTCTTGCGGATCAGGCTGAACAGCGCGGTGCGGATATTGCGCGCGAAGCGTTCGTTGATGATCTCCATCGTGGGCATGCGCCCGCGAACGATGCGTTCCTGGCTCGCGAGGTCGTAGTTGCGCACCCCGCCCGGCTCGACCGCCGCGCGCTCGATGGGCAGGTCGTCGCCGGTGATGCCCTGGAGAAGCGCATCGACCTCGTCCTGCGAAAGGATCTGCTGGGTCATGTGAGCCCCCGGCGCGACGGGTACGTCGCGCCACCCCCCGAGGGGATGCGGGCCGGCTTGGGAGCGGCCCGGCGCTCGGCCCGCTGGCCGAACTTCGCGACGCTGTTGAAACAAGCTTTCACGGCGGCCTTCACTGGATGATGAAGTTGGAGAAGTGCACGGCGCGGATCGGCGGCGCATCTTCTTCGTCGCTCGGATGTGCCTTGGCGGCGGCATCCGTCGTGGCAGCCGGGCCTGGTTCTGCCGCATAACCCAGCGGCTTCAGCGCCGCGGCGCGCACCTCGGCGGCCAGTTGCACCTTGCCGCTGTGTTCGATCAGCTGCGCGGCGGTCTTGCTGGCCAGCACGAGCAGCACGTTGTTGCGGATCGCCGGCATGTAGGCCTTGAGCAGATCGCCCGCCTTGGGATCGGTCAGTTCGAGCGTCATGCCGACCTGCGCGAAGCGCTCGACCTCGCGGTCCGCGAGGTTCACCGTAAAGGGCTCGAGCGGCACGAAGGTGGGGGCGTTCTTGAGGCTGGCCTTGGCGAGCTTCGGCTGGGCACCGGCTTCCGATTCGGCGCCGCCTTCGCCCGCCGCCTCGGCCGCCTGCTCGGCCGCGGCGTGCTTCTTCTTCAGGTAGACGGCCGCGCCGCCACCGCCGACGGCGAGCACGATCGCCAAGACAACCGCGATGATGACGAGCTTCTTCTTTCCCGACTTGGGGGCAACCGGCTCGACCGGCTCGACGAGCTTGGCTGCGGGGGCCGTGGTGGCGGACATGGTGCGGGCGATTCCTTGAGTCGGTACAGATCACCGCAGCGCCGCGGAAGCGGAAGCGATGCGGTGCTCGATGACAAGGATTATTGAAATGGGCCGCCGTCGTCGATGCCTCGATAAGGGCGGTATTTCGGTCGCAGGAT
>JBDSEG010000123.1:0-4234 GCA_039920165.1 Burkholderiaceae bacterium
TGCGGCAAGACGACGACGCTGCGGATGATCGCCGGGCTTGATGCGCCGACCAGCGGACGCATCCTGATCGACGGCCACGATGTCACTGCGCTCGGTCCGGCCGAGCGCAACGTGAGCATGGTGTTCCAGAGCTATGCGCTGTTCCCGCACATGAACGTGATCGAGAACGTCGGCTACGGCCTGTCGGTGAGCGGCGTGTCGAAAGCAGCGACCGCCACACGCGCGCGCGCCGCGCTCGACAGCGTCGGCTTGACTGGCTACGACGAGCGGCTGCCGAGCGAACTCAGCGGCGGCCAGCAGCAGCGCGTGGCGGTCGCGCGCAGCCTGGTGCTCGAGCCGAGCGTGCTGCTGTTCGACGAGCCGCTGAGCAACCTCGACGCTCGCCTGCGCCGCAGCATGCGCGAGGAGATCCGCGCGTTGCAGCAGCGCCTGAAGCTCACTGTCGCCTACGTCACCCACGACCAGAGCGAAGCGCTCGCGGTCAGCGACCAGATCATCGTCATGAACGCCGGCGAGATCGCCCAGGCCGGCACGCCCGCGCAGCTCTACGAAGCGCCGCGCAGCGTTTTCGTCGCCGGCTTCATGGGCGAGGCGATGCTGTTCGACGGCGTGGCCGATGCTGACGGCCGCGTCGCGCTGGGCCCGCTCGTGCTGCGCGTGGCGAACCCGCCGCCGCCGGGCGCAGTCAAGGTGGCGGTGCGGCCCGAGGCGTGGCAGATCGTGGCGCCCGGCGCTGCGGGCACGATCGCCGGCGCGCTCGTCAAGCGCGCCTATCTCGGCAGCTTCCAGGAGCTGACGGTCGAGACTGCGCTCGGCGCGATCTTCGTCGTGTCGAGCGATGTCGAACGGTCGTGGCAGATCGGCGAGGCGCTGGCGCTGCGCCTGGCGGAAAAAGGCGTGGCGGTGCTGCCTGCTGGCTAATATCGGTGCGCGGATCATGGTTGACCGCAGCAATGGAGACAGCCCATGTCCGATCCCGATCTGAAACAGCGTTTCGACGCCGCGGTCGCAAACTCCAAGACTCTGAGCGAACGCCCCGACAACGCAACGCTGCTGAAGCTGTATGCGCTGTACAAGCAGGCCAGCAGCGGCGATGTGGACACCGAGCGACCGGAGTTCACCGATCTGGTCGGTCGGGCGAAGTGGGATGCCTGGAATGGTCTCAAGGGCCGCAGCGGCGACCAGGCGATGCAAGAGTACGTGGAGTTGGTCGAGTCGTTGCAGTAGGGCGGACTTTGGAGCCGTTCCCGGATGGCGCGCGAGACTGGATATCGGGACATCGGCAGTCGAGCGGGACAGCGCGCAGGCTGTCCGCTTAGGCGCGCCGACGGACCCTGAGAACTGTTCCTTGACTCATCCGGGAGGAAGTCATGTCGGATGCCGTGACGCCCATGGGCTTGCTGATGGAGAAGGCCGCTCGCGCAGAGGAGAGGCAACTTCCGATCACCGAAGCGGAGCGACAGGCGCGGGTTCGGCTTGCCGCCTGCTATCGAATCTTCGACCAACTGGGGTGGACCGAAGCCATCTTCAATCACATCACGCTGCGTGTTCCGGGACCGGAGAAGGTGTTTCTGATCAATCCGTTCGGGCTTCACTACGGCGAGGTCACGGCATCGAATCTCGTCGCCATCGACATCCACGGGCAGCCCGTCCGCCGTACCGATCACCCGGTCAACCTTGCTGGCTTCGTCACGCACAGCGCGATCCATGGCCGCATCGAGAGCGCCCATTGCGTCATGCACACGCATACCACCACGGGCAGCGCGGTCGCCTGCTCGGACGCCGGGCTGTCACACGACTCCTTCTACGGCGCGCAACTGCAGGGGCGAGTGGCGTACCACGACTTCGAGGGCGTCACGGTGAACCCCGCGGAGCAGGAGCGAATGCTGGCAAGCATTGGCGAGCACCGAGTGGTCATCCTTCGCAATCATGGCCTGCTAACGTGGGGTGAGACGATCGAGGAGGCCTTCATGTGGTTGTGGCTCCTGCAACGCGCGTGCGATATCCAGGTCGCCTCGGCAGCGATCGGACCCATGAAACCTCTGACCCAGCTGGTGCTGGCTCAGACACGAAGGGAGGCAGCGGCCCTGCAGCCCAGGGTTTGCTTCGCTGCCTTCGCAGCGCTGGTGAGGAAAATTGACTCGGCAGATTCCTCGTATAAGGAATGAACGGCGGCACGGTCACATCGGTCGGCGCAGGGCCTGCTTCAGTTGCCAGTGGCTTGCGTCAGGCGGTAATCCGCGATGCGCAGCGCGTCAGTCTGCCGGACGCCCGATCCTGTGCCTCGGTTCGATTCGCGGCTAGGGGCGACGCGGCGGACGCGATGGGCGCTGCGGCTGCGGCGCTGTCGGCCGCTGCGGCCGCTCGAACGCCGCCGGCCGCTGCTGCGCATCCTCTTCGAATTCGCGCCGTGCGCGATCGAGCAGGGCGTCGAGTTCGTCCGGATCGACGACTTTCAGAACGCAGAAATTGGCCCGCGTGAGCGTCGTCGTCTGGAAGTCGCGCAGCAGCCCGGCGCGGTTGTGGCGCTGGGTCTGTTCGAGGGCGCGCTGCTCGTTTTCGAGCGCGCGCTGGGCGTCCTGGTTGGTGCGCCGGCGCGTCAACTCGGTCTCGGCGGCGGCGCGGTGTTCGTCGCTAATCGGCTCGACCGGGTTGCCGTCCAGATCGAAGCGCTGGCCCAGGCGCGTGATCGCGTTGAGGTAGCCGGTGCTGCCGGTATGCCGGTGCAGGAAGGCCGAGAGCGCGCGGCGCGTGAAGACGCCCGGTGCGCGCTGCTGGATATCGGTCTGGATGCGCAGCTTGAGCGGTTTCGCCGCGCCGCCGAAGAGCGCAGGGAAGAGCGCCTTCAACCGCTGCGCGCACTCAGCCGGGGTCATCGGCGGCGCGGCGGTGTCGGTGGCCAGCGATGACTCGGCCGCTGCGGCTTCGAGCTGCTGCGGTGCCGCGTCGTCGGTCGTGAGCAACGGCGTCGGCAGCGGCATCGCCTCGAGTTCGGGCGCGGATTCGGGAGCGCCCGGCTCGGGCAGCGATGAGGAAGACATGCGGGAGCAGCGCCGGGACGGCCGATTGGGCAGGAGGCGGGATTGTGCCTTCGCTGAGCGACCGGGGCTATCGGCGCGCGGCCTTCTTGACCCCGGCCTTTTTCGCCGCCGCGGCGCGCGCCGGCTTGTCGCTCTTCGCGAGCAGCGCATCGAGCGTCTTCTCGATCTCGGCCTCGATCGACGCGCCGAAGGCTCCGAGCAGAAAGCCCAGCTGGGCGTTCACATCGACGTGGTCGGCGCCGACCGTGAGCCGCCCGGTGGCGCCGGGGCGCTGGAACTCGACGGTATCTGCGGTCTTGCCTTCGATCAATGTGCACTGCAGGCCGAACTGGCGCTCGGCCTGCTCGGCCCACTGCGCGGCCAGTTCGCGGGCGCGGGTGAGGCCGAGACGATGCTTGCGATGAATCCTGATATCGGCCACGGAGCGGTCCTTCAGCGTGTGAGCACGGCGCGCCGCGCGTCCTTGTCGAGGGCGGCAATGCGGCGCACGGCGGCATAGAAACGCGGGAAATCGCGGCCCTCGCGCTCGAACAGGCGCTCGAACGCAGGGGCCAGCTCGGTATACGCAGAGAGCACGCCGAAGGCCGCATTGTTGGCCCGCGCAAACCAACCGTCGTAGCCGGCGAACCCGCCCCAGCGCTCGCGCTTCAAAGTCTCGTGGTCGGCGCGCAGGCGCAACATCAGCTCGGCCTTGGACGAGCGCTTGTCGGCGTCGCTGGCATTGCTGTCGTAGATCCCGGCGAGGCGCTCACGGTAGCTGCGCGTGAGCTCGCGAAAGTCGCGTCGCCGGCCTTCGAACTCGGCGTAGTCGGCGCGCGCCTTTTCGCCGGCGCGCTCGGCGAGCCAGCGCTGGCCGCCAATGCGCTCGACCGCGGTCGCGAACGATTCGTTGAAGGCGGTATCACCGGCCGCATAGACGACCTGGTGCGCCAGCTCGTGAAAGACGAGTCGCGCCAGCTCGCCTTCGGGAAAATGGATGAAGGTGCTGAGCAGCGGGTCGGCGAACCAGTCTCCGGGCAGGGCGCCCAGCGTCGAATACGCCGGCACCGGATAGACATTGGCCTCGAAGCCGAGCGCGCGCTGCTCGGCCGCGAAGGCGTCGGCCTGCGCGCGGTCGAAATAGCCGCGGTAGCCGACGCAGCCGACGACCGGGAAGCACCAGGTCTGCAGCTTCAGACTGAGCTCGGGCGCTG
>JBDSEG010000124.1:0-12788 GCA_039920165.1 Burkholderiaceae bacterium
ACATGCTCGGATTCCCTTTCGAGTGAAGGCGCGCAGTGGTCAGGCGAGCGCTGCGCGCCGCGCATCCGGCAGCGCGAGAATTGCTTGGGCATCCGCCGCAGTGCCGAAGACATAGTGGTCGGGACGCAGCAGCGCGGCATGGCATTCGTGCTGAAGCAGCCAGGCCGCAGCGCCGCCTTCGATCTCGGCGCTGCGGGGCCTGCACAGGTCGAAGGGCACGACGCGGTCGGGCAGTGGCGGCACACCGAGCGCGCCGTCAAGAACGAGTCGCCAGTCGTGCCCGCAGCGTGCCTGCGCCCTCGCTCGCGAAACAGCAGGCCGTCGCTGAGCGCGGGCAGGATGTCCTGGCGCGGCGTATCCCTCACGACGCCAGCGCATTCGTCGAGCAGCCGCGCATAGCGATGGCGGGCGCGCGCCAGGTCGCGTTCGCAGATTACTGCGCCCACGTGCTTGATGCGGCGAGTGAGTTCGCGCACGTGGGCCTTGCGCTCGTCGCCGTAGATGTCAAGCAACCGCTCGCCGGCGGCGCCCCGCACCTCTGCGCGCAGCACCGTACCGACCTTCCACGCCAAGTTGGCTACGTCGCCCACGCCCTGACACATTCCCTGGCCGAGAAATGGTGGCTGCATGTGCGCAGCATCGCCCGCGATGAAGACGCGTCCGACACGCCAGCGTTCGGCCACCAAGGCGTGGAAGCGGTAGCTGGGCTGGCGCCACAGCGTGCCTTCGTCGGGTGCGAGCCAGCGCCCGAGCAGTTCACAAGTACGCTCGGGCGTGGCCGCGTGCAACGGGTCTTCGCCGGGCCGCAGGCTGATCTCCCAGCGCCTGTGGTTGCCGGGGCCGATGATGAACGAGCACCGCCGCCCGGGCTCGCAATACTGAACGCTCGTCGATGGTACGCAGGCCAGGCCGCGTTCATGACCCGCGCATCGACGACCGGTCAGGGCTCGTCGAAATCGAGGTCTTCCAGCTCGAGTCCGAGCGCCGCGCGGACGCTGCTCGCGCCACCGTCGCAGCCGACCGCGTAGCGCGCCCGAATTCGGCTGGCGAGGCACTGGCAGAGCGCTATTGCGCCAGCGCCACACCGCTGCGCGAGGCGCTTAACCGGTTGGTGTCGGACGGCCTCGTCGAACGGCGCGAACAGCGAGGCTTCGTGGTGGCCGGCATCAGCCCCGACGCCCTGTCCGAGATCACCAAGACACGTTGCTGGCTCGAGGGCGTCGCGCTTCGCGAATCGATCGCGTCGCACGGCACGGCCTGGGAAGAGGCGCTGGTGCTCGCCCCCCAATCGCCTGGCGCGCACGCCGCGCTCGCTGTCCGAGCGTCGATTCGAGGACAACCCGGCGTGGAAGCCTCTCCACCGCGCTTTTCACCGTGCCCTGATCGGCGCCTGCGGCTCGCGCTGGCTGCTTCTGTTCTGCGACCAACTGGCCGATCAGCACCACCGCTATCGACGACTGTCCGCGCCGCGCGCCTTCGCCGAGCGTGGCGTGAAGGGCGAGCACCAGCAACTGCTCGAGGTCGCCCTCGCCGGCCACGCCGACAAGGCAGTGGCTTTGCTGAGTGCGCATTTCGAACGGATCGCCAAGGTCATCCGCGAAGATCCCGACCTGTTTTCCGCCGCCGCTTGGCCGGCGTGCGGCGGCACATCCTGCGACGATCGCAGCACTTTCGAGATCGGAGATGGCCCATGATCATCGTCACCGGCACGGTTTACGCGCGCACCGACACCGTCGATCAACTTCTCTTGATCAGTCGTGAACACGTGCTGCGCTCGCGCACCGAGCCGGGTTGCCTCGAGCACGGCGTCGCGATCGATGCTGACGATCCGCTGCGACTTGTCTTCTTCGAGCGCTGGGCCGACCGGGCGTCGATCGACACGCACATGAAGGTGCCGGCGTCGCGCGCATTCGGCAAGCAGCTCATGGCATTCGTCGACCGGCCGCCGACCTTGAACCTGTACGACGTGATCGAACTCGTGAGGCCTGCACCATGACCGACCCGGTCGGGCCCCACAAGACGCCGGAGCGCTACGCCGATGCCAACGGCATCCGGCTTTGCTACGACAGTTTCGGCGTCCCGTCCGACCCCGCGCTGCTGCTCGTCATGGGCCTCGGTAGTCAGATGATCGCGTGGGACGACGCCTTTTGCGCGCAGCTTGCCGGGCACGGCTTTCACGTTGTCCGCTTCGACAACCGCGATATCGGCCGGTCCACACGCTTCGATGCCGCGGGCGTGCCCCGGGTTCGCAAGGCGATGCTGGCCGCGGTGTTGGGACGCCCGATCCGCGCGCCATATCTGCTGCGCGACATGGCCGAAGACGCGCGCGGGTTGCTCGACCACCTCGGCATCGATCGCGCGCACGTGGTCGGCGCGTCAATGGGCGGTGCCATCGCGCAGCTGCTCGCCGCCCATCATCCGCAACGTGTTCGAAGCCTGACTTCGGTGATGGCGACCAGCGGAGCGCCGGGCCTGCCGCCGCCCAAGCTGACCGCACTGGCCCTGCTTACCCGGCCGGCACCCACCGATCTGGCGGGTTTCACGAAGCACTATCGAAAAACCTGGCAAGTCCTGCGCGCCGGCCACTTCGCACCCGACGAATCGCGCGATGCCGAACGCGCAGCCCGGATCCACTCGCGCGGTCTGAACCCGGCCGGTGCGGCGCGGCAGACGGTTGCGATCCTCGCCTCGGGTAGTCGCAAAGCCGCGCTCTCCGGCGTCACCGTGCCGACGCTCGTCATCCACGGCAATGTCGATCCGCTGATCCCGGTCGAGTGCGGCATCGACGTCGCCCGCACGGTGCCGGGCGCGAAGCTTGTTGTCATCGAAGGCATGGGACACGCGTTGCCCATCTCGATGTGGCCGCAGATCATCGACGCCATCGCCTCGCACGCCGCTGCCGCGGCATGATCCATCCTGAAAGTCCAGCATGACCGACAAGAAAGCCATCCTCGTCATCGGTGCCGGCGACGCCACCGGCGGCGCGATCGCGCGGCACTTCGCGCGCGAGGGGTATGTCGCGTGCGTCACCCGGCGTTCGGCCGACAAGCTCGAGCCGCTGCTCGCGCAGATCAGGGCCGAAGGCGGCGAGGCGCACGGCTTCGGCAGCGATGCGCGCGAGGAAGATGAGATGGTGGCGCTGGTCGAGCAGATCGAGCGCGAGATCGCGCCGATCGAAGTGGCCGTGTTCAACATTGGCGCGAACGTGCGTTTCGGCATCACCGAGACGACCGCGCGCGTCTACCGCAAGGTGTGGGAGATGGCGTGCTTCGGCGGCTTCCTGATGGGACGCGAAGTGGCCCGGGTGATGCTGCCGCGCGGGCGCGGAACCATCATCTTCACCGGCGCTACGGCCAGCCTGCGCGGGCGCGAAGGCTTTGCCGCCTTCGCCGGCGCCAAGCATGCGCTGCGCGCGCTCGCGCAAAGCATGGCGCGCGAGCTGTGGCCGAAAGGCATCCACGTGGCGCACCCGGTGATCGATGGCGCCATCGACACCGAATTCATCCGCAATAAGTTTCCCGAACGCTATGCCTTGAAAGACCAGCACGGCATCCTTGATCCGGAGTCGATCGCGCAGGCCTACTGGCAGATCCACCAGCAGCCTCGCGACGCGTGGACGCACGAGACGGAGCTGCGGCCGTGGATGGAGACGTGGTGAACGACCGATCGGAAAGGAGCACCGTCTCATGAAGGCTCCCGCCCAGTTCCTGTTCGACTTCGGCAGCCCCAATGCTTACCTGTGCCACAAGGTGCTTGGCGGTATCGAAGCGCGCACAGGCGTGTGCTTTGAGTACGTGCCGATCCTGCTCGGCGGCTTGTTCAAGCTGTGCAACAACCGCTCGCCGGTCGAAGCCTTCGCCGAAATCTCCAACAAGCTCGCCTACGACCGGCTCGAGATGCGGCGCTTCGTCGAGCGCCATCGGCTGGTGAAGTTCAGACCCAACCCGTTCTTTCCGGTCAATACGCTCAAGATCATGCGGTTGGCGGTGGCCGCGCAGGATCTGGGGAAGGGGCCGGCGACGATCGATGCGATGTACGCGGCGATGTGGGAGCAAGGTCGCAACCTGGACGATGCCGACGAGATCGCCGCCGTGCTGCGCGATGGGGGGCTGGACGGCCCCGCGCTGCAGGCCCGATCGCAGGAGGTCGAGGTCAAAGCCCTGCTCGCGGCCCATACCCGGTCGGCCTTCGAGCGCGGCGCCTTCGGCTCGCCCACCTTCTTCGTGGGCGGCGAGATGTTCTTCGGAAAGGACCGGCTGGGCGAGGTCGAGGAGGCCATCGTCAGTTCGCGCGCCTGACCGCGCGCAGACCGGCTCAGCCCGCTCGCTTGGACGCTGCGCCGCCGGCGGCGCGAGTGCGCTTGGCGGACGCGGTCTTCACCGCCGCGGACTTGGCGCGCGCTGTTTTTGCGCCCGATGGCTTGGCTGCCGCCGACTTGGTACGAACCGGCGCACGCGGCCTCGACGCCTTTGGTGCCGGTGCGGGGGCGGGTGTTGGAACCGCAGCCATGACCATCATTTCCGCGGGCGGTCGCTCTTCGACGCTGTCCAGCGCGCGGATCTCTTCCAGCGTCGTGCGCAGATAGTCGATCAACTCGTGCGACTCCTCCTGCGACATCACGCGCCGGCACGCAGTGATGCCGAATTCCAGCATCCCGGCGTAGCTTTGCACCGTGATATTCAGGCCCATGCCGTGGTACGGGATCGAGACGGGGAAGTAGTGCAGCATGCGTGCACCCGCCATGTACAAGGGCATCGGCAGACCAGGCACGTTCGAGATGGCGACGTTGGCGACCGCGGGCATCCGGCCCGCCAGGTTGGAGCGGCCGAAGAGCGTCGCCATGCCCGACATGAGCCAGGGCGCGCCGGTGATCGGCAGGTCGAGGCCGAGCACCGGTTTGAGTTCCGACACCACGGCTTTGGCGGCTTCGGACGACGCGTGAATCGCCTTGAAGCGCTCGGCCGTGCTCGCGAGGGTGGTGGCCAGGTCGACGCGGATCGCCGACACCTGGTTGTTGAGCGAATCGTCATTCGCGCCTCGCAGGCTGACCGGAACGCCGGCGATCAAAGACTTCTTCGGCAGCAGATCGCGCTCAATGAGAAAGCTGCGCAGCGCGCCCGCGCACATCGTCATCACCACCGTATTGACGGTGCCGCCCACACGCTTGCCCAGGGCCTTGATATCGGCGAGCGGCACGGACAGTGTGCTGAACGAACGCTGGTTGGTGATCGATACGTTGAAGATCGATTTCGGCGCGAGACCGAGGCTCAGGCTGCGCGCCCCCTTTTCGTTCGCGCGCGTGGCGATGAGCTTGCCTGCGGCGCCGATTGCCTTGACCGCTTGCGGCACGAGCTTGCCAACCTTGACGTACTGCGCGATGGCATTCGACACACCGGCCTGCAGCAACTCGGCCACGCCGAGCTGGTAGGCGTTGCCGGCGCGCGCGGCACGCGGCGGGCGCACGGCGCGCATCTCGGGCGTCACGTCGTAGAACACCTTGGCGAGTTCGACGCCGGCCTTGCCGTCGATACCGCTGTGGTGCGCCTTGGTGTAGGTCGCGACCTGGCCGTTCTCCAGGCCGTCTATCACGTAAAGCTCCCACAGCGGGCGGCTGCGGTCGAGCAGAGTCGCGTGCAAGCGCGCGACCAGCGCTTCGAGTTGCTCCATGTTGCCGGGGCGGCGCAGCGTGTGGAAGCGTACGTGGTAGTCGAGATCGATATCGTCGTCCTCGATCCACACCGGGTCGGCCAGCTCGAATGGCATCTGCGCGAGCTTGCGGTTGAACAGGCTTCCGAGGTGGCGGCGTTCGGCCACCATCGCCTTCACGTCTTCGTAGTAGTCGCCCTTGTAGCCGGCGGGCAGCTCGAACAGCATCAGGCTGCCGACATGCATCGGCGTTTCAGGCGTTTCCAGGTGCAGGAACGCCGCATCGGTGCTGCTGAGGTGGTTCATCGGCAAGCTCTTGTCGTCGTGATCGATCGGGGGTGGTTTCGTTCAGGCCGCAAGTGCTGGCTCGGAACGGGCCGTATCGTCCGATCTTGCATTGCTTCGGGCCATTGCGCCAGCGCCTGCTCCCTAGTCCGCTGAATCATTGAAATGGACGGTGAGGGACGCACGGGACGGGAGGCGATGCAAGGCGCTAAGCGCAGCGATACCCGTAGCCATCGCGAGCATTTGCAATGCCGCAGCGCACCCGTATCGCGTGGATAGCACCGATCCGATTTCAGTGATTCAGTGGACTCGGAGGCTGTCGCACTTTGGCGGGGCCAGGTTCGGGATGCGGTCGCCTCAGGCGGCGACGCCGCGGTCCCGATGCGGGTCGCGGTAGATCAGGCCACGCGCACCGCTGCGGTCGAAATGGCGCCACTGCCCCTCGGGCTGGGCGAGCCGGTCTGCGATCGCGAACAGCACCGCGGGATTGTGGCCGAGGCCACAGTGGCTGCCTTCGATCTCGATGTTCTCGGCCAGCGGCCCTTCCCGCTCGAGACATCCGCGCCAGTTGACGATGCCGTCGGTGCGGGTATAGATCGCGGTCGCGGGCACCGGCATCGGCCGGCCCATGTCGCCCCGGTGCGCCTGCACGTGCGGCTCGGCCTTGGTGCCGCTGACGCGCTCGTACACCTTCCAGGCATTGCTCGCCTTCGGCGACCCGGCGAACGGACTGCCGAGGGTGATGACGCCGCGCACTTGCTCGGGCGCGCGGCGCGCGAGTTCGCGCGCGAATACGCCGCCGAGGCTCCAGCCGACCAGGCTCACCTTGCGGCCGTGCCTCTCGAACAGCGAGGCCAGACGCTCCTGCATCTTTTCCTCGGCTCCCGGCCGCGGCCCGTGGTTGGGCCCGAGCTTCCAGCCGTGGACGTGGTAGCCACGGTCGCGCAGAAACGCGCGCATCAGCACGGTCGAGGCATCGCTCGCGAGCAGGCCGGGCAACACCAGCACAGGGTGCCCGTCGCCGCGCGGCGCCCGGCGCAGCAGCGGCGCCAGCGTGAAATAAGCGCCAAGCTCCCAGATCGCGCGCAACTCCATGAGCATCAGGTTGCGCGAAGGTGGCTTTCTCGCTTCGGATTCAGAGGCCATGGCTCGACTTCGCTTTCCAGTTCAAGTTCATGCCGAAAGGGGCTCGCGAATGCCGACGGAACTATCCGGTCCCACCGCAACGACCCCCGCTATTTCAGCCCCGCCTGCGTCGCCTGCGTCGCCTGAACCGCCTTCAGCGCCTGGTTTTCCCTGGCAGTCAGGGTACCGACGAATTTCAAGATGGTGCTGTGGACGGGATTGTCCTTGACGTAGGACTTGTTCTTGTTGTCGGCGTCGATGTAGCTGGTGACGATGGCGTTCATCTCGTCGATCTTGGCGGTGGCCGAATCGACCTGGTTCTTCGCGAGCCGGCCCTGGCCGGCCCTGTGCGAGGCCGCGGCCTTGGCGCACAGCTCGATCGTTTCCTTGGCCAGCGTGGCCACTGAGTCGCCGCGCGTCTCGATCGCGCCGGGAGTCATCTTGGTCTTGACGACATCGCTGATCGACTGCGACTATTCAAGCGAGTCGCCAGCCCGGACAGGTCTTTGTGGACCTTCTTGAACGCCTCGAGCGCCTTGGCGGTGAGACAAGATGTTACCGATAGCCGTCTAGGGTGCCGGCTCGTGGAGCGGGTGAGGGGAATCGAACCCCTGTATGAAGCTTGGGAAGCTGCCGTTCTACCATTGAACTACACCCGCCGACGGCGGCGATTCTAGCGGTCGGAGTAACGAGCGGGTGACTGCCGCCACCGCGCCGTTGCCCTGCATCAACCCCATTCGTGGCAACCCGTCGCCCACCCCCCGACCACCCCGAGCCGAGAGAACATCGTGAAGATCATCGACATCCGCGAATCGACCCGCCCGATCAAATCCAACATCCGCAACGCCTATATCGACTTCTCGAAGATGACGCTCAGCCTGGTCGCCGTCGTCACCGATGTGATGCGCGACGGCAAGCCGGTGATCGGCTACGGCTTCAATTCGAACGGCCGCTACGGCCAGGGCGCGCTGATGCGCGAGCGCTTCATCCCGCGCGTGCTCGAGGCGGCGCCCGAGAGCCTGCTCGACGACCGCGGCCTGCTGTGTCCGCACAAGGTGTGGACCACCCTGATGAGCAACGAGAAGCCCGGCGGCCACGGCGAGCGCTCGGTCGCGGTCGGCACCATCGACATGGCGGTGTGGGACGCGGTCGCCAAGATCGAGGGCAAGCCGCTGTTCACGCTGCTCGCCGATCGCTACGGAAGCGGCCAGCCGAACCGCAAGGTCTTCGTGTATGCGGCCGGCGGCTACTACTGGCCGGGCCAGGGCCTGCAAGGGCTCGAACGCGAGATGCGCAGCTACCTCGACCGCGGCTATTCGATCGTCAAAAAGAAAATCGGCGGCGCCTCGCTCGGCGAGGACTGCCGGCGCATCGAGGCCGTGCTCAAGCTGCTCGGCCCGGGCCAGCAACTCGCGGTCGATGCGAACGGCCGCTTCGACCTGCCGACCGCGATCGCGTATGCCAAGGCGCTGTCGGCCTACCCGCTATTCTGGTACGAGGAGCCCGGCGACCCGCTCGACTATGCGTTGCAGGCCGAGCTCGCAAACCACTATGCCGGGCCGATGGCGACCGGCGAGAACCTCTTTTCGATGCAGGACGCACGCAACCTGATCCGCTACGGCGGCATGCGGCCAGACCGCGACTGGCTGCAGTTCGACTGCGCGCTGAGCTACGGCCTGGTCGAGTACCTGCGCACGCTCGAGATGTTGAAGGACTACGGCTGGTCGCCTTCGCGCTGCGTGCCGCACGGCGGGCATCAGATGTCGCTCGCGATCGCGGCCGGCTTGGACCTGGGCGGCAACGAGTCATACCCCGATCTGTTCCAGCCCTACGGCGGCTTTCCCGATGGCGTGAAGGTCGAGAACGGCTATGTCACGTTGCCCGAATTGCCGGGGATCGGCTTCGAGGGCAAGGCGGACCTGTACCGCGAGATGACGGCGCTCGCGAGCTGAACCCGGGCCGAGAATCTGCCCCGATGGACGACCCCGATCCCCCCGCTCCGCCGCGCCGCGCGATTCGCAGCTTCGTCACCCGCGCCGGCCGCATGGGGCCGGGGCAGGCGCGCGCGCTGGCCGAACTCGCACCGCGCTACCTGCTGCCTTTCACGACCACGCTGCCGGACTGGTCGGCGTGCTTCGGGCGCGACGCACCGCGCGTGCTCGAGATCGGCTTCGGCATGGGCGACGCGACAGCGCGCATCGCGCAGGCTGTGGCCGGGACCGATTTCATCGGCGTCGAAGTGCACGAGCCAGGTGTCGGCGCGCTGCTCAAGCGCATGGGCGAACTCGGCCTCTCGAACCTGCGTCTCGTCCAGCACGATGCGGTAGAGGTGCTCGACCACATGATCGCGCCGGGGTCGCTGAACGGCGTGCACATCTTCTTTCCCGACCCCTGGCACAAGAAGCGCCACCACAAGCGGCGGTTGATACAGCCCGCGTTCGTGCGCGCGCTGTGCAGCCGGATCGCCGAGGGCGGCTACCTGCATTGCGCGACCGACTGGCAGCCTTATGCGCAGCAGATGCTTGAGGTGCTGTCGGCCGAGCCCTCGCTCGCCAACGCCGGCGCAGGCTTCGCGCCGCGCCCAGACTACCGCCCGCTGACCAAATTCGAGAACCGCGGTCTCGCCCTCGGCCATGGTGTGTGGGACCTGCTGTTCGAGGTCAGGCGGCCCAGGTGACGAGCCCGCTGTACGCGGTGGCGAGCACCACGATACCGAACGCGATCCGGTACCAGGCGAAGGCTACGAACGTGTGGCTGGCGATATAGCGCAGCAGCCAGCGCACGCACAGCCAGGCCGACAGGAAAGAGAAGACGAGGCCCACCGCGAAGAGCGGAATATCGGCCACCGACAGCAGCGCGCGTTCCTTGTACAGGCTGTACGCGCCGGCGCCGATCAGCGTCGGAATGGCGAGGTAGAAGCTGAACTCGGTCGCGGTCTGGCGCGACAGGCCGAGCAGCATGCCGCCGATGATGGTGGCACCCGATCGGCTGGTGCCGGGGACCATCGCGAGGCACTGCACCAGCCCGACCTTGAGCGCGTCCCACGGTGTCATCGCATCGACCGAATCGACCCGCACCGCGGTGGGCGCGCGGCGCTCGGCCCACAGGATGACGAAGCCGCCGAGGATGAATGTGCTGGCCACGACCAGCGGCGTGAACAGATGCGCCTTGATCGCCTTGCCGAACAGGAGGCCGAGGATGACCGCCGGGACGAAAGCGATCAGCACGTTGAGCGCGAAGCGCTGCGCCTTGCGGTCGCTCGCCAGGCCGGCCATCGTCTCGCGAACGCGCTGCCAGTAGACGATGATGACGGCGAAGATCGCGCCGGTCTGGATCGCGATATCGAACACCTTGCTCTTGTCGTCGTCGAAGCCGAGCAGCGATCCCGCAAGAATGAGGTGACCGGTGCTGGAGATCGGCAGGAACTCGGTCAGCCCCTCCACGATCCCCATGAGGGCGGCCTTGACCAGCACGACGATGTCCAAAGAGTCTCCCTGCAAAACGACGCGGGATGATAGCGGCGTCATCCATCCGGCCCCGCGCGCGCCTTGACCGTGTCGCGAAGAGTTGGTATATTACTGACCGAACAGTCAGTAATAAACGGTGCCCATTTCCACCACTGCAGCCTCTGCTGCCACTGCCGCGCGCACGCCTCCTTCGGCCACCCTTCCCGCCCCCGCCCGCCAGCGCCGCAAGGAAGCACGGCCGCAGGAACTGCTGGATGCCGCCCTCACGCTGTTTGCGCACAAGGGCTTCGCGGCCACCCGCACCGAAGAGGTCGCAGCGCGCGCCGGCGTTTCCAAGGGCACGCTCTATCTGTACTACCCGAGCAAGGAAGAGCTTTTCAAAGCGGTGGTGCGGCAGAACCTTTCCGCGCTGATCGCCAAGGGCGAGGAACTGGTCGGCGCCTTCGAAGGCAGCACCTCCGAGTTGCTGCAGGTGCTGCTCATGACCTGGTGGGAGCGCGTCGGCAGCACCGCGGCGGCGGGAATCCACAAGATCGTCTTCGCCGAAGTGCACAACTTCCCCGAGCTCGCCGCGTTCTACGACGACGAGGTGCTGCGCCCGGCCGACCGCCTGTTCTCGGCCACGCTGCGGCGCGGCGTTGCGCGCGGCGAATTCCGCGCCCTGCCCGAGCACGAGGTCGCGCTCGCGCTGATGGCGCCGCTGATCTTCATGACGCTGTGCCAGCACTCGCTGATGGCTTGTCGGCGCGGGGCAGCGCCGATCACCGCGCAGGCCCTCATCCGCACCCACCTCGATCTCGTGCTGCACGGCATGCTGCTGCGTGATGCACCGCCAGCCAGTGCGCCGGCAAAAAGGAAAGTCCGAAAATGAAACGATGGATGAAGTGGCTGCTGCCGCTGCTCGCGCTGGCCGTGATCGGGGCCTTCGTCCTGCGTGCAGTCCAGGCGAAGAAGGCTGAACAAGCGCGGCTCGCGCTGCCGCTGGCCACGCCGCGCATCGACCTCGCGCCGAGCGACGTTCTCACGCTGCGCCGGCTGCCGCTGGCGCGCACGCTCGAGGTGTCGGGTGGCTTGAAAGCCGTCAACAGCGCGATCGTGAAGGCGCGCGTCGCCGGCGAACTGCGCGCGCTTACCGTGCGCGAAGGCGACAGCGTCAAAGCCGGCCAGGTGCTGGGCCAGATCGATGCGACCGAACTCGAATGGCGGTTGCGCCAGGCCGAGCAGACCGCTGCCGCAACGCGCACCCAGCTCGATATCGCGCGCCGCGCGCTCGAGAACAACCGCGCCCTGGTCGCGCAGGGCTTCATCTCGGCCACCGGCCTGGAAACCTCGGTCTCGAACGAGGCCGCGGCGCAGGCCAATCTGCAGGCCGCCGTCGCCGGGGTCGAGCTGGCACGCAAGGCGCGTAAGGATGCCGTGCTGGTCGCACCGATCGGCGGGCTCGTGTCGCAGCGGCTGGTGCAGGCGGGCGAGCGCGTCGCGGTCGATGCCCGCATCGTCGAGATCGTCGACCTGTCGAAGCTGGAGCTCGAGGCCGCGCTCGCGCCCGAGGATGTCGCCGGCCTCATGGTCGGCCGGCCGGCAACGCTCACGGTCGACGGCGTCGCGACCCCCGTGACCGCGACGGTCGCGCGCATCAACCCGAGCGCGCAGGCCGGCAGCCGATCGGTGCTCGCCTACCTCGCGGTGCAGGGGCAACCGGCGCTACGTCAGGGTCTCTTTGCGCGCGGCACGATCGAGCTGGAGCGGCGCGAGATGCTCTCCTTGCCGCTGTCGGCGGTGCGCACCGATGCTTCGGCGCCGTATCTGCAGCAGATCGTCGACGGCAAGATCGTCCGTACCCCCGTGCAGACCGGCGTTCGCAGCGACGTGCAAGGCCAGCCGTGGATCGAGATCGTCGCCGGTGCGTCCGAAGGCGCGCGCGTCCTCGCTGGCAGCGCCGGCGTGCTGCGCGAAGGCACCGCCGTGCACCTGCCCGAGGCGGTGGCCCGCGCCGAACCCGCTGCGCCGCAGCCCGCCGCCTCGCCGGCCGTGCTGCCGGTCGCAGCCTCCGCGACCGCGGCGCGCTGACGAAAACGCCGAAGGACTCCACAGCATGTGGTTCACCCGCGTCTCGATCGGCAACCCGGTGCTCGCCACCATGGTGATGCTGGCGTTCGTCGTGCTGGGCATCTTCAGCTACCAGCGGCTGTCGATCGACCAGTTTCCGAATATCGACTTCCCGACCGTCGTGATCCAGATGGACTACCCCGGCGCGTCGCCCGA
>JBDSEG010000125.1:0-2566 GCA_039920165.1 Burkholderiaceae bacterium
GACGCCGTCATCAAGGCCTACCAGCTGTACAGCGAACAGATCCAGGCTCACGGACTGGAGCCGCTGCTCAGCGTGACGCGAGCCTGGCGCCTGGTGAAGTTCGTCGACAACGGCATGCTGACGATGACCGAGTGCAGCAAGTGCGGCGGCCACTTCGTCACCCACCCGCACGAGATCGCACGCCACTACGTGTGCGGCCTGTGCTGCCCGCCGGCGCGTGCCGGCAAGGGCAAGGCGGCCGGCTCGATCAAGCTCGGCAGCGCGGCCAAGGTCAAACCGGCCGCCGGCGCGGCGGTGGTGCACTGACTTTTTTACTCAAGTTCGCGCCCGGCGCGCCGATATACCTCCTGAACTCTCGGGTTCATTGCTAGTCTCCTCCTGGCACAGTCGATGTGTCATTCAACGGGCCTTCGGGCCCGTTTTTTTATTGGCGGGTCAAGCGAGCGCTGTTGATCCGATCGCCGCGCTGGCGCCCACTGCAAACTCAAGCCGACTCCTGCCTCGCCGATAAGACGGTGGGCAGGAGGGGCGCTGCAACTCGGGCTGCCCGTTTCATTCGGAACCGTCACACCATGTTCGTTCTCGTCGGCTGGGGCTTGGCGCTGGTCTGCATCTTCGGGGTCTACATCGCGCACGGCGGCAACATCGGCGTGATCCTGCACGCGTTGCCGTTCGAGCTGATCACGATCCTCGGCGCCGCGCTCGGCGCGTTCCTCGCGAACAACCAGATGAAGGTCGTGAAGGCCTCGCTCGCCGGTCTGGGCCGCTGCTTCAAGGGCAGCAAGTACAGCAAGGCGCGCTACATGGAGATGATGGCGCTGCTCTACGACATCCTGCAGAAGGCCCGCAAGGAAGGGCTGATGTCGATCGAGAAGGACGTCGAAGAGCCGCACAGCTCGCCGATCTTCCAGAAGTACAGCGTCGTCGGCAACGACCACCACGTGGTCGAGTTCATCACCGACTACCTGCGCATGATGGTCTCGGGCAACCTGAACGCGCACGAGATCGAGAGCCTGATGGACTCCGAGATCGAGACCCACCACAACGAGGAGCATGCGGCGGTCGCCGCGATCGCGCGCCTCGCGGGCGGGCTGCCGGCGTTCGGCATCGTCGCGGCGGTGCTCGGGGTGGTCAACACGATGGGCTCGGTGGGTCAGCCGCCCGCGGTGCTGGGCGGGATGATCGGCTCGGCGCTGGTCGGCACCTTCCTCGGCATCCTGCTCGCGTACGCCTTCGTGGAGCCGCTCGGCGGCCTGCTCGAGCAGAAGGTGGAAGACGCCTCGAAGGAGCTGCAGTGCATCAAGACCACCTTGCTCGCGAGCATGCAGGGCTACGCGCCGCAGGTGGCGGTCGAGTTCGGGCGCAAGGTGCTGTACTCGGGTGATCGGCCGACGTTCGCCGAGCTCGAGGGCCACGTCAAAGGCAAGAAGTGAGCGGCGACAGCAAGAAGCTCCAGCCCATCATCATCAAGAAGGTGAAGAAGGGCGGCCACGCTCCGCACGGCGGCGCGTGGAAGATCGCGTATGCCGACTTCGTGACTGCGATGATGGCGTTCTTCCTTCTCATGTGGCTGCTCGGCTCGACCACCGAGGGCGACAAGAAGGGCATCGCCGACTTCTTCAACGCGCCGCTCAAGGTCTCGCTGATGGGCGGCAGCGGTTCGGGCGACTCGTCGCACGTGATCCGCGGCGGCGGCGCCGACCTGTCGCGCACCGACGGGCAGGTCAAGCAGGGCGACATCGCCGCGCCGAAGAAGACCATCAACCTGCAGTCGCTGAAGGAAGAGCAGCGCCGCGCCGAGACGGCGCGCCTCGAAGCGCTGAAGGAGAAGGTCGAAGAGGCGCTGGCCTCGAGCCCGAAGCTGGCGCCGATGAAGTCGCAGATCCGTCTCGACATGACGCGCGACGGCCTGCGCATCCAGATCCTCGACGAGCACAACCGGCCGATGTTCGACAGCGGCAGCGCGGTCGTCAAACCGTACATGCGCGAGCTGCTGCGCGACATCGGCGCGGTGCTGGCCGAGGTGCCGAACCGCATCACGCTCGAAGGCCACACCGATGCGCAGCCGTTCAGCGGCGGCGACCGCGGCTACAGCAACTGGGAGCTTTCCAGCGACCGCGCCAACGCCTCTCGGCGCGAGCTGATCGGCGGCGGCCTGCCGCAGGACCGGATGCTGCTGGTGCAGGGCATGGCCTCGAGCACGCTGTTCAATGCCGCCGACCCGAGCGGGCCGATGAACCGGCGCATCAGCATCATCGTGATGAACCGCGAAGCCGAGGATCGCCTGCTGCAGGACCGCACGCGTGCGGTCGAGGTCGAATCGGCCGCATCGGCCTCGGCCGCCACGGCCGATTTCGCACCGCGCTAGCCCGGCAGCCGCCGGGCACGGCGGCCGGCCCCTTGGCCTTACTTCGGCAGCAGCACCTTGTCGACGACGTGGATCACGCCGTTGGACTGCATCACGTCGGCGATCGCCACCTTGGCGCTGCCGCCGCCCTCGTCGGCGATCATGATGCCGCCGCCGCTGGCGGTCGCCGTCAGCGTGCCGCCCGAGGCCGTCTTCAGC
>JBDSEG010000126.1:0-3678 GCA_039920165.1 Burkholderiaceae bacterium
CGACGACCCGAAGGCGGCGCTGATGGAGCGCTTCCGCCTGAGCGCGATCCAGGCCGACGACATCCTCGAGATCCGGCTGCGCCAGTTGGCGCGGCTCGAGGCCATCAAGATCGAGCAGGAGCTGAAGGATCTGCGGATCGAGCAGGGACGGCTCGAGGAGATTCTCGCCAGCCCCGCGGTGCTGCGCCGCACGCTGATCAAGGAGATCGAGCAGGACGCCAGGCAGCACGGCGACGATCGCCGCACCCTGATCCAGGCCGAACAACGCGCGGTGGCCGAAGTGCGCATCATCGACGAGCCGGTCACGGTGGTCGTCAGCCTCAAGGGCTGGGTGCGTACGCTCAAGGGCCACGAGGTCGACCTCGGCGCGCTCGGCTTCAAGGCCGGCGACGGCCTGTACGGCATCTTTCCGTGCCGCAGCGTCGACGCGCTGCTGGTCTTCGGCAGCGAGGGCAAAAGCAGCGGCCGGGTGTATTCGACGCCGGTCGCCGGACTGCCGAGCGGGCGCGGCGACGGCCAGCCGATCACCTCGCTGATCGAACTCGAAGCCGGCACGCAGCCGGCGCACTACCACGCCGGCGCGGCATCACAGACGTTGCTGCTCTCGCATACCGGCGGCTTCGGGTTGCTGGCGCGGGTCGTCGATCTGACGGCGCGCCAGCGCGGCGGCAAGGCCTTTCTCAGCCTCGAGTCGGGCGAGAGGCCGCTGCCGCCGAGCCCGGTCACTCACGCAGCGGACGGGGCGCAGGTCGCGTGCCTGACGCTTGCCGGCCGGCTGCTGGTGTTCGGCCTCGACGAGCTCAAGCTGCAGCCCGCCGGCGGTCGCGGGCTGACGCTGATCGACCTGGAGGCCAAGGACGCGCTCGTCAGCGTGACCGCCTTTGCCGAAGTTCTGCGCATGGTCGGCAGCGGGCGCGGCGGCAAGCCCAAGGACGAACTGCTGAAGGGCGCTGCGCTCGAAATCTACCGCGGCAAGCGGGCGCGCAAGGGCAAGGCGCAGAAGGAGATGGTCAAGGCGCTGCGGGTGCAGGCCGGCTAAGGCCTTCGCTCATCCGGCGAGCGACTCGACCCAGCGCGCGATCGCGAGCCAGGTGGCGCTGGCACCGACCGGCACCGTGCCGATCTGCACCGCCAGCAGCACCGCGCCGCCCCACAGGTAGACCGGGTGTGGTCGGCCGCGGGTGCGCCAGTCGTGGACGATGCCGGCGACGATTGCCAGGTCGACGAACAGCCCGGGCGGCAGGGCGATGAAGACCGGCGGCGGACCGATCGCGTCGGGCGGCGCGAAGGCGGTCTTGAAAAGCCTCGCGATCGCCGCATGCACCAGCGGAACCATCGCCAGCAGCATCAGCCGCTTGTGCACCTCGGGACGTCGCACGTTGGCGATCGCGGTGCCGACAAAACCGGCGAAAAGCACCGCGCCGCTGAGCGACACGATGGTGAAGCGGCGCGCCTCGTCGCCCATGCCGATGCCCTGCGCGACCTTGATCGAGTTGATTGCGGCCAGCACGACGCTGATTGTCATGGCGGTCGCGAGCGCGATGCCGGCCAGGCCCCAGTCGCGGTGATTCAAGACGCGCCCGCTCGCGACGAGCGCGGTCTGGATGAAAAAGAAAAGCGTCCAGGCGAAGAAGAGGGTGCCGTGGATATGGATGATCGGCGCGGCCTTGAACGCGCCGCTCGTGAGCGGAGCCCAGTAGGTTGGCACGAAGCCGCCGAAGGCGCCGAGCACGAACAGTCCGGCCATCACGACGTAGAACCGGCTGCGTCCTTCGGCGCGGGGAACGTCCAGGGTCAGCGTGCTCATGGAAACCTCGGGCGGTGTCGGTCGGTTGTGCGCAATGTAGCCGGCCGCTGCCCGATGCGGCGCCGCGTCGCGCCGTTGCAACGCTATCGGATCAAGGGCATCAGCAGCGCGGCGACCGCCGCGAGCCCGAGCACCGCAGCGATTCCTGCGGTCCACACCGAGCGCGTCCGCAGCGTCTCGACCTGGGCCACCAACTGGGTGTTCTGCTCGGCCAGCGCATTGATCAGTTCGGTCGACGCGAGCAACTGCCGGTGCAGTTCGGTGCCCGTGGCCTCGACCGCATCGAGTCGGGACTCGAGCCGCTGCACATCCTTCGTCGTGACGACCGCCTCGGCCGCCACCACGTCGGCGGGCGGGACGTTCGGCGGTGGCGGCGCCGCTGCGGGCCGGCCTGCCACGGTGCCCCACAACTTCTTCGCACCCTGCGCGACGGCCGGGGCGTTGCCGATCACCTCGGACCAGGGAAGCTTTTGCAGGATCGAGAACCAGGCGGCCATCGGGACGTCCTTCAGGAAGGGTGGGACAACGACACCCGAGACGGCGGCGCCGGCTCGGGGTCGAACAGCGGCAGCGTGAACTTGCCGCGCAAGGGGTCGGGTGGCGACTGTGCGTCGCGCGCGGCGAGTTCGTCGACCCGCGCCAGCGCCCCGGCGCGCACGCCCAGCAAGCGCAGGCGGCGCGTCAGGTCGATCCGTTTCAGGCACAGACCGGCGGCGCGCCGGATCGCGCCGGCATCGTCGGTGTGGACCGGCAAGGTGAGGTCGCGCGTGGCGATCCTGAAATCTTCGAAGCGCAGCTTGATGCCGATCGTCTTGCTCGCGTAGCCCTTGCGTGCCAGATCGCCGGCGAGGCGGGTGCACAGGTCGGTGAAGACCGCGCCGAGTTCGCCCCGGTCACGCACTGCGTGCAGGTCGCGCTCGAAGGTGGTCTCGCGGCTGATCGACTTCGGCTCGCTCCAGGTCGTCACGGGCCGGTCGTCGCGACCGTGCGCGACGGCGTGCATCCATGCGCCGGTGCTCTTGCCGAAGGTGTCGATGAGGAATTGCGGCGCGGCCTGCGCCAGCTCGCCGATGCTGTGGATTCCCAGGCCCGCGAGCCTTGCCGTCGCCTTCGGTCCGATGCCGTTGATCTTGCGCGCCGGCAAGGGCCAGATGCGCTCGGGAATCTCGTTCGTATCGAGCAGCGTCAGACCATCGGGCTTGTCGAGGTCGGAGCAGATTTTCGACAGCAGCTTGTTCGGCGTGACACCGATCGAGCAGGCGAGGCCGGTCGCCGCGTGGACCGCCGCCTTCAGGCGCAGCGCCATCGCCCGCCCGCCGTCGGCATCGACGCCCGGCAGGCCGCCGAGATCGATATAGATCTCGTCGATGCCGCGGTCTTCGACCACCGGCGCCACTGCCCGCACCGCTGCCTTGAAGCGCTGCGAATAGTGGCGGTACTGGTCGAAATCGATCGGCAGCAGCACGGCGTTCGGTGCGAGCACCGCAGCCTTCATGGTGCCCATGCCCGAGTGAACGCCGAGCGCGCGCGCTTCATAGGTGCAGGTCGTGACGACGCCGCGCCCGGTGTAGTCGCGCAGGCGCGCATAGTCGCGCGTGCCGTCGGCGTGCAGCACCGGCTGGTGGCGCCGCCCGCCGCCGATAACGACGGCGCTGCCGCGCAGATCGGGATAGCGCAGCAACTCGACCGACGCATAGAAAGCGTCCATGTCGAGGTGAGCGATATAGCGGCGACCGGTCTCGGGCATGGCGCGATTTTGCGCGCCGGAGCGCCTCAGACGCCGAGCGCGGCGCGATCGATGACGTGGTTCTGCCCACCCCGCGACGCGATCTTCAGCGCGCCGAGCCGGTTGCCGAGCGCCACGCAGCGGG
>JBDSEG010000127.1:0-7377 GCA_039920165.1 Burkholderiaceae bacterium
ACGAACACGGATCTATGGTCGAAGGCCGTCGTTGCGGCAGCGTGTCAGCGCGGCGCGGTCAGGTTTCAGGTGCAACACAGGACGCGTTCCTGCCGTCGATCCTTGTTCGACCGGCACGCTTCAATCAACCAGTTCGCCGCATCGACTCAGCCTGATTCGAGCGAGTATGCTCGGTGAGGTCTGCGCGCCGATTGGGCACGCGACCCCGCCCGCCGCTCGATGGTTGCGTTGAAGCTGACGGCGCTGTGCAGACTGGCCGCGGTAGTGCCGGCAGGGGCCGGCTCGCTCAACCTGCGGCGATCCAGAAACCCGCGGAGACGAGTATTGCGCCCAGAATCTGATCGAACCGCCAACTCGCCGCAATGACTTTCTCGCTCAGGACCAGCAGCATGATGAGGCCCATCCAGGCGAGGCTCATCGCGCCCACAACGAACATGACGGACATCAATGCCCAGCAGCAGCCGACGCAGTAGCCGCCGTGCCGCAGGCCCAGGCGGAAGGCGCCTGACGTGCCGTCGCGCCAGTTGGCCATGAAGAAGGCCAGCGGCGTTCGGCACTTCGACAGGCATGCGCTCTTCAGCGGAAGCCACTGGTAGACGCCGACGGCGAGCAGGATCGCCGAACTCAGCAACGTATTGGTGCTCCGGGCCATCGGATCGAGCAGCAAGGCATCGGTGAGTGCCCATTGCACGAGCGCGGCGGGAACCGCGAAGGCAATCCAGGACGCGGTGTAGCCCATGACATATGCCGCTGTCGCCCGGCTACCGCGGTCGGGATCGCGACGCGCTACCAAGGCTGAGAACACCGACGCCGACGGGGCCACTGTCGGCAGCATCATGGCGATCATCATCACCGCCCACATGCCGAACGCCGTCAAGAGGCCGGCCGCATCGCCGCCACCCATCGCCATTCCCGAAGGGGGCGACGCAGCGCCGTGCATTGCCGCCATGCCGTCATCCATGCGGACCAGGTAGGACCAGCTCATCGCGACGATCGCCGCCATGCCGATCCACACCGGCGCACGGCGCAGGCCGGTGCCCGCGATCCGGCTCGAAGCGATGCGCACGGGCGTCACTCCGACTGATAGGCGAAATCGGACATCAGGCCGCTGCGGCCCGAAAACTTCCAGTCCCAGCCATGATCCGCAAAGGCGAAGCGGCTGGAGCGGGCTACCGTGGCCGCCTTCCCGGGCGCGATGCAAAGAGGATGCCCTTCGACGGTCACAGGCTGGCCGCCCTGGCCTTCGAGCATCTCGATTTCCGTATCTGCGACCTTGGCGATCGTCAGGCTGCTCTTGCGGCCGTCGGCGTGGTACTTCATCGGCACGCTGCCAGCGCCCACCATTTCGCCGATGAAGGAAGCCAGTACGGCCGGATGGCCGCCGGCCTTGCCGCCGAAGATCGCATGCAGCGCGTCGCTTTGCGCCGCACTGGCCTTGTCATCGAAATACGCCGCCACCTTCCATTTGGTTGCCACCATCGTTCCTGGCGCGTGGACGGCCAGGGCGATGTTCAGCCCGTCGAGCGTGGTGTCGGCGTACTTGCCCTTGTCGATATGCCAGGCGACGAGCGCCGTGCACTCGCCCTGCGTGGGCGGGCTGGTAAAGATGCAGGGACAAGCCGCTTCGCAGTTGCAGGCTTCGAAGTAGGTTCCGTTTAGTTTCCACTGGGTCATGACGTTTCTCCTTCAGGTGAAGTGACAGCCGACAAGTGCGTCGGCAGCGCTCCCGACTTGCCGGGATGTCGATACGTCCATACTCGACTTCCGGCGTTTGCATCGGCGTTTGAAGCGCCGTTGAAATCCGCTTGAATGGATTCGCGACACGGGACTCGAACGCTCCGCAATCGTCGGCACCCGCTCAATTCCTGGAAGGCCATGGCAACCAACGCGCGACCTCTCGTCCTCCGCCTGCTGGGAGATATCGTCGTCGAGTGCGACGGAACGCCTCGCGCATTGCCCAGGTCACGCAAGACGCGGGCGCTGCTTGCGTATCTCGCCGTCGAGGCGCGCACGATCCGACGCGAGGTGTTGTGCGAGCTGCTCTGGGAGTCCGCCGACGACCCGCGCGCCGCCTTGCGCTGGAGCCTGAGCAAACTGCGCCCGCTGCTAGCCACGCCTGCCGGCCAGGCATTGCAGACGGACGCCCATTCGGTCGCGCTCGACCTGGCGCTGGTGTCCGTCGATGGACTGGAAGCCAAGGCGCTGCTCGACGGGTCATCGCTCGGCGTCACCGACGCGCAGCTGACCGCGATGGAACAGGCGCTGGCGGCTGGCTACCCGCGCGACCTCGATATCCCGGCATGCGACCGGTATCAACTCTGGATCGGCGGCGAGCGCGAAGTGCTGCGCAGCGTGCATCGGCGCGTGCTCGACGAACAAAGTGTGCGTGCCGGCAACCCAGACGCGGCCTTGGCCACGGCGCGAAAGCGAGTGGCGCTCGACCCGCTGGACGACGAGTCGAACACGCGGCTCCTGGTTCGCTCGGTCGAGGTCGACGGCCATGTCCGAGCGCGTGCCGCGCTCGAGGGCATGCGCGCACGCTATCGAGCGGAAGGGGTTCCGGACCATGCATTGGTGGCGAGCTGGCGCGACCTCGACCCCGCCTCTGCCCTCGAACTCCCTGACAAGCCGTCGGTCGCGGTGCTCGGCTTCACCGATCTCGGCGGCCACGAAGACGGTCCTGTGCTGGCCGAGGGCTTGGCTGCCGACCTGACCCTTTCGCTCGGGCACCTGCGTGGCTTGTTCGTGACGGCGCGCGCGTCGTCGGCGCGGCTTTCGGCAGGGCCTGCCGAACTTCTGCCGCTTGCGGGGCGAATGCTCGGAGTGCGCTATCTCGTGCACGGCACGACCCAGCGGCTCGACCGACGGGTGCGCATCACCGTCACGCTCGCCGACGCACTGCAGAACAACGTCGTCTGGTGCGAACACTTCGACCGTCCGCTCGGCGACCTGTTCTCGGTGCAGGACGATGTCTCGGCCGCGATCGCTTCGGCCATCGAACCCGAGATCGCGCGCGCCGAGGCCGATCGCGCGCGCCTGAAATCATCCGAAGACCTCACTGCGTGGGAGTGCTATCACCGCGCGATGTGGCATTGTTTCCGCTTCACCGCGTCTCATACGGAACAGGCCCACGCGCTTTTGCTGCGCGCACTGTCGATGGAACCGGGATTCGCGCGTGCCCACGCCGGGCTCTCGTTCACCCACTACTCGCGCGCGTTCCTCGACGCCGTGCCGGCCCCCGATGCGGAAATCCAGATGGCGTTGCGTTATGCCCGGCAGAGCATCGACCTCGAGCCGCGAGACGCGATGGGGCATTGGACGCTGGGACGAGCCCACTTTCTCGCGCGGGAGCACGATCAGGCGATTTGCTCGGTCGACAGATCGCTTGCGGTCAACCCGAACTTTGCCCAGGGCCACTACGCGCTCGGCTTCATCCGTGCACATTCCGGCATGCCCATGCAGGCGCTCCCCGCACTCGCTGCTGCCGAGCGCCTAAGCCCGTACGATCCGCTCCTGTTTGCAATGGAAGGCTCGCGCGCAATATCGCTGGCGATCGAGGGCAACTACGACGCGGCAGCGGCCTGGGGGATTCGCGCCACCAGCGAACCCAACGCTCACTTCCACATACAGGCAGTCGCTGCCGCATGCCTGGCACTGGCAAATCGCCACGACCAAGCGCGTGCCTACGCGCAGCGGGCGTGCAGCGCCCACTCAGGCTATTCAATCCGCGTCTTCGAACGCAGCTTTCCGCAGAAGCTCGCGCCGCACCGGGAACTCCTGGCACGTGCGTTGCGGAGCGCCGGCGTGCCCGACGGCGAACCGGGACGGGTGAGCCCGATGGCCAGCCCGACCCTGAAATGAAGCGGACTAAAGACGACGCAAACGGGTGCTTTGCGATGATGGCGCGCACCGGCGTGTGCGCATCGACCTTGGACCTGGTGCCCGGCCCAACCTACGCCTTGCCGAGCGGCGGCCGTCCGAAGATCGTCGAGGCGCGGCTGATCGGGCCGAGCTCGGCAGTCGCAGCCAGCAGTGCGGGTCCGAGTGCCTGCATGCGATCGAACGTCAACCGCAGGCGTGGGCCGGCAATGCTGATGACACCGACGGCCTCGCGGTTGCGCATCACTGGCGCGGCCATCGCCGTCATGCCCGGAGCGAACGCTTCGTCGATCATGGCGTAGCCGCGCACCCGCGCGGCGTGCAGGAGACCCAGCAAGACCTTCACGGTGATCGGCGCCTTCGGGCCGAACTCCTGCGGGGACCCGAAACCCTGCCGGCTGACGAGTTCGAGCGCACGCTCATCGCTGAGCGTGAGCAGCCAGGCGTGGCCCGACGCAGTGCACGACAAGTGCGCATCGCTTCCCATGTCGGGGTCGTAGCGCAAGCCCTTGCGCGAACCCTGCGCCTTGGCGACCCAGGTCAGTCGATCACCGTCGACGATCGACAGTCGCACCAGTTCGCCCGACTCCTTGGCGAGCCTTTCGAGCAACGGATCCGCAATGTCGACGATGCCCGAGCTGCTGAGAAAGATGAGCCCGAGCGAGGCCAGCTTGGCCGTGAGCATGTAGGCGCCCTGGTCGCGCAACTGCCTCACGTAGCCGCGCTTTTGCAGTTCGACCAGCAGGCGATGACAGGCGCTGTGCGGAATGTCGAGCTCGTCGGCCAGCGCGGTCAGCGCCATACCCTCGGGCTGGCCGCAAAGGTGTTCGAGCAGCAAGAGGCCGCGGTCTAGCGCAAGCGTCATCTCACCCCCTGTTGTCGTGACGCGGCGGTACGGCCACAGGCACGCTGAGCCAACTGATTCAACACCGCGCCGAGTTCCCGTATTGCGAAAACCGATTCCAATCAGGAATCACGTGTCGAACCTCTCCGACAATCCGCTTCGATCATGCGATTGCCTGATCGTTGGCGCCAGCGAAAGATGACCATGTCCCATCCCTTGTTCGTGCTCAACGGCTCCAACCTGAACATGCTCGGTCGGCGCGAGCCGGAACTCTACGGCACGACGACACTCGCCGAGATCGAGCGCCTCACACGAGGTCTCGCCGCCGACATCGGTCTGGCCTGCGACTTCCGCCAGACCAACCACGAAGGAGAGATGGTCGACTGGATCCAGGAGGCCTTCGCGTGCGACGCCGCCGTCATCATCAACCCAGCGGGCTTCTCGTTCGGTTCCGTGCCCGTGCTGGACGCGCTCAAGCTTCTGCGCGGGCCGCTGATCGAACTGCACCTCACCAATATCCACCGACGCCCGCCGCCGTACACCCACTCACTCGTTTCACAAGTCGCCACCGGCGTCATCTGCGGCCTCGGACCGACCGGCTACCTGCTGGCGGTGCGGGCGGTCGCCGATGCGCTGGCGGTCCAAGAGACCGGCCGTTGACGCCGACAAATCCATCCCATACCTTCAAACACACAGGAGACACGCCATGACGTTCCACTTCACCCGTCGCCACATGCTGACCGCCGGTTGCGCGCTTGCCGCGACGCAGGCCGTTCCCGCATGGGCGCAGAACAAACCCCTGCTTCGCCTTGCCGCGGTGTTCTCGGACAAGGATATCCGGGCCGACATGGTTCGCACGCTCGCCAAGAGCGTCGAGGCCGACTTCACGATCGAGCCGTTCCTCGGCGGCACGCTGTTCAAGCAGGGCACCGAACTCGTCGCGCTGCAGCGCGACAACCTCGAGATCGGAAATATCGCGCCGCAGGACATCTCCAAGCAACTGCCGGCGTGGTCGATCCTGACGTCGGCCTATTCCTTCCGCGACGCGAACCACCTGAACGCCTTCTTTGCCGGCGACCTGGGTGCCGAGATGAAGAAGATGGCGGAGGATCAGCTTAAGGTGAAGATCCTGGCGCCGGTCTTCTTCGGCACGCGCCAGGTGGGCCTGAAGCCCAAGAAGAAGATCGCCACGCCCGCGGACATGGCGGGCATCAAGCTGCGCATGCCGCCGGGCGACGCATGGCAGTTGCTCGGTCGTTCCATCGGTGCCAATCCGACCCCGATGGCCTACGCCGAAACCTACATCGGGCTGCAGACCGGCTCCATCGACGGCCAGGACAACCCGCTGCCGAACGTGCAGAACATGAAGTTCTACGAGGTCATGTCGCAGATCGTGCTGACCTCGCACCTGGTTGCCTTCGACGTTCTCACGATGAACCTGAAGGCCTGGAACGCCATGGGGCCGGCCAAGCAGAAGACGTTCCAGGCGGCTGTCGACGCCGCCGTCGCGACGAGCACCGCAGAACACCTCAAGCGCGAATCGGAACTGGCCGCGTCGTTCCGACAGCAGGGCCTGGACGTATATGTGCCGGACATCGCCGCCTTCCGGGCCCATGCGCAGAAGGTTTACCTGGCGTCGGACGAAGCGAAGACCTGGCCCAAGGGAATGCTCGAAAAGATCAACGCGATAAAGTCATAGCGGTACAGACGGCCATGCGGGCCCGGCGTCGCGGCGCCGCGCACCGATTTCCCCACAGGAGCCCTACAGCATGCATCCGGCCCTGCAGCGCGCCGTCGAGTTGATGCGCCGGCGTGCCGAGAATCTCGTGGCCGCCCTGATGGGCGTCATGTTTGTCGCCTTCATCGTCCAGATCGTCTTCCGCTACTTTTTCAACCTGCCGGTCGGCTGGTCGTCGGAGCTGTCGGTGATCATGTGGCTCTACATGGTGTTGCTGGGGTCGGCCTTCTGGCTGAAGGAGGATGAGGAGATCCGTTTCGACCTGGTGACCAACGCCGTCGGACTGCGTGCGCGACGCGTCATCGCCTTCGTCGTTGCGGTCGCTACCGTGGTGCTGTTCGGCATGGCGCTACCGGCCACGGTCAAGTACGTCGCGTTCATGAAGGTCGAGAGTTCCTCGTACCTGAGAATCCGCATGGACCTCCTGTATTCGGTGTACGTGGTCTTCGCGGTGGCGGTCATCGTGCGCTACGCCTGGGCGGCGTGGACCGCGCTGCGCGGCGAGATGCCCGAGGACACCGGGATCGCGCACGAGCGCCGCGGCCCATGAACTTCACCGGCCCGTTCGCGCTGTCCCTCTACGCCATCATCACGCTGAGCCTGCTCGGGCTGCCGGTGGGCCAGGCGATGATCGGCGGCTCCATCCTCTACCTGTTCGTCTCCGGCATCGACATGGGGACGGCGGCCGAGCAGTTGCTCAACGGCATGTACACGAGCTTCCTGCTGCTCGCGATCCCGTTGTTCGTGCTGGCCGCCGAGTTCATGAACACCGGCAGCATCATGGACAGGCTGCTGCGCTTCTGCAATGCCATCGTCGGGCGATTTCGCGGCGGCCTGGCGCTGGTCAACGTGGTGCAGAGCATCATCTTCTCGAGCATGTCGGGCTCGGCCCTGGCCGACGCGGCCGGCTCGGGCA
>JBDSEG010000128.1:0-23253 GCA_039920165.1 Burkholderiaceae bacterium
GTCGACCTGGTCAAGCCCGTCGAGATCCTCGAGCCCGCCTACGACGACGCGCTCGGCGTCACGGCCGCGTTCAACCTGAACCTGCTGCGCTACCTGAACCGGCTGATCGGCAGCGATTTCGACCCGCGCCAGTGGCAGCACGTGGCGCTCTACGACCGCGCCGAATCACGGATCGAGATGCACCTGCAGGCGCGCAGCGAGCTGACCGTGCGCTGGCCGGACGGCGAGCGCGGCTTTCGCGCCGGCGAACGCATCCACAGCGAGAACTCCCACAAATACGAGCTCGACGGCTTCGCGTCGCTGCTGCGCGAAGCGGGGTTCAGGTCGTCGCGCCACTGGACCGACGCCGAGGGTTGGTTCGCGGTTTTCTGGGCCAGCGCCGACTGAAAACCGGCGGCCTCCGGCCGGCATAGGCCGGTCGAGTCGAAGCCCATCGGGCATGGCCTAGACTCGCGGCCCGATGACGACCGCCAGCCCCGTCCCCGCCTCCTCCGCCACGCCATGGCCCTCGGGGCTGTCGCTCGACGCGCTGGGGTCGCTCGACGCCTTGCGCGCCAACCCGGTGCTCGGCATCGCCCTGCTCATGCTGGCCGCGGTGGTGCTCGCCGAGGCGCTGCACCGGTCGTGGCGACTGCCGCGCATCTGCGGCCACATGGTGATGGGTGCACTCGCCGGCCCGATGCTGCTGCAGGTGCTCGATCCGCGCGAGCTCGCGAGCTGGAAGCCGCTGATCGACCTGGCGATCGGTGCGCTGCTGTTCGAACTGGGCACCCGGATCCGGCCGCGCTGGCTGTTCGACAACCCCTGGCTCGCGCTGAGCTGCGTGCTGCAGGCGCTGGTGTGCGGCGGCCTCGTGACCGCGGTGCTGGTCGCCTTCGATGTCCCGCTGGGCTCGGCGGCGCTGGCCGGGGCGGTCGCGATGTCGACCTCGCCGGCGATCGTGCTGGCGGTGGTCCACGAGACCCGCTCGCGCGGACAGGTGACCGAACGCGTGCTGCTGATGTCGGCCGTCAACAGCGTCGTCGCCGTGCTCGGCATCAAGCTGTGCGGCGTGTTGCTGGCGTCCGATTTCGACACCCCGCGCGACGAATGGCTGCAGGCGCTGGCGAGCTTCGCATGGGTGATCAGCGGCTCCTTCCTGCTCGGCCTGGCCGGTGGCTTCTTGCTGGACCGGCTGGGCGTGCTGCTGCGCGGCACCCCGGCGATGCCGGTGCTGCAGATCGCACTCGTCATCAGCGCCAGCCTGCTGGCCGCGCAGTGGCGCCTGTCGCCGCTGCTGGCGCTGCTGGTGGCGGGCATGACGGCGCGCGAGCGCATGCGCCACGGCCTGACGGTGGAGCCGCACCTGGGCTCGGCCGGTGCCGTGCTCAACGTGTTGCTGTTCATCAGCACCGGGCTGCTCTTCAGCCTGGACGGCGCGCACACCCTGCTGCCGTGGGTGCTGGCGCTGATCGTCGCGAGGCTGGTCGGAAGCGCGGTGGCGGTGGGCGGGCTGGCGCGCCTGTCGGGCCTCGGATGGCGCCAGGCGGCGGCGCTCACGCTGGCGCTGCAGCCGATGAGCAGCCTGGCGGTGCTGCTCGTCGCCGACAACTTCGGTGGGGCGTCGAACCTGCCCGGCGTCGACGTCTTCGGACTGCAGGCGCTGCTGGTCGCGACGACATTCATGCAGCTCACCGGTCCGGTCTGGACCGCGCTTGCGCTGCGCAACGTGGCCCGCGAGAGCACGGCCTGAGTGGCCGCGAGACACCCCACCCATGGCCCTGCAGGACTTCACCGCATCGCAACCGCTGACCCTCGGCGTCGAGCTCGAACTGCAGCTCGTCGGCAGCCACGACTACGACCTCGAGCCGCAAGCCGAAGACCTGCTGCGGGTGCTCGAGGGCCACCCCGGCGCGTGGGACGTCAAGCCCGAGATCACGCGCAGCATGATCGAGATCGGCACCTCGATCCAGCGCGAGCACGAGGGCCTGCTCGACGAACTGCTCGACCTGCGCGGACAGCTCTCGCGCGGCGCGCGCAAGCTCGCGATCGGCATCGCCGGCGGTGGCACGCACCCGTACCAGCACTGGCGCGAGCAGCAGATCTTTCCGACCGAGCGCTTCCACTACATCAGCGAGCTGTACGGCTACCTGGCCAAGCAGTTCACGGTGTTCGGCCAGCACGTGCACGTCGGCTGCGAGGACGGCGACCGCGCGCTGTGGCTGCTGCACATGCTGTCGCGCTACGTGCCGCACTTCATCGCGCTCAGTGCCTCGTCGCCGTTCGTGCAGGGCGACGACACCGGCTTCGATTCGGCGCGGCTCAACTCGGTGTCGGCCTTCCCGTTGTCGGGCCGCGCGCCCTTCGTGCTCGACTGGGCGTCCTTCGGTCGCTACTTCGACAAGGTGACCAGCACCGGCGTGGTCCAGTCGATGAAGGACTTCTACTGGGACATCCGGCCCAAGCCCGAGTTCGGCACCATCGAGCTGCGCGTGTGCGACACGCCGCTCACGGTCGAGAGGGCCGCGGCACTAGCGTGTTACCTGCAATGCATCTGCCGCCACCTGCGCGAAACGCGGCCGTTCGAACCGGCCGAGGACGACTACCTCGTCTACACCTACAACCGCTTCCAGGCCTGCCGCTTCGGCCTGAACGCCGAGATGGTCGATCCCAAGACCAAGCAGAGCGTGCGGCTGCGCGACGACATCCTGCGCACGCTGGCCAAGGTCGACGAGCACGCGCTCGACCTGCGCGCACTCGAGGCCAGCAACCACATCCGCGACAGCCTGTTCGACGGCAACGACGCGAGCTGGCTGCGCTCCAAGCGGCTCAAAGGCGGACCGCTGTCGGCGGTCGTGGAGTCGTCTACCCGGCGCTGGATGGGCGGCGCTTGATGACAGTTGGCGCAACCGACTCGGCCAGGACCGTCGCCAGGACCCCGAGTTCGCGCGGCCTGCGAGTCACGCCGCGCTGACCGAGGGCGGCGCCGGATGCAGGCGCGCCATCGCATACGCATCCACGAATACGCCGTCGCGCAGCGCGAAGGCGCGGTGCGTGCCCTCGATCTCGAAGCCGAATTTGCGGTACAGGCGCAGTGCCGCGGCGTTGTCGGTATAGACCGTGAGTTCGAGCCGCAGCACGCCGAGCCAGCGGTCGGCGTGGGTGCACAGCGCGGCCATCAGCGCGCTGCCCACGCCCTGCCCCTGGGCTTCGGGCGCGACGCAGATGCCGAGCGTCATGGCATGGCGGCGCCGCACCGCCGGCCCGACCGGATGCAGCCCGGCGTTGCCGACCACTTCGCCGTTCAGCTCGGCCACCAGCGGCAGGTCGATCTTGCCCGGCACGGCGCCTTCGGCCAGGCGGACGCGCCAGCTTTCCTCGTCGGCATGGGGAAGCTGCAGGAGCCCTGCATAGACCGCCGGGTCGTCCATGATGCGGGCATAAGCGGCCGCATCCTTGACGTTGGCGCGGCGCACGGTGATGGTCATGGCAATCCTCAAACTCGTTGCGCGACCCAGGCCCGAACCGACGCCAGCGCGGTGTCCAGCCCGGCCGGATCGCTGCCGCCGGCCATCGCCATGTCGGCCTTGCCGCCGCCCTTGCCGCCGACCTGCTGCGCCACGAAACTGACGAGCTCGCCTGCTTTCAGCGCGCCGACCTTGTCGCTCGTCACGCCGGCCACCAGTTGCACCCGGCCCGCATCGACCGCCGCCAGTACGACGACGGCGCTCTTCAGCTTGTCCTTGACCTTGTCGAGCGTCTCGCGCAATGTTTTGGCATCCGCCCCGTCCAGCCGCGCGGCCAGCACCTTGAGCCCGCCCAGATCGATGGCCTGCGCGACGAGCGCATCGCCCTGCGACGACGCGTGCCGGCCCTTCAGCGCGGCGATTTCCTTCTCCAGCGTGCGCACCTGCTCGAGCACCTGGCCGACGCGCGCTGGCACTTCCGCCGGTGCAGCCCTCAAGCTGCCCGCGAGCTGCGCGAGCGTCGCCTCCATCGCCTGTACATAGGCAAGCGCGTTGTCGCCGGTGATCGCCTCGACCCGGCGCACGCCGGCCGCCACACCGCTCTCGGCAACGATCTTGAACAGGCCGATATCGCCAGTGCGCTGCACGTGGGTGCCGCCGCACAGTTCGCGGCTGCCGCCGATCTCGAGCACGCGAACCTCCTCGCCGTATTTCTCGCCGAACAGCATCATCGCGCCTGATTTCTGCGCCTCGTCGATCGGCATCACGCGCGCGGTCGTCGCCACATTGGCGAGGATCTCGGCGTTGACGAGCGCCTCGACGCGGGCGATCTGCGCCGGCGTCGTCGGCGCGTTGTGGGCGAAGTCGAAACGCGTCTTGTCGGCATCGACGAGCGAGCCCTTCTGCTGCACGTGATCGCCCAGCACCTCGCGCAGCGCCTTGTGCATGAGGTGGGTCGCGCTGTGGTTGCGAACGGTCCTGGCGCGGCGCCCGGTATCGACCCGGGCGGCGAGCACGTCGCCAATCTTGATCTCGCCTTCGAGCACGCGGCCCGGGTGGCCGAAGACCGCGGCCTGGACCTTGATCGTGTCTTCGACCTTGAAGTGCGAGGCCGCGTTGCGCAGCTCGCCGGTATCGCCGACCTGACCGCCGCTTTCGGCGTAGAACGGCGTGTGGTCGAGCACGATCACGGCGTCGTCGCCGGCGCGCGCCTGCGTTGCCGGCGTGCCGTCGATATAGATCGCGCTCACGCTCGCGGTCTCGTGCGCCAGCGTGTCGTAGCCGTGAAAGACGGTCGCCGCGCCGTTGTAGTCAAGGCCCGCGGCCATCTTGAACTTGCCGGCGGCGCGTGCCTGCTCGCGCTGGCGCCGCATGGCCGCGTCAAATCCAGCGCTGTCGACCGCCACGCTACGTTCGCGACAGACGTCGGCCGTCAGGTCGAGAGGGAAGCCGTAGGTATCGTGCAGCTTGAAAGCGAGGTCACCGTCGAGCTGCCGGGTTCCACCCGCCAGCGCCGCCTCCAGGATCTCCATCCCGTTCGCGATGGTCTGGAAGAAGCGCTCCTCCTCTTGCGCGAGCACCTCGGTCACGCGCGCCTGCGCGCGCCGCAGTTCGGGATAGGCGTCGCCCATCTCGAGCGCGAGCGCCGCCACCAGCTTGTGGAAGAAGGGCTTGCGTGCACCCAGCTTGTAGCCATGGCGGATCGCGCGGCGGGTGATGCGGCGCAGCACGTAGCCGCGGCCCTCGTTGCCGGGGATCACGCCGTCGACCACCGTAAAGGCGCAGGCCCGGATGTGGTCGGCGATGACCTTCAGCGACGGGCTTGCGAGATCGCAGTCCGGCGAGCCGGCGCCATCGACCGCCTGCTTCGCCGCCGCGAGCAGATTGACGAACAGGTCGATCTCGTAGTTGCTGTGAACATGCTGCAGCACCGCGGTCAGCCGCTCGAGACCCATGCCGGTATCGACGCTGGGCTTGGGCAGCTTGTGCATGACCCCCGCTTCGTCGCGGTTGAACTGCATGAAGACGTTGTTCCAGATCTCGATATAGCGATCGCCGTCTTCATTGGCCGAGCCGGGCGGGCCGCCTTCGACGCCGGGACCGTGGTCGTAGAAGATCTCGCTGCACGGGCCGCAGGGGCCGGTGTCGCCCATCATCCAGAAGTTGTCGGACGCGTAGCGCACGCCCTTGTTGTCGCCGATGCGAACGATGCGATCGGCCGGCAGGCCGATCTCGTTCTTCCAGATGTCGTACGCCTCGTCGTCCTCGGCATACACCGTCGCCCACAGCTTGTCGGCGGGCAGCTTGTAGACCTGAGTTAGCAACTCCCACGCGTAGCCGATCGCCTCGCGCTTGAAATAGTCGCCGAAGCTGAAATTGCCGAGCATCTCGAAGAAGGTGTGATGGCGCGCGGTGTAGCCGACGTTTTCGAGGTCGTTGTGCTTGCCGCCGGCGCGGATGCACTTCTGGCTCGACGCCGCGCGACTGTAGGGCCGCTTGTCGAAGCCGAGAAAGACATCCTTGAACTGGTTCATGCCGGCGTTGGTAAACAACAGCGTCGGATCGTCGCCGGGAACGACCGGACTCGAGGCCACGACGGTGTGGCCCTTGCCTTCGAAGAATTTCAGGAACTGCGAGCGGATATCGGAAGATTTCATGGTCGATTCGGTTCAGGACATGTACAGACGAACGCCGTGCCGCCGAGCGGCGGCGGCGAGCGCAGCCTCTCGGGTGGCTAGCGGCATGCGCCGTTCGCGGGCCAGGTCGAGGTAGCAGCAATCGTAGGCAGACAGTTGCCATTCGACCGATCGCTCGGCCCAGTAGCACGCGTCGTCGCGGGTTGGCATCACCTGAATGCTGAGGGTCTCGAGCCGCTCCCAGCTTTGCGCCAGTTCGCCTGCGCTGATGCGGCCAGCCTTGAGGGCGCGGCTCAGAATATTGCCGAGCTCGAGGTGCCACAAGGCGGGCACGACGGCCACCGCGACATCCAGCGATTGCAGCACGCCGAGCGAGTACGCATCCTGCTCGTCCTTGAAGAGCGCACCGAGCGCCACCGACGCATCGAGCACGAAGGTCGAGACGGCCACTATCTGCGGCCGTCGTCGCGCAAGGCTTTCCAGTCGAGCCCGAGGTGGCGCTCGCTGGCAGACTGCAGCAGCGCCTTGAGCACAGCGCGGCGCGGCGCGGCGGCCCGGGCGGGAGCGACGAAGGGGACGATGCGCGCCACCGGACGGTTGTGCCGCGTGATGACGACTTCCTCACCGGCCTCGGCGCGCGCGATCAACTCGGAAAAGTGGGTCTTGGCTTCGAACAAGCCGATCGACGGCGTTTCCATGGGTCGAATCCTGATTTGGTTGATTCAACCAGATTCTAGCGCCGCCCGGTCGCGCCGGGTCGATCCGCTCAGGCCGCGCGGCGGCGTCGGCGCAGGATCGGCGGCACGACGAGGATCGCGACCGCGATGAGCATCAGCAGCAACGCCACCGGGCGTTCGAAGAAGACGGTCCAGTGGCCCTCGCCGATCGACAGGGCGTTGCGCAGTTGCGCCTCGGCGAGCGGGCCGAGGATCATGCCGACCACCACCGGCGCGGTCGGAAAATCGAAGCGCCGCATCACCACGCCGAGCAGGCCGATGGCGTAGAGCAGCACCAGGTCGAAAGCCGACTGGCGCATGCCGTACACGCCGACCGTGGCGAAGATCAGGATGCCGGCATACAGGTGCGGCTTCGGGATCTTCAGCAGCTTCACCCACAGGCCGACCATCGGCAGGTTCAGCACCAGCAGCATCACGTTTCCGATATACAGCGAGGCGATCAGCGCCCACACGAGCGCGGCGTTCTTGTCGAACAGCTGCGGCCCCGGCTGGATGCCGTAATTCTGGAAGGCACCGAGCAGGATGGCGGTGGTGTTGGAGGTCGGAATGCCGAGCGTGAGCAGCGGGATCAGCGTGGCGGTGACCGCGGCGTTGTTGGCCGCCTCGGGACCAGCCACGCCCTCGATCGCGCCGGTGGTGCCGAACTCTTCCGGATGCTTGGACAGCTTGCGCTCGGTCGCATAGCTCAGAAAGGTCGGAATCTCGCTGCCGCCGGCCGGGATCACGCCGAACGGAATGCCGATGCCGGTCGCGCGCAGCCACGCCGGCCACGAGCGGCGCCACTCCGCGCCCGTCATGTGGACCTTGCTCAGCTTGTTCTGTGTCTCGGCGGTGCGGCCTTCGTACAGCACCATGTACAGCGCCTCGCCGACCGCGAACAGGCCGACCGCGATCAGCACCACCTCCAGCCCGTCCATCAGTTCGGGAACGCCGGCGGTATAGCGCGCCTGGCCCGAGATCTGGTCGATTCCCACGAGGCCCATCGCGAGGCCGATGAACAGCGCCGTCATGCCGCGCAGCGCACTCTTGCCGAGCACAGCGCTGACGGTCAGGAAGGCCAGCACCATCAGCATGAAATATTCGGGCGGACCCAGGCGCACCGCGTACTGCGCGACCACCGGCGCGAAGAAGGTGACGACAACGGTGGCGATCGTGCCGGCGACGAACGATCCGATGGCGGACGTGGCGAGCGCGGCGCCGGCGCGCCCGTTCTTCGCCATCTTGTTGCCCTCCATCGCGGTCACCATCGAGCCCGCCTCGCCTGGCGTGTTGAGCAAGATCGAGGTGGTCGAGCCGCCGTACATCGCACCGTAATAGATGCCGGCGAAGAAGATCATCGAGGCGGTAGCGTCGACCTTGAGCGTGATCGGCAGCAGCATCGCCACGGCGGTTGCCGGGCCGATGCCCGGCAGCACGCCGACCGCCGTGCCAAGGGTGCAGCCGAGCAGCGCCCACAGCAGGTTGACCGGCGTGCCGGCGGTGATGAAACCCTGCAGGAGGTTGTTCCAGGTATCGATCATCGAGCGCGCTGTTCAGATCCATCCGGATTCGGTGAGGCCGGGCAGGTTGATCGCCAGCAGCTGGCTGAACATCCAGTACACCGGTGCCGCGATGGCGAAGCCGATCGCGGCATCCAGCGCCAGCGCACGCGGAGCGAGGCTGGCGCGCCCTTCGGCCGACTTGAAGCCGTGCGCCGCGAGCACGAAGCACAGGGTGCAGCTGAAGATGAACCCGATCGTGGTGATGAGCGCCGCGTTCGCGAGCAGGCCGACCGAGACCCACACGAAGCCGATCCAGTGGCCGTGCTCGGCGCCCGACGGCGGATCCATGTCGCGAAAGCCGCCGCGCATCGAGTGTGCGACCAGCCCGATGCCGCAGGCCAGTAGCGCGAGCGCCACGACCCAAGGCAGGAAGTTGGGACCGACCCCCGAGTAGCCGGCTTCGGAGCGGGTCTGAGCGGCGCCGATCGCCAGCACCACGCCGAGCAGCAGCGCGCCGGCGCCGACGAGGGTCTGGTTGCGGTTCATCAGACCATGCCGGACTTGACCATCACCGCGCGCAGGCTGGCGAATTCGTCGTCAACGAATTTGTCGAACGCCGGGCCGGTCATCAGCGCAGGGGTCCAGTTGTTCTTCGCCAGCGCCTCGGCCCAGCTCTTGGTCTGGGTCGCCTTGACGATCATCTCGGTCAGCGCGGCACGCTGCGCCGGCGTGAGGCCGGCCGCGCCGTACACGCCGCGCCAGTTGCCGATCACGACGTTGATGCCCTGCTCCTTCAGCGTCGGCACCTCGATGCCCTTGATGCGCTTGTCGGACGTGACCGCGATCGCTTTCATCTTTCCGGTGGTGATGTATTCGGAGAATTCGCTGTAGCCGCTGCCGCCCACGGTGACGTTGCCGCCGAGGATGGCCGCGGTCGCCTCGCCACCGCCCCGGAAGGCGACATAGTTGATCTTGGCGGGATCGACGCCGACCTCGCGCGCGATCATCGCCGCCGCGATGTGCTCGGTCGATCCGCGCGAGCCGCCGCCCCACTTCACGCTGCCGGGATCCTTTTTCATCTGCTCGACCACGTCGGCCATGGTCTTCAGCTTGGAATCGGCCGGCAGCACGAAGACGTTGTATTCGCTCGTCAGGCGCGCCAGCGGCGTGACCTGAGACAGGCTCACCGGCGGCTTGCCGGTGATAAGGCCGCCGAGCATGACCGCGCCCATCACCATCAGCGCGTTCGGGTCGCCCTTCGTCGCATTGGCGAACTGCGCCAGGCCGATCGCGCCGGCCGCGCCGCCCTTGTTGTCGTAGCTCACCGACGACGCGACGCCGGAATCCTGCAGCGACTTGCCGAGCGCCCGACCGGTTGTATCCCAGCCGCCGCCCGGGTTGGCCGGGATCATCATCTTCAAGGATGCGGCTGCCGCCTGGGACGGCAGCGGAAAGGCGCCGGCCGCGGCCAGCGCGGCGAAGGATTTGAGAAACATATCGCGACGCATAGTGACTCCTTGTTCGATGCAAAAAATGACAGCCCGCATGATCGCCGCAAAGCGCGTGCTTCCCACGCCCCTCCGACTAGGGCAAATGCGGAGGCGACGAGCATGCCCGACAATCACCGTCGGATGGAAAAACCGCTGTCTAACCCGAAGGTGCGCCTGGACAAATGGCTGTGGGCCGCCCGCTTCTTCAAGACCCGCAGCCTGGCCGGTGACGAGATCGACAAGGGCCGGGTCAGCGTGAACGAGGCGCCCGCGAAGGCTTCGCGCGATCTGCGCCCCGGCGACCGCATCACGCTGCGCCAGGCGCAGGTCCTGCGCACCGTCGTCGTGCGGGGTTTGAGCGAAAGCCGCGGCCCGGCCTCGGTCGCGCAGGCGCTCTACGAGGAAACGCCGGAAAGCGTCGCCCTGCGGGAAAGGCTTGCGCAGCAGCGGCGCGAGGGCGGCCTCGACCCCGCCCAGACCATCGAGCAGGGCCGCCCCACCAAGCGCGACCGGCGCCAGCTCGTCGACTGGAACCGCTGGAGCGCTTCGGCCGAACCCGAGTGAGGCGAGACCCCCCGTTTCAGAAAATTGCCGGCAACCGGCTCCTGACCCTCTTGAAGTTGCGGGCAATGGCGTCACTTCGGCGCTTGCAGCGATACAGGCCGTTTGGCCCCTCTTCCATGACGAGCACCGACCCGACCTCTTCGAACCCGGACGAATCGAACCCTGCGCAGGATGCCCAGAGCGGCGCCGATCGCTTCAACGCCGAAGCCCGGCTGCAGGAACTCGAGGCCAAGCACGCCGAAGTCTCCGACGCCTTCCTGCGCGCCAAGGCCGAGTCCGAGAACACCCGCCGGCGCGCCGAAGACGAAGTGGCTAAGGCGCGCAAATATGCGGTCGAGTCGTTCGCCGAGAGCCTGCTGCCGGTGAAGGACAGCCTCGAGGCGGCGATCGCGATCCCCGCGGCGACCAACGAGCAGTTGCTCGAAGGCGTGCATGCCACGCTGCGCCAGCTCGCCGCCGCCCTCGAACGCAACAAGGTCGTCGAGATCAACCCGGCCGCGGGCACGCGCTTCGATCCGCACTCGCACCAGGCGATCAGCGTGGTGGCATCGGGGCAGGAGCCCAACACCATCGTGATGGTGCTGCAAAAAGGCTATTCGATCGTCGACCGCGTGCTGCGCCCGGCGCTGGTCACGGTGGCGGCCTCGCCCGAGGTCTGAAAGCCCGGTGCGGCGCTTGAAAAGACCGCGCCAAGCCGCACCTCTCAAGCTATCGCTTTTCATTCAAAGCAAAACGGATTCAGGAGCAACCCCATGGCAAAAATCATCGGCATCGACCTCGGCACCACCAACTCGTGCGTGGCCATCATGGAAGGCAACACCACCAAGGTGATCGAGAACAGCGAGGGTGCGCGCACCACGCCGTCGGTCGTTGCCTACCAGGATAGCGGCGACATCCTGGTCGGCGCCTCGGCCAAGCGGCAGGCGGTGACCAACGCCAAGAACACGCTCTACGCCGTCAAGCGCCTGATCGGCCGCAAGTTCACCGAGAAGGAAGTGCAGAAGGATATCGACCTGATGCCCTACACCATCGCCGCGGCCGACAACGGCGACGCCTGGATCGAGGTGCGCGGCAAGAAGCTCGCGCCCCAGCAGGTCAGCGCCGAGGTGCTGCGCAAGATGAAGAAGACCGCCGAGGACTACCTGGGCGAGGAAGTGACCGAAGCCGTCATCACCGTGCCCGCGTATTTCAACGACAGCCAGCGCCAGGCGACGAAGGACGCCGGCCGCATCGCCGGCCTGGACGTGAAGCGCATCATCAACGAGCCGACCGCCGCGGCGCTTGCCTTCGGCCTGGACAAGCACGGCAAGGGCGACCGCAAGATCGCCGTCTACGACCTGGGCGGCGGCACCTTCGACATTTCGATCATCGAGATCGCCGATGTCGACGGCGAGATGCAGTTCGAGGTGCTGTCGACCAACGGCGACACCTTCCTCGGCGGCGAGGATTTCGACCAGCGCATCATCGACTACATCATTGCCGAGTTCAAGAAGGACCAGGGTGTCGACCTGGGCAAGGACGTGCTCGCGCTGCAGCGGCTGAAGGAAGCGGCCGAGAAGGCGAAGATCGAACTCTCGAGCGGCGCCCAGACCGATATCAACCTGCCCTACGTGACGGCCGATGCGTCGGGTCCGAAGCATCTGAATATCAAGCTCTCGCGCGCCAAGCTCGAAGCGCTGGCCGACGACCTGATCGAGCGCACCATCGCGCCCTGCCGCACCGCGATCAAGGACGCCGGCGTATCTGTGTCCGATATCAACGACGTGATCCTGGTGGGCGGCATGACGCGCATGCCCAAGGTACAGGAGAAGGTCAAGGCGTTCTTCGGCAAGGAGCCGCGCAAGGACGTGAACCCGGACGAGGCGGTGGCCGTCGGCGCAGCGATCCAGGGTCAGGTGCTGGTCGGTGACCGCAAGGACGTGCTGCTGCTCGACGTGACCCCGCTGTCGCTGGGCATCGAGACACTGGGCGGGGTGATGACCAAGATGATCCAGAAGAACACGACCATCCCGACCAAGTTTGCGCAGACCTTCAGCACCGCCGACGACAACCAGCCGGCGGTGACGATCAAGGTCTACCAGGGCGAGCGCGAGATGGCCTCGGGTAACAAGAGCCTCGGGGAATTCAACCTCGAAGGCATTCCGCCGTCGCCGCGCGGCATGCCGCAGATCGAGGTGACCTTCGACATCGACGCCAACGGCATCCTGCACGTCGGTGCCAAGGACAAGGCCACCGGCAAGGAAAACAAGATCACCATCAAGGCCAACTCTGGCCTGTCGGAATCGGAAATCCAGGCGATGGTGAAGGACGCCGAAGTCAACGCCGCCGAGGACAAGAAGAAGCTCGAGCTGATCCAGGCCCGCAACTCAGCCGACGCGATGATCCACGGCGTGAAGAAGAGCGTGACCGAGCATGGCGACAAGCTCGACGCCGACGAGAAGGCGAAGATCGAGGCGGCGATCAAGGACGCCGAGGAAGCGCTCAAGGGCGAGGACAAGGTGCAGATCGAATCCAAGACCGAGGCACTGATGGCGGCGAGCCAGAAGCTCGGCGAGAAGGTGTATGCCCAGACACAGGCGGCGCAGGCCGCGGCCGGCGCGGCGGGCGCCCAACAAAGCGCCGACGCGCAGCCCGGCGCGGCCAAGCCGACCGACGACGACAACGTCGTCGATGCCGATTTCAAGGAAGTCAAGAAGGGCTGACCCAGCGCTTCGGGCGACGCCGGCTTTGGCCGAGGCAGCTTGCTTCGGTCGAAGCCGGCTTCGGTTTTTGAAGCCGGCGCCGACCGGTCGAAACGAACAGACACAGACAGACGGGGAGCCTGATTCCGATGGCCAAACGCGACTACTACGAGGTGCTCGGACTGGCCAAGAATGCGGCCGAGGACGATATCAAGAAGGCCTATCGCAAGCTGGCGATGAAGCACCATCCCGACCGCAACCAGGGCGACGGGGCAAAAAAGTCCGAGGAGCATTTCAAAGAGGTCAAGGAGGCCTACGAAATGCTGTCCGACGCGAAGAAGCGCGCCGCCTACGACCAGTACGGCCACGCCGGGGTCGACCCCAATATGGCCGGTCGCGGTGGCGACGGCATGGGCGGCGGCTTTGCCGAAGCCTTCGGCGATATCTTCGGCGATATCTTCGGCGCCGCGGGCCAGCGGCGCGCGGGCGGCCAGCAGGTCTTCCGCGGCAGCGACCTGAGCTACGCCATGGAGATCACGCTCGAAGAGGCCGCGGCCGGCAAGGAGAGCCAGATCCGCATCCCGAGCTGGGAGGCCTGCGAGACCTGCACCGGCAGCGGCGCCAAGCCCGGCACTAGCCCGCGGGTGTGCACCACCTGCAACGGCGCCGGCACGGTGCATATGCGCCAGGGCTTCTTCAGCATCCAGCAGACCTGCCCGCACTGCCACGGCAGCGGCAAGATCATCCCCGAGCCGTGTGTGACCTGCGCGGGCCAGGGCAAGCTGAAGAAAAACAAGACGCTCGAGGTCAAGATCCCGGCAGGCATCAACGAAGGCATGCGCATCCGCTCGACCGGCAACGGCGAGCCGGGCACCAACGGCGGGCCGTCGGGCGACCTGTATATCGAGATCCGCATCAAGCAGCATGAGATCTTCGAGCGCGACGGCGACGATCTGCACTGCACTGTGCCCGTGGCACTCACGAGCGCGGCGCTCGGCGGCTCGATCGAGGTGCCGACGCTCGGCGGCAAGGCCGAGATCGATCTGCCCGAAGGTACCCAGCACGGCAAGACCTTCCGGCTGCGCGGCAAGGGCATCAAGGGCGTTCGCGCGAGCTACCCGGGCGACCTGTACTGCCACGTCAGCGTCGAGACGCCGATCAAGCTCACCGAGCACCAGCGCAAACTGCTGAAGGAACTCGACGAGTCGTTCCGCAAATCCGGCGACCGGCATTCGCCGAATTCCAAGACGTGGTCGGACCGCGTGAAGGATTTGTTCAAGTGACGACGTGGACCGCCGCGCGGTGCAGCGCAACCCGCTGACCCTCGCGGCGCTGACCGGCGCCTGGATCGCGTTGCTGCCGAATGGCGCGCTCTGGCTCGCCCTGCTCGCCCTGCCCGAGACGCACTCGCCGCGCGGCGCGCTGTTCGTGGCGGGCTTCGCACTGATCGTGGCGGCCGCGACCACCGGGCTGCTGAGCCTGTTCGCATGGTCGCGCAGCATCAGACCGGCTGCCACGCTGTTCCTCGTCGCCGCGGCGCTCGGTGCCTATTTCATGTTCAGCTACGGCATCGTCATCGACCCGACGATGATGGTCAACGTCCTGCATACCGACCCGGCCGAGACACGCGACCTGCTGAACTGGCGCTTGTTTGCGGCGCTCGTGTTGCTCGCCGGGCTGCCGCTGTGGGTGGTCTGGAAAATGCCGCTCGAGCGGCTGCGCGCGCCGGCGCAGGCGCTGCGCAATCTCGCCGGGCTGGTCGGCTCCCTCGTGCTGGTGGTCGGCGTCGTGCTGGCCCTCTTCGCCGATTTCTCGTCGACGATGCGCGAGCACAAGACTCTTCGCTATCTGATCAATCCGCTGAATTCGTTCTATGCGCTGGGTGTGCTCGCGGCCGACAGCGCGGCGCAACCGAAAGGGCCACCGCAGGCGATCGGTGCCGATGCCCGTGCGCTGCCCGCGGGACCCGGCGCAAAACCGCCGCTGCTGCTCCTCGTGGTCGGCGAAACCGCGCGCGCCGCCAACTTTTCGCTGAACGGCTATGCGCGCGCCACCAACCCCGAGCTGGCCGCCACGGATGCGATCAGCTTCGGCGCGGTCACCTCGTGCGGAACCAGCACCGCCGCTTCGCTGCCCTGCATGTTTTCCGATCTCGGGCGGGTCGAATTCGGCGCGCGCAAAGGCGAGCGCGAGAACCTGCTCGACCTGGTCCAACGCGCCGGTCTGGCGGTGCTGTGGATCGACAACCAGTCCGGCTGCAAGGGCCTTTGCGCGCGCGTACCGAGCGCCGATGCGCACGACGCCGCGCCGGGCGCCCCGCCGCTTCCGCCCGGCCTGTGCGAGGGTGGCGAGTGCTACGACGAAGCGCTGTTGCACGGCCTGGATCAGCGGCTCGCTGCGCTGGCGCCTCAGCAGCGCGCGCGCGGCGTGCTGATAGTCCTGCACCCGATCGGCAGCCACGGGCCGGCCTACTACAAGCGCTCACCCCCGCAACGCAAACCGTTTCTGCCCGAATGCACGACCAATGTGCTGCGCGAGTGCGAGCCGCACACGTTGGTGAATGCCTACGACAACTCGATCGCCTATGCCGACCACGTGCTGGCGCAGTCGCTCGTCTGGGCGCGCGCGCAGTCGGCGAGATACGAGGCCACGCTGCTATATATCTCGGACCACGGCGAATCGCTCGGCGAAAACGGCCTGTACCTGCACGGCGTGCCGTTCTCGATGGCGCCGAGCGAGCAGACACAGGTGCCGATGATCGCCTGGCTCGCGCCGGGATCACCCACACGCGCAGACTGCCTACGCGAGCTTCGCGGCGCGCCACTCAGCCACGACAATCTCTTCCACACGGCGCTCGGGCTGTTGCGGGTGCAGGCGGGCGAGTACCGGGCTTCACTGGATGCTTTCGCGGTCTGCCGTTGAGCGCGTCAGGTCTTGTGGACGCATGGGTGCAAACGTCGCAAAGGACGCGAAGCAAAGGCACTTGTCTTCCTTTGCGTTCTTCGCGACCTTTGCGCCTTCGCGTGCGGAAGCTTCGTCACCGAGATCGCGTGGCAGTTCAGAACAAGCCGAGTTGATCGCCCATCGCGGCAGGCACTTCGAACAGCGTCGTCGCGAGCGACACGCGAGTCTCGTTCAAGCCGAGCCGGCGAGCCGCGAGCCGGAAACGCTGAGCGATCAGGTCGACGTGGTGCCCGCTGCCACGCATGCGGGCGCCGAAGGTCGATTCGTTGTCGCGCCCGTCGCGCATCTGGCGAACCAGGCTCATCACGTGCGCGGCTCGCATCGGGAAGTGATGTTCGAGCCATTGCACGAAGAGGTCACGCACCTCCAGGGGCAGTCGCAGCATCACATAGCTGGCCGAGATCGCGCCCGCCTCGGCCGCCGCGCCGAGCACGGCCTCGATCTCGGTGTCGTTGATGGCGGGAATGATGGGCGAGTCGATCACCCCGGTCGGAATCCCGGCATCGGCGAGCCGCCGAATCGCCTCGATGCGACGCGCCGGCGCCGGCGCGCGCGGGTCGAGGATGCGCGCCAGATCGGAGTTCAGCGTACCGATCGATATGAACACGCGCACCAGATTCTTCGCCGCCATCTTTGCCAGGATGTCTATATCGCGCGTGACGAGCGCTGATTTGGTGGTGATGCCGACCGGGTGGTTGAAGTCACTCAGCACCTGCAGCAGCGAGCGCGAGATCTCGAATTTGCGCTCGGCCGGCTGGTACGGGTCGGTATTGGCGCCGAGCGCGATCAACGCCGGCGCATAGCCGGGCCGGCTCAGTTCGGCGCGCAGCAGCTCGGCAGCATTCGTCTTGGCGAAGATGCGGGTTTCGAAATCGAGCCCCGGCGAGAGACCGAGCCGGGCATGCGTGGGCCGCGCATAGCAGTAGACGCAGCCATGCTCGCAACCGGCATACGGATTGAGCGAGCGGTCGAACGGGATGTCGGGCGATTCGTTGCGGCTGATGATCGAACGCGCGATTCGTTCGGTGACCGTGGTCCTTACCGGTGGGGCATCGAGCCGGTCGAGGTCGCGGTCGTATTCGTCCAGGTCGGTTTCACGGGTCCAGCCCTCGTAGCGCGAACCGGCATTCGAGCCGATACCGCGGCCCTTAACGAAGTGCAGTGGTGCCGACGCAGGCGGCAGCTTGGGAGAATGTGGAACTGGCATGACTGTACGAATATACAGCTACGTCCCCTCGACTTCAAGGCTGGTCAGTAATCGCCGGCGCTGCCGGGCGCCAGGTTGTCGAACTTGGTCAGCGGCTTCAGGAAGGTGAGCTTGAGCATGCCGGTCGGCCCGTTGCGCTGCTTGCCGATGATGATCTCGGCGATGCCCGGTTCCTTGCACGCATCTTTGGTGTAGTACTCGTCTCGATAGATGAACATGATCACATCGGCATCCTGCTCGATGGCACCGGACTCGCGCAGGTCGCTCATCATCGGCCGCTTGTCGGTGCGGCTCTCGACGCTGCGGTTGAGCTGCGAGAGCGCGATCACCGGGCATTTCAGCTCCTTGGCGAGCGACTTCAGACCGCGCGATATCTCGCCGATCACCGTCGCGCGGTTCTCCTCGTTGGTACCGCCGCTGCCGCTCATGAGCTGCAGGTAGTCGACCACGATCAACCCGAGCTGGCCGCACTGGCGCGCCTGCCGCCGCGCGCGCGCGCGCAGTTCGCTCGAGGTGAGCGCCGGGCTCTCGTCGATGAACAGGCTGACCTTGCCGAGCTTCTCAACCGCCTCGGACAAGCGCCCCCATTCGTCGTCTTTCAGCGCGCCGGTGCGCAGATGCTGCTGGTCGATGCGGCCGAGTGAGCCGACCATCCGCAGCGCAAGCTGCGAGGCGCCCATTTCCATCGAGAAGACAACGACGGGCAAGCCCTCCTGAACCGCGACGTGTTCGGCGATGTTGAGGGCGAAGGCTGTCTTGCCCATGGACGGCCGCGCCGCCAGGACGATAAGGTCGCCCGGTTGCAGACCCGCCGTCATGCGGTCCATATCGTAGAAGCCGGTGCGCACGCCGGTCACTTCCTCGGCACCGTTCTCGTGGAGTTCGTTGACGCGGTCGATAAGCTGCACGACCAGATGGTCCATGCTCAGAAAACCCTGGCGCGAACGCGAGCCTTCCTCGCCAATGCGGAAAATCTTGCCCTCCGCCTCGTCGAGGATTTCAGAGACCTGGCGGCCTTGCGGGTTGAACGCGGTGGTGGCGATCTCGTCGCTGGCTGCGACGAGCTTGCGCAGCACCGCGCGTTCGCGCACGATTTCGGCGTAGCGGCGGATATTGGCCGCGCTCGGTACGCTCTGCGCGAGCGAGTTGAGGTACACGAGCCCGCCGCACTCCTCGGCCTTGCCCACGCTTTGCAGTTGCTCGAACACGGTGATCACATCGGCCGGTCGTGTGGCATTGACCAGCGCGCCGATCGCGGAATAGATCGCGCGGTGCTCGTAGCGGTAAAAGTCGCTGTCGGTCAGCAGGTCGCCGGCCCGGTCCCAGGCGCTGTTGTCGAGCAACAAGCCACCCAGCACGCTTTGCTCGGCCTCGATGGAATGCGGCGGAATGCGCAGCCGCGCCACCTCGTCGTCGGGCCGATTGGCGGCGGGAGCATGGGTGGAACTGAAGACAGCCGACATCGCCGAATCTTAAAGCCGCACCGCCCGCGTGCCTGTGGAGCAAGCTGGGGACAACCGGTGCGTTTGCAGGGGAAATCGACGCCCGAACGTCAAGCTGGATTCACCAAAAGAAAAGGGCCGGCAAAGCCGGCCCGCTGTCCTTCGAACCGAAGGTTCAATCACTTTCGCCGAGCACCACCACCTTGACATCGACCACCACATCGGTGTGCGGTGAAACCGTCACCGTATGCTCGCCAATGGTCTTCAACGGGCCATTGGGCAGGCGCACCTGCGACTTGGCAACCTTGAAGTCGATGCGCGTCAACGCCTCGGCAATATCGTTGTTCGTCACCGAACCGAACAGGCGCCCATCGACTCCAGCCTTCTGGGTGATATGCACAGTGCGACCGCTCATCTTCTCGGCCATCGCCTGCGCGCCGGCCAGCTTGTCGGCCGCAGCCTTCTCGAGCTCGATGCGCTTGACCTCGAACTCCTTGATCGCGGACTCGGTCGCGCGGCGCGCGGCACGGGTCGGGATCAGGAAGTTGCGGGCATAGCCGTCCTTGACCTTGACGACATCGCCGAGGTTGCCGAGGTTGGCGATCTTTTCCAGCAGGATGATTTGCATGCGGTGCTCCTCAGACCTTGTGCTGGTCGCTGTACGGCAGCATCGCCAGGAAGCGCGCGCGCTTGATGCACGTCGTCAACTGGCGCTGGAAGAATGCGCGCGTGCCGGTCAGGCGGGCCGGCGTGATCTTGCCGTTCTCGCCGATGAAATCGCGCAAGGTATCGATATCCTTGTAGTCGATCTCCTTGACCCCGGTCACCGTGAAGCGGCAAAAGCGCTTGCGGCGAAAAAGCAGCGACTGGGTATTGCGCTTGGGTTTGCGGTCCTTCGAGAACCGACCTTTACCACGTGGCGGGGGCATATTTCACCTCTTTCAAATCTATCTGGATTTCGAACAATGGCCGAACGCTCAATCGAGCTCGGTCACATGGAACACCACACCTTTGCCGTTGCGCTGCGACCCGATGAAGCCTGCAAAGCCGTGCTCGCTGCCGAGTTCGAGTTGCGCGACCTTGCGGGTAATCTCGCCCAGCGCACGCGCCCTGACTTCGACCGAAACCTTGCGGGTGGACCCGTCCTGAGTCACTTCAGACTCGTGCTTCAGGTTCAGGTCGAGGGCCGCGACGCCGGCCGGCGTATACCGCAAGGCGCCGCGTTCGACGAGCGATGCCGTGAGCATCAGGCGGTTCACTCGGCAAGGCCGCTCGGCTGCTGCGCCGGCGCAGACCTCAGACCGCGGCCTCCTGGCGTTGCGGCGGCGGCGACGGGTCGCGCGATCCCTGGTCACGAGACCCCTGGTCGCGCGATCCCTGATGGGAAGGCGGCGACGACTTGCGGGCGTCTTCGCGCTCGACCATCTTCATCATGATCGACGGCCCGGTCTCGGCCTGGCTCTTCTGAACCGTCAGGTGGCGCAGCACGGCGTCGTTGAAGCGAAACGCCGTTTCCAGTTCGACCAGGACTTCGCGCCCGCACTCGATATTGACGAGCAGGTAGTGCGCCTTGGCCAGCTTCTGGATCATGTACGCCATCTGGCGACGGCCCCAGTCCTCGACCCGGTGCACCTTGCCGCCGCCGGCGGTGATGACTCCCTTGTAGCGTTCCAGCATGGCCGGAACCTGTTCGCTTTGATCCGGATGGATCAGCAGGACGATCTCGTAATGACGCATGGATTCTCCTTGTGGGTTCCGCCGTCGGTCGTTGCGCGGCGCAGCGACCGGCGACGGTTGGAAGCCACCTCGAAGCGTCTGATCGAGTGTGGCAAGGGAAAGCCGATGATTATAGCCCGCCGCGGACTCAAATCAGCTGGACAGAGAAGACGCGATCTCGTTCAGCAGAACGTCGAGTTCCTCGGGCTCGAAGGGCTTGGACAGGGCACGCACGTTCGGTCCGAGCCGGTCGAGCCCGTGGCGCAGGTCGTACCCCGAGCACAGCACGACCCAGCTGCGCGGATTGCCGGCAAGAACGCTGCGAGCCAGATCCGTGCCCGACATGCCGGGCAAGCTCACATCGGTGACGAGGACGTCGAAGCGGTTCTCGCTCCAGAGCGGAATTGCGTGCTCGGCGTCCGGGCAGGGGACGATTTCGCGGCCCTCGCCCTCGAGCAGCATCCCGATGGTTTCGCGAAGGTCGTCGTTGTCCTCGACATAGAGAATTCGAAGCGCTGCCAATCCATTACCTCAGTCATTCTTGGAAAATCTGGCCGTACGACGGGCGGGTCCGTCTCGATAGCCACCGGTCGCGTCCTACGCGGGCTGCAGCAATTGTCCTGCGCTTTGTCCCGGGACGGGCCTATAGCCTCGGCCGAATTGATGGTGGCATCTGGCGTGCCCGCCGCTCATCCTCCTGCCCCGAAAGTCCCATGAAAGTCCTCGAAGACGCATCGGGCACCATGCACGACCGTGAAACCGCGCTGCTGCTCGCTGCGTTGACGCACTTGCGGCGAGGCGATGCGAGCGTTCGTTTGCCCTTGCACTGGTCCGGCCTGCACGGCAAGGTGGCCGAGGTCTTCAACGATCTCGTCGAGCACAACGCCACCATTGCGGAAGAACTTGCACGCCTGCGTCAAGTCGTCGGCAAGGAAGGCAAGTTGAAGCAGCGCGCTGCGCTGACCGAGAAACGCGGCTTCTGGGGAGCCTCGATCGAGTCCATCAACGCGCTGATCGACGATCTGGTGCACGACCAGCGAAGTCGCAGGTGTCAATCGGTGCGGTCGCGCAGGGCGACCTCTCCAAAAGCATCCAGGTATTCGCCCAGCTCTTCGCGATCATCGTTCGATCCGCCGCCAGGCCGATGCGCACGCCGCCTTCGTCGCCGCCCAGGCCGCGTGCCAGGCGGCCGAAGAGAACGACCGCCGCTCGGCATTTCTGCCGCACGCGAGCCGGGTCCTGAATCGCTCGCTGGAAGTCGAGGCGACGGTTCACGAACTGGCCCGGCTGATCGTCCCCGGCCTCGTTTCGGTGGCGTGGGTGCAGCGCGCCGATGGCCCGGGCGCCGCGAGTCGGCGCTGCAGGCGGTCGGCGTTGCCGTCCCCGCCGAAGCAAGCTCCAGCACGCTCGCGATCGTCGAACTCGCGCCGCTGATTCGCGAGATGCTGCAGACCGCGGTGACGGCTCGCCGTCGCGTCGATCTCACGCCGGCTCAGCTCGGCCTGCTGAGCACGAGCTTGATCGGCCTTGCGACGCAGCTGCCAGCGGCGTGGCGCCCGATCGCCGGTGCGGCGCTGCCGGTGTACAACGGCGACCGCCCGCTTGGTACGGTGCTCGCCCTGGCTTGCGCCGGCGTGGACCCGGCCGACGGCACCGCCGAGAGGCCACTGGAAGCGGCCCGTGCGTTCGATCGCGCACGCTCGACGACCTGGCGCCGCGCGCCGCCTCGGCGCTGGAAAATGCGCACCTCTACGGCAGCCTGCAAAGCGAAATCACCGAACGCCGCGCCGCCGAGCAGGCTGCTCGAGTCCGGCCGGCGCATGGACGAATTTCTCGCCATGCTGTCGCACGAGTTGCGCAATCCGCTGGCGCCGATCCGCACCGCGCTCGACGTCATCCGACGCATCGCACCGGCCGATCCTGAATCTGCCTGGGACGTGGACATCATGGTGCGCCAGCCGTGCTGATGCCCGAACGCGTCGACCTGGGCTCGGTGGTGAACGAGAGCGTCGAGACTTCGCAGCCTATGATCGAGTCGCGGGGCCCGACGCTGCGGGTCGAAAAGCCGGCTGAGTCGGTCTGGCTGCAGGCCGACTTCGCGCGCCTCGCGCAGATCGTCTCCAACCTGCTGCACAACGCCTCCAAATACGGCGCCAATCGCGCGTTGATCGAATTCACGGTCGCAAGCGCCACCGACGGGGCCGTCGTCAGCGTGCGCGACAACGGCATCGGGATCGAGCCCGCGTTGCTGCCACGCATCTTCGACCTGTTCACGCAGGGCGGGCGCGGCCTCGACCGCACACAGGGCGGGCTGGGCATCGGCCTCACGCTGGCGCACCGGCTGGCCGAGCTGCATGGCGGCAGCATCGAGGCGGCGAGCGCTGGCACTGGGTCCGGGGCTGAATTCACGCTGCGGCTGCCCTGGCTCGGCGGCGCACGGCCGGCCGAACCCGAGCAGAACGAGACCGAGCTGGACACTGCCCGAAAGACCTGGCGCATCCTCGGCGTCGACGACAACCGTGATGCGGCGCGCAGCGTCGCGACCTTCTTCGAACTCGTGGGAAATGAGGTCAGCACGGCCGCCGACGGCGCGCAGGCACTCGCGGTGGCCGCGGATTTCGGCCCCAACATCGTGGTGCTCGATATCGGGCTGCCGCTGCTCGACGGCTACCAGGTGGCCGAGCGGCTGCGTGCGCAGCCGGCCACCCGCGACGGCCTGCTCATCGCGCTCACCGGCTACGGTCAGGCCGACAATCGCGAGTGCGCCGGGCGCGTCGGATTCGACCACCATTTCGTCAAGTCCGCCGACCCGGCCGAGCTGCTCGCCTGCATCGATGTGTGGATTCCGCAAGGGCATCCCACCAAGCCGCTAAAGTTCGTGCATGACCC